>CBDCGK010000003.1:0-445650 GCA_965216675.1 Acidimicrobiales bacterium | reverse complement strand
GTCTGGCGAGTAGGACTCGTCATATGTCGAGGTGGTCGTCGTCGGCTAGGTAGAGGGTCAGATGCGGGAACTTGTCGAGGGCCAGCAGCGGAGGTCCGTATGTCTGCCAGGGCCGGTCGCGGTCGGCGATGACGTCGCGTAGGCCTCGCTGGTTGATGTCTTCGGCCCATTGGAGGGCTTCTTCGGTTCGGCTTCGGCGGCGGCCGAGAGTTGCTCGACGGGGTGGATTTCGCTGACGAGTCCGAGCGAGCTCGGTCAGGAGTCGGTCGAGAATGTGAGACACGAGCAACCAGCATGGCGCCACCAGCCCAGGTCAGCTCCCACGCGCCACTTTCCGGGCGGGACAGGCTGCTACGGCGTCGAGGGCAGCTACCGGAGCGCTGAGGACACCATGATGGGTTTCAGCCTTCCTGCGTTCGGGGTGACGAACCGACGATGGGCCGAACAGATCCTGTCGCTCTGGTCTGGTGACGTGACCTCACACCAGCGCGCTTCAGCGGCGCGCTGGTGTGAGGTTGCCGGCTATGGCGAGGCGGTTCCATGCGTTGATGGTGGCGATCACGAAGACGAGCTGGGTGATCTGCGCGGTGGTGTAGTGCCGGGTGGCCCCGTCGAGGAGATCATCAGACAGCTCGCCGATCGGCTCGGTCAGGGCGTCGGTGAGGGCGAGCGCCGCTCGTTGTCCTGCGTCGAAGCCATCGTTGTCCGACCACCCGGCGAGGGTCTCCAGCCTTGCGGGGTCGACACCGGCGCGCACAGCAGCGTCGTGGTGCATCTGCATGCAGTAATGACAGCGATTGATCTGCGATGCCCGGTACTTAACCAGCTCGATCAAGCCGGGCTCGAGGTCCGTGGAGGCGATGGTTGACTCGAGTGCCAGCATGGCTTCGAATCCGTCGGGCCAGGCCGTGAATACCGGGAGCCGATCGGGCGTGCTCATCGATCCGCTTCGAGCGATGTGATGTCGAATGACGGTTGGTCCAGTTGGGCGAGTAGGCCGTTGAGGTCGTAGACGAAACGCTCGGTGAGCAGCAGCCCATCGCGGAACTCGACGAACACGACAAACGGGAGTCGGAAGGTGCGGCCGGTGGCAGCGATCCCGGCGAAGGTGCCGTTGTGGCAGCCGACGAACGCAGAGTCGGCGATCAGTAAGTCGTTGGAGACCCAGTGGAGCACGCCTCCCTTGTCGGTGGTGTTCTCGAACGCGCTCCACCACATGTCGTAGTGGCGGCGCGCTCCGTCGTGTCCATGCCAGCGGAGCTGGAGAGCTTGATCGGTGAAGACGCAATCGGGATGGACGGTGGCCAAGGTTGCGTCCATGTCGTGGCGGTTCTCGGCCGCGACGTGCTCGAGGAGGACGGCTTCGTTGGGGTTTGTCACGTTGGTGTCCTTTGATGTTGATCGATCCAGGTTTCGGCCGCGACGGCGATTCGGGGATCGAGCTGCCGAGCCAGCGACCCGCAGACGTCGGCCAGCGATCGTGCGGCGAGCGATGCACGCCACGCAGCCTCCGCATCGTCCATCACACGAGCGATCGCACATCTCGCGGAGTACCGCATCGACGCCCCGCTGCAGGGGCCATTGCGGCGAATCTCAGCGCAACGGAACCCCGGCTCGGGGCCGTCGACGGCGAGCACGATGTCGAGCACGGTGATCTCGGCAGTCGGCCGCGCCAGTCGGTAGCCGCCGGCGCGACCGCTCGAACCGGAGAGCACGTCTGCAGCGGTCAGCAGCTGCAGTTGCTTCGCCAGCGACGCGGGCGCCAGGTCGTGGAACTCCGCCAATCTCCCGACCGGGAGCGATCCGCCCGAGGGGACGGCTGCGAGTACCACGCAAGTATGAAGCGCCGACTCAACAGTGGACGAGATCCGCATAATTCGGAGTGTACTACTCCGAGAAAATGGAGATCAACTTCGCCGCCGATGCCGGCTGAGCCCACCCGGGTGCCGTCACCGGGACTCCGCCTACTCGTCGGTGTGGCACCAGTTCAGATCGCCGGCCACCTCCAGGGCTGAGGATGGGCCTCAACCTCGCCGGTGTGCGCGGTCCCTCGTGGGGGAACGGGCGGCACACCTCACCATCGTTCATGCTGCCCAGAGCTCTATCCTGCGGCTCCGATGCCGGGGGTTATGGGTTGCAGACGCCCCTACGACACACTCGTTAGTACAGACGTCGGGCCCGGCGGTGACTTGCATGCGTCCGTCGTCGTGGTGGAAGACTTCGAGGTTGCGTTCGTTGTAGACCGCCTTGCGGCCTTCAGAGTCGGCTGCGAACAGCTGAAGTCTCGATGGGGACCGTGCGCTCGTCGACGCGGTTGGGATCGACGAGACGAACGTCGCCGGAATGCGCAGGTCCGGCGGTCATTCGGGGCCGAGTGGATGGGTGGGGATGTCGCGTTTGGCGTGGAGTACTCGCCAGATGTCGAGGTTGTCGTTGCCGGGTAGGCAGAAGATCAGATGGGGGAACTTGCGGAGGGGCCAGCTCCTGAGGTCTGGTATTTCGAGTTCGTAGCCGAATCGGAGCGATCCGCTGCCCGGGTACCGTGTCAGGTGGGAGATGGCGGATTCGATGTCGTCGACGAAATCAGCTGCCGAGTCGATGCCGGCATTGTCGCGGTAGTAGTCGACAGCAGATTCTATATCGGCGGTGGCGGCGGCCCGGAGGCGAGCGTGCATGGCCCGAGCTCTTCGCTGATCAGGCTTCGGTGCGAGCCCGCTTTCGCAGCGAGGCGAAGTAGGCGGTGCCGGCGATAGGGGAGCGGGCCCCTTCGATCAGCGCAGCTCTCAGTTCGCGGCGGTCGTGATCGCGTCGAACTCCTTGGCAATCTTTGCCAACTGCTCCTTGGGCGAGGTCTTGGTAGCCGGCGGAACGTTCAGGCTGCCACCGGGTCTGCGGTCGAGGGTGCAGTCTGGAACACGAGCATCCAGGATGGCGCCATCGACCCCGGTCAGCGCCCACGCGCAAGTCTCCGATACCCACAGGGTTTTGAGTCCGTTCACACCGGGTCGATCTCGATAAGCGTCGTCGAGCCGGTCTTGCCGGCAATGTCTTGCTCGAGTCGACCGTCACCGGGTTGCCAGAGGATTCTGTAGCGGTGCCGCTCGTGCTGGAGCTGGTCGACCGTGAGTGGCTCGTCGACAGAACAGGACGGCTGCCGCAAGCACTCATCGGTGCAATCGACGATGGAGTCCGCGAAGCGCTGGTTAGAGCGTTTTACGCTCGTCGGCCGGGGCTTCGTCGAGTGAGTTCTGTGAGCCCCACAGGAACAGGATGCAGTCTCGAGCGCAATTCTTCTCAAGTTCTCGACGACGGCTGTCGATAGTCCGCATAACCCGCAGACTCGATAGACCGGGACGAGAATCCTCCGGCGCACCGATGCGCCACCCGTGGGAGGAGTCTGGGCGATGCCCACTGTCTACGCCCAAGACCCACAGGAGGTGTCGAACAATGTCCATCAAGCGCGGCGTCGCAGCAGTAGTCCTCTCCCTGGCGCTCGCCCTGGCGGTAGCCGTCGGGAGCAGCGGGTACGAAGCAGAGGATCTCGCCGGTCGAACGGCGGTGGCCGGAGGATCCTGGAGTTGACCTACTGACGAACTGATTCGTGACGAGAGGCCTTGGCTCGCCGAAACCCGAGGCCTCTCGTCACGTTCGATCGAAGGTTGCGGTGGGGCGCTGCCTTCGAGATCATTGGTGCCCATATCGCCGATCCAGGGCTGGATCCTCAACCATGTTGCCCGGCCAATTCGGTCGGTCCCGCACGCTTCATCGTGCTGGATTCGTTGTGGAGAGTTCGTCAGGCTCAAACCCCACTATGGGGCCTTTCGCGTCGAAGCGGATCCGCTGGATGACGTATTTGCGATCACGACGATGACGTAGCTCCTGCTACGTCATACCGGAGGGCCGCCGGCGATCGATTGCCGAGCGGACTCCTGGTCGCGGTCGCCGAGCGACTCGATGCCGAGCCGGTGGTAGGCGGCGGCGGCCTCGCCACGGTTGGTGACACCGAGCTTCGCCAACAGATTTGACACGTGGGTGCTGACGGTGCGGGGGCTGACGTAGAGTCGCTGTCCGATGGCTTTGTTGGTGAGGCCTTCGGCGAGGAGAGACAACACGTCGACCTCCCGCTCGGTCAGGCCGTGAGGATACGCCACCCTGTTCGTGGACTGCGTGGCCGGCGCGGTCTTGTGCTCCGCATCGACTTTCAGTCGGGCAACCTTCGCCAGCGACGCAACCCGTTCCGCGATCCAGGACATGCCGCATGATGTCGCGATCTCGGCCAGCTCGACGGTCTCGCGCTCCAATCGGGACCGATGAGTTCCCGATGCGATCAGTCCGTCGATCAACAGGAGGCGGACCAGGGCGGCCTCGTAGCCGAAACCGCACGACTCGAGCAGCCCGATCGTCTTGGTGGCGGCCTCGGGGTCGATCGGATCGTGGATCGAGGCCAGCTCCAGCTCCATGAGCGATCGAAAGGCGGTGTTGGCCTCGCCCGGGCCGTCAAAAGTGTCGACGAGCTCTGCGGCTTCGGCGAGCATTCCGTCGACGCCGTCCATCCCGAGGGCGACACAGGCCTTGACGATCCGAACCTTCTCGACGATCGAATCACGGGTGTAGGTGACGTTGTCGCTCGCCAGCTGGAGCTTGAGGGCCCAGTCGATGCGCTCCCTGGCTTCGTCCAGCCGCAACCGTCGTCGAGCGAGCTCTGCGAGTAGGCGATTCTGATAGCCGGTTTCCTGCGCCGACTGGTACTGATCGGCGATTCGGGTAGCGTCGGCGAGGAACGTCGCCGCGGTCTCGAGCGAACCGGTGGAGAGCGCATGGAGTCCAGCGACCTGGAGCACCGTCAGCCGACGGAGGTCATCGAGCCTGCTGGTCAGGAGTTCGTCCAGCAACGGCCGTGCGTCGTCGAGCCGGCCGGCTTCGATGTACCCGTAGCAGAGGTCGAGTGTGAACTCCGCCCGCCAGCGTGGGCCGCAGTGACGGTCGGCGTATTCCAGCCCCTGCGCGCTCGCGTCGAGGCAGGATTGTGTCCGCCCATGGCGAAAGTTGAAGATGAGCATTTCAGTCCGGTAGGTGTTGGCCACCTGAGACACGAGACCTTCGGCCAGAGCGAGTCGACGTGCCTCCCGGGCCAACGCCACGCCGGCCTCGAGCTCTTGAGTGATCCCGATGATGAGAGCCCTGGTCGTGAGCGCCTCGACCAGGACCACCGCGGGCCCCTCGGCTTCGGCGATCGCGATGGCCCGATCGGCGGCCTCCAGTGCCGGGCGGAGCTGGCCGTCGAGGATGGCTTGCTTTGATACTCGATGATGCACCTGGGCCGACTCGGGCGACACCTCGTCGCCGATGAGCTGCTCCGCTTCGGCCAGGAGTTCAGCCGCTTCGATCGGACGACCGAGGTGAAACAGCGTCGGCGCCACCTGCGCGAGCACGAGGGCGCGGCGACTGGCGGGAAGGGAGGCGGCCCAGCCGGCCAGCGCTTCGGCGATCAAGTCCGCGGCCTCGGCGCTCCGATAGCAGTTGGACAACCACTCGGCGGCTCGTAACAGCAGCTGATCTCGTCGATGGCCGGTGAGCTCGACGGGATCGTCCACCGCAGTCCACGCCCGAAGTGCTTGCAACGCCATTTCGGCTGCTGTCTCATAGGCCGCAACCGCGGCGGAGGCTGCCGCCGCCTCGACTGCGGTGACGAGACTCCGCTCAGGATCGCCGGCGTTGCCCCAATGCAAGGCCAGGTTGGCGAGATCGCTCGGTGACGAACCGCGGGACGGATCGGCATCGATCGCCTCGGCAGCTCGACGGTGCAGATCTGCGGCCTCGAAGGGAAGAAGATCGTCCAGAATCGCTGTGCGAAGCAGCGCATGCCAGAACGTGTACGCAGATCCGTCCCTGACGAGAACCGATGCATCGAACAGGTTGCGCACGATCCCGTCGATGGCAAGCTCCGGCAACATGGCGGCGAGCATGGAGTGAGTGACACCGCCGCCGGCCACTGCGGTGGCCCGTAGCACCGTTCGCTCGTCGTCGGCCAGCCGCTCGATGCGGCTCGTGAGAAACTCGGCCAGCGATGACGGCAGCGAATCGATGCCGTCCCTGTGAGCGATCAAGAGCTCGCGAGCGAAATACGGATTGCCGCCGGTGCGTTCGACCAGATCTTCCACGAGCGGGGTGTCGGGCCGATGGCCCAGGATCCCCCACGCCTGCTCTTCCAACTCGGGTCGCGACAGGCCGCGAAGCAGAATTGAGGTCACATTGGGTACTCGTCGCTGCTCGGCCAGCCAGGTACGCAGCGGATGGGTGCGGGCGACCGCACCGGTCCGTTCGGTGGCGACGAGGAGAATATCGGCTCTGCCGAGGCTGTGAACGAGCCATGCGAGGAGGTCTCGGGTGGCGGAGTCAGCCCAGTGGATGTCTTCGACGACGACTGCGATCGGACGGTCTCGTGCGGCTTTGGCCAGTGTCGTCGCGATGGCGTCGAACAGGCGGTCGACGTCGCCTGCGAACGACGCCCCCGCGGTGCCGTCACCCCCGAGTTCGGGGAGCAAGGTGCGGAGGTCCGCACGGTGATGGCCGATCATGTGCCGTACGTCGCCGGGGCCATCGACGAGCAAGGATCGCAGGATCGTAACGATCGGGCCAAAAGGAAGGGGGCGATCGGCAAACTCGATGCAGTGCCCCAGGTGGGTACTCCACCCGCTTTGTTCCAACCGGGCGGCGAACTCGCCGACGAGGCGGCTCTTGCCGATACCGGCGTCGCCGGACAACAACACCATCTGGGCGACATCCTCGACGGCCCGATCGGCGACGTCGGACAGCTGCGCGAGCTCTTCCGTACGACCGATCAGGTCGGAGGCCTGCCCCCCGGCGGATACGGGGGCACTCGAAGGCACGAATCTCAGTATGGCCCACCAATCGTCGTGCCCCGAGGATGGCGGCATCGGGCCTGGTCAAGTTCTCTTCGAAACGACATCGGTTGGATACCACATGTCGCCCCGGGCCTCTGGCTTCGCTATCGAGCGGTGATACCGCCGTCGATCACGTGCAGCTGGGGTGCACCGAGTTGGTCCTGATGTTGTAGCCGGCGGTCGCAGCGTGAAGTGCGGCCGATTTGGTGAACAACCTCACCGCCCCTTTCGAGGCGTTGTAGGCGGCGAGGTTCTCGATACCAACGAGGCCGGCGATCGAGGAGATGTTGACGATCGAACCGCCCTGCGGTTCTTGGTTTTCATGACCTCGAGGAGACCCCGGTGTCACCCGACATGGTGCGATGATTGATGGGGGGTGATCGGACCGGGCCCGCCTCCCGCCTGACCAACCGGGAGCTCGAAGTGCTCCGCATCGCCGCTGAAGGCCTGACCAACAAACAGATCGCCGAACGACTCTCGCTCAGCGTGAACACCGCGCGCAATCACATGCAGCACGTCCTCAACAAGCTCGGCGCCCACTCCAAACTCGAAGCCACCGCCGTCGCCGTCCGCCTCGGAATCGTCCGCCGATGGCGGAGTAGGTCGAGCCCGGTGTGGGCTCCGGTTAGATGGCGGTAAGGCCATCTCGTTCGATGACACGCCACTGGTCGGGGTTGTGGCCGAAGATCAGCGCGGCTCCGTCGGCCCGGATCGGTGTTCGGTCGCGCGCGAGGTCTTCCGAGCCGAAACAACGCGAGCGGGCACCGCACGTGATATCGGGAGGTCAGCACCGGGCTACGGTTGGGCTGGCGCGAAGAGGGTTGAAACGATCAGTCTCATTGAGAGGACCGCATGGCTCTGGACATGACCACACCCACGGTGATCGTCGCTCGGCGGACCCGGCCGGGCAGCGAGTCACAGTTTGCGTCGTGGCTCGAACGGCTGATCGACCAGGCACGACGGGCGCCCGGATTTGTCGGAGCCGAGGTTCAGCAGCCGCAGCCTGACGATCCGTTCGAATGGGTCGTCGTGTACCGATTCGAGACCTCCCAACAGCTGGACAACTGGGTCGCATCCCCTGAACGCACTGCGCTGATCGACGAAGGCGAAGCGCTGGTCGACGGGGCCGCCCGCCAACAGGTCGTTGTGCTGAAACGTGACATCGACCCCGTGACCGCGATCATCTCGGTACGGGTGCGGCCGGACCGTCGCGATGAGTACCTCGTGTTGCAGCACGAGATCGACGATGCCATGTCCCGGGCCCCTGGTTTCGTTCGTGCCGAGCTGTTCGAGCCGATCCCGGGAACACAGGACGACCATGTCGTCGTCTTCACCTTCGACGGCCGTGCCAATCTCGACGCATGGCTGTCATCGCAACAGCGGACGGAGATCATCGAACGTATGCAGCCGTTCGTCGAGGCGCCGCACACCGTCAACGTCGTTGGCGGATTCGGAGGCTGGTTCGACCTCGGCCACAGCGGGACGACGAAACGTTGGAAGCAGGCGAGTGTCGTGTTGCTGGCGTTATATCCGACCGTGCTGTTGCTCACCCTGATCGACGACTGGATCATTCCCGACCCGCCGCTCGCCGTCGACATCCTCATCGGCAACATGGTGAGCGTCGCGATCTTGACGTGGTTGGTGATGCCGTGGCTCACCAGCCGCCTTTCAGCGTGGCTGTCGCGCTGAGCCGACCGCCGTGACCTCGCCGACGCCGCCTTTGGCGGCGCCTTCGTTCTGATCTTGTTGGCGATCATGGCCCTGGGCTTCAGTGTGCGCCCGGGCGGCGTGGAGGTCGGGATCGCTCTCGGCGTCATCACTGTCTACGTCTTGGTGTTTGTTCGGATGGCGATTCCCGAGGAGCGGACGCACGTAGTCGAGTATGGCGTCGTCGTGCCCATCCGTCTGGTGGTGCCGCCGCCGGACAGGGTGCCAATCGGTTTGTGCTCCTGACGATCTGGCTCCACCAGGGGACTCTTCCATCATTGGTTCGGTGCCGAACTATTTGACACCGTAGTACTGGATTCTTACGGTAGAGCCCATGGACGAGCGTGACCGGATCGATGACGCAATTGAGGGCTGGGCCCGGGTTGTGCCTGATTTGGATGTGGTGACGATGCGGACGGCGCTGTTGTTCAGCCGGGTTGCGGCGTTGGGGCACAAGCACATCGAGGCCGTGTTCGCCGAGGTAGGGCTGTCAGCGGGGGAGTTCGACGTGCTGGCGTCGCTGTTGCATGCTCCGGACCGCATGAGCAAGCCGTCGGTGCTGGCCCGTATCGGCATGTTGTCGCCGGCCGGGATGACGCATCGGCTCGATCGGCTCGAACAGGCGGGACTCGTCGAGCGACGGCCCGATCCCGACGATCGTCGATCCACCCAGGTGATGCTGACCGACGCCGGTGAGGCAAAGGCCATCGAGGCCGCACGAGCTCATGTGACAGCGGAGGCTGAACTCTTCGATGCGCTAGGTCCGAGCGACGGGGCGGACCTGCGGCGACTGCTCGAGACGATGCTCGACACCTTGGCCGGTGTCGCCGGCAAACCTGCCGAACTCCAGCCGGCCAACCTCGCCGTCAGCCTGCAGGTGAGTAACTGAGATGACAGCATCGGACGAGTCGCTGACCACCAACGACGACCTCCTTGACAGCAGCGAAGGCACGTCGTTCCGATTGGCGCCGATCGACGTCGGGCTCCTGACCAGTTCGGTCGTGCTCCGGGCACTCGGCGGGTTGGTGTTCGGCCTGGCGTTGCTGGTGTGGCCAGATCGCACCGACCGTCTGCTCGTTCGGTTGGTCGGCGTCGGGTTGATCTGGGTGGCCGTCGTCGGGTTTCGGGCGGCGTGGCAACGCGCTGGCTTCAGGGCCCGATCGGTCCCGAGGCCGCTGGTCACGCTCGCCGTTGGCGCGTTCCTGGTCCTCAATCCTGATCGTTCGGTGGTCTTTGTCGGTCGGCTCATCGGCGCGCTGTTGTTGGTCTATGTCGCCCGTTCAATCATCGAACAGCTGCGGAGCGATGACCGCGACTGGAGCCGACTTCCATTCCTGAGTGTGGTCGCTGCTCTGGCTCTGCTCCTGATCGTGCTCACCGGTGAGTTGTTGTCCTTCGTGGTGGCCGTCGGAGCGCTCCTCTTGGTCGCACTGTGCCTGCTGGTGTTGCTTGTCTCACTCGACGGGCGCACCGAGGGGGTGGCGAACTATCGAGACACCACCGACCTGGTGCTGAACTGGCTACGCGATCGGCCGAAGTCACTCGACGCTCGGCGGGACTTGTACGCCAAGATCCTCTACGAGGGCCCGACGACTCGACTGCGGATCATCCGGTTTTTCGCCCTGATGGGGTTCGCTGCGGTCATCGCATCGATGGGGGTGATCACCGACTCGACCGCAGTCGTCATCGGCGCAATGCTCGTTGCACCGCTGATGACGCCGCTGATGGGCATGGCGATCAGCCTGGTCATGGGCTGGCCCAACCGACTGCTTCGGGCCACCCTTATTGCGCTGTCGGGAATCGTGTTCGCCATCGGCATCGGTGTCCTGCTCGGCCTCATCGTGCCGGCCAATATCGACACAGCGACGAACACACAGATCCTCGCCCGGATCAGCCCGACGACCCTCGACCTGATCACGGCAATCGCTGCTGGTGCGGCCGGTGCCTACGGTCTTTCGCGCCCGGACGTGTCTGACTCACTCCCCGGTGTCGCCATCGCGATCTCGCTTGTTCCGCCGCTGACCGTCGTTGGCATCGCCTGGTCACAAGGTGACTTCGAAGCGGGAAGTGGAGCCTTGCTGCTGTTCGCCACCAACATGATCGCGATCATCGTCGTCGGCGGTTTGACCTTCATCCTGACCGGAGTAACGCCGGTCGATCACGCGGTCGGCAGCGGGGACCGGGTTCGCGTCGCGCTTGGTGCGGTCACCACGATGGCAATTCTCGTGGTCGGCAGTCTGCTGCTCAACAGCGCACAGATTGCGGGCGATGCCCTCGAACAGGACACGGTGGTTGACGCCATCGAGGCGTGGATTCCTGACGACACCGGACACCGGCTGGTCGAAGCCGATCTCAACGACGGCGTCGTCTCCGCGATCGTCATCGGTCCATCCGTCGGGTTGCCCGACGTCGCCGAATTGGCCGAGCAGCTCAGTGACGAACTCGACGACACGATCACAGTTCGCGCCAGCGTGGTGGTGGAGGAGCAACTCATTGCGACCGGTGGCGACAAGTGAGTAGTCGGAGACGATCGTCTTCGAGCACGGGGTGGTGCCGAACGACGAGCCCTACATGAGCTTGCGTAAGGCGTCGAGCAACGGAGGGATCGTCGACATCACAGCACTGACCAGCGATGCACCGCAACCCACGACCGGTGACGGCTTCCTCCTCATTCGCGTGGGCGATGCCGTGGCCAGTCGCGGTATTGCCGCCGGTATCTACGAGGCCCGTCGCCTCTGTCATCTGCTCTAGAGAAAGGACCGAAAAACCGGTAAGGCCCAGGCGATTGGGATGTCAGGACGGTTGACAGATCAAACCCCACCCGGAAGGGATCTCACCATGTCCACATCCATTCGAACAGCGATTCGCACCGCGATCACCGCCATGACCCTCATCGTCGCAGGCACCATCGGAACCGCCGGTCCCGCATCGGCCCGTCCCGTCGGTGAGGGTCCCGGCGGCTACACATCGCGACCGCCGGCCTGTACCGCACTGCAGGCGAAGTATTTCGACGTCGAACTCGACGAGTCGGGCAATGGCACGATCAGCGTCGCCGACGACGGTGTCACCAACTGCGACGAAGCGGTCGTGCTGTGGAGCCTCGCCAACAGTTCCGCCGTCATCGACAACCACGAACCGGTCATCGACCAGCTCGTACTCCAGGTCGCCGACCTCGAGGCGGCCGGCAAGCAGGGGATCGACTTCACCATCGAACTCGATCCGTGCTGGGCGGGCTTCCAGGTCCTCCGCGACGGCGACACACTCGTCCATCAGGAAATGATCGGGGACGGATGCGAAATGGCGGTCGCCGTGAACTTCGCAGGCGCACCGGCCGAAGCGGAGATCCACGTCGTTCAACAGACCGGAACGATCACGCCGCCGCACATCTGGACCGTCGACGACGACCATGTCGCCTACCTCACCGGACTTCCCAACGGCACGTGGTACGTGAAGGTCTTCGACGGGTTCCTGCCCGGAAGCTCGATCGGCGTCGGCCCGGTCATCACCAATACCGACACGTTCTACGGAGTTGAACCCGGGGCCACCGTCGACATCGACATCGCCACGGAGTTGGGGTTCTCCGCAACGCCGACACCACCCGAGCGCCCGCAGCTCAGGCTTTCGTCCGCCGGCTAGTGGAACCCGTCCCGTGGCCGGTCACCTTCTCAACCCACCTCGTCCGCTACCTGCGCAAGAACTCTGCTCCGACGTGATCGAAGCCGTCCGGGGCGTGGAATGCCGACTGTTCGACTGGAGATGCTTGTGGCGTTGGTGGCGGTATCGACAACGATGTCCGGTGCCCGGGTCAGAGATCAGCCGGATCGCCGTCCTGCGCCACGACGTTGAAGCGGTCAGAAGGTGGTGGATGGGGCCAGCTGGTCTCCGACCAACCGCTATGTTGAGAGGATGCAGGATTCTCTCGCACAGTTGACCCGCGCCGAGCTCTATCGCCTGGCTCAGCTCCACAACATCCCCGGTCGATCTGGTATGACGAAGGCAGTGCTGCTGAAGTCGGTACAAGAGGCCGTTCGTGTTGCGGACGACCCCCCTGCCTCCGAGCCCGAGGCCGAGGTTGTAGCGGAGGTCGGCACCGCCGAGCCGAGCGGTGTCGGCGAATCGGCGGAGACCGAACCAACGGAGCCGGCGCCCGATGAACACGTTGACGAGAAGCCGGAGTCCGAAACACCTTCCGATCGTTCCGAATCCGCATCTACGGAGGAGGATTCGATGAGCAAGTCGAAGAAGAAGAGTAAGAAGGACTCGAAGGGCTCGAAGAAGAAGAGTAAGAAGGACTCGAAGGGCAAGTCCAAGAAGTCCGGCAAGAAGGACTCGAAGGGCAAGTCCAAGAAGTCGGGCAAGAAGGATTCGAAGGGCAAGTCGAAGAAGTCCGGCAAGAAAAACGCCAAGGGCAAGTCCAAGAAAAAGAGCAAGAAGAAGTAGCCAGTCTGACGCAGCGCTCAGCACATTGGGTCCGTCGCCGCAGCGTTCGCCACCCGACCTCGAGTCCACGATGTGACACCCGACGGTGACCGGTGGGCTTCCGCAGCCTGTCAAGCATGACAGCTGCGCCGGTGCTGCTACTCGATGCGTTCGAAGAGATAGGCGAAGGGTGACTTCGTGTAGGCGATGCCTCGCCCAGTCTTGCGGAGCAACTCAGCGGTGACGTTGATGTCTCGTTTCGGCACGAGGTAGGTGTCGAGTTCCGTCTGTCGGACGCTGTAGCCGCTGGGTCGCGAGACGATGACGCCGGCGAGACGGTACCGGGTGTCGAGCGAGGCCATGGCGGCGTCCCCATGACTGGAGTTCACAAACAGGAATCCACCCGGTCGCAGGTACCGGGTGCAGTGTTCGGAGACGAAGCCGGCGTACAGCGAGACCAGGAGGTCGACGGATTTGTCGGCGATGTCGAGGGGGTCGGTGTAGTCGGCGGGGATGAATCGCACGGCCCGGGTGTCGGGGTCGACGCCGTGTCGCAGGATCAGTTCGCCGACGCCGGCGGCGTCGGAGAAGAACTGGTGGGCTCGTCGGTCGACATCGACGTAGGTCACCGTTGGCCAGATGATTGATGGTGTGAGGTCGACATAGGACCCCGGGTACAGGACGGTCTTCGCGTCTGCGACCTCAGCGATGGCACCGAAGAGCCCGGTTCGATCGCCGACGAGCCTAGTCTGCTTTTCCCACAGCTTGCGAGTGCGGTCCGACATCAGTTGGACGCTCCGGTTGGCGTGACGGTTGCGGTGATGAGCAGCGCCGGCTGGCCGCCGAACAGGTCGACGCTCGAGGAGGAGGCGGTGAGCCCCGCAGCGTTCAGTGCGTCAGCCATGGTGTCGACGCCGGCGGCAAGCCCGGCGTGTGGACCGTGATGTCCGCCGGACTGGTGGAATCGGTGATGGGGGTGCCCGAGGTCCTCTTCGACGAACAGGATCCGACCGTTTGAATTGAGGACTCGTCCCAGTTCGTTGGCGGCGTCCTGTTTGTCCTGGAGCAGGTGCACGATGTTGAGCGCAACGATGGCATCGATGCTCCGGTCGGGGAGGGGGAGGGCCTCGGCGGCTCCGTCTTGAACGGCGATCCGGCGTCGGTGCCGGCAGAGCGCACTGCGGATGCGGATTGCGATCCTCATCAGTCGGGACGGGTCGATCGCCGAGACCCGTCCCGTGTCTCCGACCCGTTGTGATGCATGGATGGTTGCCGGGCCGAGTCCGGCGCCGAGGTCGACGACGTGTTCGCCGGCTCGCAGGTCGAGGTGGTCGACGGCTGCCTGATGCACGTCGGAGCCCCACAGGTGCGAAGCGACAGCGACCAGGCCGTTCGATGAGGGACGGTGGTGAGGCCGATTCCTGTCGGTGGCGCTCATGAGTTTGCTCCGGCTCGGATGCCCTGGTCGGGTTCGGCGAAGGCGGCCATGAGCTCCTGCTTGGCGAGGTAGCCCTTGGCGGCGCCCCAGCTGAGCGTGCCGAGAGCGTGACGTGCGATGAAGATGATCGTGCCGGCGGCCAAGGCGTCGAGGAACCACGCGATGGGGGTGCCGAACCCGGCACGGGAGCTGATGGCTGAGAGGGTGGTCAGGGTCCACAGTCCGGTGAAGGCATGTAGGCCGAGTGAGATCCAGAATCCGAAGCAGTATGCGCAGCGCCAGCCCTCGTAGAGGTGGCGTGCGGGTTTGGGTAGCGCTTCGATGATCCGGGAGAACCAGCTGCCCCACTCGGGCAGCTTGTCCCACACGAGGATATGGATTGCCAATCCCATGAGAGCGACTTCGAAATGCATGGCAATATTCGTTTCGTCGACGGGCCGGGGTATCCGGTCCACTCGGGCAACGATCCAATCGACTGACCGTTGGTCATTCGAGTATGACCGATGGTCAGTCGTAGCGCAACCCGGCTATGCTGTGCCTCATGGCACGCAGGTCGGCGATCCCGCCCGAGGGACGTTTCCAGAGTCCGGAAGTCCGCCGACGGCAGATCCTCGACGCAGCAGCCGAGCTTGCCGTCAGCGAGGGTCTCGACCGCGCCTCGATTGCGAAGGTCGCCGAAGCAGCCGGAATCGCCAAAGGCTCGATCTACCTGCATTTCGCCTCACGCGACGAACTCCTGGCCGGCCTCCAAGCGGACGTGTGGCAGCGCATGCTTGCCGGGCCGCGCGAAATCGTCGGCGACGACACGCTCTCCTGGGCAGAGCGCGTCAGTGCCGTCGTCGAGCACTGGATGCGTTTCGAATTCGATCACCATGGGCTCTACCACGCTGTCTTTCATACGGTTGCGACCGAAAGCGACGAACCTCTCGAAGCGGCCCGAGAACTGCTCGCGGAGCTGATCCAACATGGCATCGACGCCGGGGAGTTCCGTCTTGACGGACTCGACATCGGTGTCGTGGTCGAGTTCCTGCTCAACGGATACATCGGACCGTGCTTCCACCAGACCAACACCGACACCGCTGTCGATACCGTCAAGCAACTCTTCAGCCGCATCCTGGGCACTGTGACCACCTGATCGGCCGGTGAGAACGGCGCCGGCGATCAGTGCACCGGCAGGCCCCGCCGTAGTCTGGGTGGGGTGTCGGCCGAGGTGCAAGACGTCGGATTCGCGAGTCCGATCGCCGGTGGGCCACCGGTGGAAGTGGTTGGATACCGAGAACTCGTGGAGCGGATGGGTCCGCTTCATGTTGCCGCCGCGCAGCGACCGTCGTTCGGGATCTTGTTCGTCACCTACGGCGGTGGCGGCTTTCACTCGGTTGATTTCGACCAGGTCGAGCTGCGTGCCGGTCGTTTGGTGTTCGTCCGTCCCGGGCAGGTGCAACAATGGCATGCCGGGAGCGGGGTGGATGCTGACGTCGTGTTGGCCGGAGCTGAGTTGTGCCGGACGGCGGCATGGTTTTCGGGTGAGGCTTCGCATCGGGATCTCGACGAATCATCGATGACAACCGCAGTCGATTTGGTAGCGGCGTTGGAGCGCGAGCAGCGGCGGTTCAGCGCCGACCCCGTGTCGGTTCGCCTTGTCGCGGATCTGTTCTCGGCCCTGATCGGTCTGTTCGAACGGGCCGCCCCGGTCGCCGCGACGTCCGATCCGCCTCCTGCATACGTGGCGTTCCGACGGGCGGTCGAAAGCAGCTTGGGTCGAAGTCGAGACGCCCGTTGGTTCATCAGGGATCTGGGCTATTCGGAACGGACCGTGTCCCGAGCGTGCCTCCGGGTGACCGGCCTGACCGCCAAGGGCGTGTTGGACGAGCGGATCATGCTGGAGGCGAAGCGCCTCCTGGCCCACACCGACCTTCCGGTCGGGCGGGTCGGTCAGCAACTCGGGTTCGACGAGGCATCGAACTTCAACAAGTTCTTCGTCCGCCACGACGGCGGCCTGCCGTCTCGGTTCCGCGTCGACCTTCGTGAGCGAGGATTCGGCGCCGAGCGGTTGAAGTGACCGACAGTTGTCAACTTTGTACTAGTTGCAGTCGGGTCTGCACCTTCCGTGTCCGGGCCAGTGATGCCAGCATGATCGACACGTTGTCCGTCACCAACCGACCGGCCGATCCCGATGAAAGGAAACACCATGGGGCTCCGCCTCGACAATGCCAAGGCCCTGTATCTCGAAGCGATCCGCGACGGCAACTACGCCGAAGCAATCTCGAAGTACTCCGGCAGCCGCTACACTCAACACTCGACCCCTGTACGCGACGGCAGGGAGGGGTTCATCGAGTTCTTCGCCGAATTCGTCCAACGCAATCCCGTTCGTGACATCGAGATCGTCCGAGGATTCGAGGACGGTCAGTACGTGTTCCTCCACGTGGTGCAGAGCCTCAACGGAGGAGAATACCGATACGTGACGGCCGACATCTTCGACACCGACGACGACGCGATGTTGATCGAGCACTGGGACATCATCACCGAGATGGTCGACGAGACCGTGTCCGGGAACACCCAGGTCGACGGTCCGACGGAACCGACCGATCTCGACCGCACCGAGGAGAACAAGGCACTCGTGCGGAGCTTTCTCCTGGACGTCTTGGTCGGGGGCGATTTCGGCGAGCTGTCGCGCTACATCTCCGCTGACACCTACATCCAACACAACCCCGATATCGCGGATGGGATTGATGGCCTCACCGCCTTCGTCGCCGGTCTGGCGGCGGAGGGGACGTCGATGGCCTACGACGAGATCCACAAGGTCATCGGCTGCGGTGACTTTGTCGCCGCGCTTTCGAAGATGACCTTGGGCGGGACCGATATGGCCGTGATCGACCTCTTCAGAATCGAATCGGGCAAGATCGTCGAGCACTGGGATGTGATCGAACAAATCCTGCCCGAAGAGACGTGGGTCAACAGCGGGAAGTTCTGATGACGACAGCTTCTGCTTGAGCGATAGCTTCGGATCCGGGTCGAGCTTCGGAGGAAAGAGTTCCGGCTGCGGGTCGACTTTCGGGGGAGGGAGTTTCGGCTGCGGGTCGAGCTTCGGAGATGCATGTTCCACCGGCCCAGCGCAACCCATCCCAGATGAGCTCGCCGGGGGGCTGCCGACATATGTGTACCTCGGGGTTTCTGATCGCAGTCGAGTCTACGTGGGCATCACCTACGATGTTGAACGCAGGCAGCGTGAGCACGGCATCGACCGGTTTATTCTGGATCCGGTTACAACAGATCCGGTGCCACGCGGCCAGGCTCGTGCTATCGAGCAGGCATTGATCGAGCGCAATCCGGGATTTTCGGAAAAGGTCAACTCAATCAGTCCTCGGCGTTCCTACTATCAGGATGCGGTCGATTGGGGCGAGGCCTGGCTCCGGGCCAACGGGTATTGATGTGACGAACCTTCAAATCCTGACACCCTCCCGTAAAACGCAGCGGCCCGGCGACCTCTTCGCGATGTTGATGCCTGATGAGCAGTATTTGTTCGGCCGAGTCATCTCAGCCGATGCCGTGATCAAGCCGATGGAAGGCGTGCTGTTGCTGTACATCTACCGGGGCCGATCACAATACATGGCGACTCCTGACCGAGCGGAGCTTCGCCCGAGCCAGTTGTTGTTACCGCCAATCATGACGAACAGGCAGGGGTGGAACAAAGGCTTGTTTGAGACAATCGAAAACGTGCCGCTGGATGCCTGCGACGCGCTGGACCAGCACTGTTTCGTCCGGTGGAACGGAGATTACTTCGACGAGTACTCGAACCCTCTAACCGGTCCGGTAGAGCCGGTCGGCGATTACGGACTGCACAGCTTTCGGACCATTGATGATGAGATCAGCGACGCCCTGGGATTCGAGCGAGTACCCGATTGACTCCGACGACAGGCTTCACGCCAAGACGTCGGGCTCGGTCGCCTCATACCAGCCGAGTGGAGGGCACGCAGGTCGATGTCGATACCGATTGCTGATTGCGACGGATCGGCTCGGTGAGCGTCAGACGATCGTCGGCAAACCATCTCGATGACCAGCTGGTCCGTTCTCGTGGTCGGCTCGATGGGCACCGATTCATCTTCGCGCAGAAGACTGGCTGCGGGTCCTTGAGAGCCTGCACCTCACCGTCGGTGGCGACCGACAGCGGCCGCCCGGTGTTCTCGGGCACTGCATCGGTGCCGTAGTGCGAGGGTCGTCGAGATCGGTCAGGAGGTCCGTCGACCCGACCACGGAGGATGACGTTTGCTCGGGTGTTGAGGCCTCCATCATCCTCGAACGAGGAGCTGAAACCAGTGCTGGACGGAGCCGTGGCGCCACCCGTGGAAGCCGAGCCGAGCCTTCCATTCGTAGATCTGGCGGCGAAGGCGAAGCGTAGCCACGCTCGATGATCCCATATCTGGGGCCGGGGTTTGTCAGCGCTCGGGTGGTGCCGTAGCGTTGCGCTCCGTCGGGCTCGAAGCCGAATGTTATCGAGCGGGCGCGAAGATTGCGTCCCGTGGAGTGGTGGGGATTTGGTGAGCGGCTGATGCTCGGTGTCAGGCCTCGAGTGAGGCTTGGGTGTCAGTATGGCCGGTGTCGTTGAGTTCGGCGAGGGATGCTTCGGAGACATAGCGGCGGGCGATGGCCCATTCGTCGTGTTGGTCGGCCAGGACGGCGCCGACGAGGCGGATGACGGCGGCGTCGTTGGGGAAGATCCCAACGACGTTGGTCCGGCGTTTGATCTCTTTGTTCAACCGTTCGAGCGGGTTGTTCGACCAGATCTTGCGCCAATGCGCTTTCGGGAACGCGGTGAAGGCCAACACATCGTGTTTCGCTGATCGCATGGAATCGGCGGCCTTGGTGAAGCCGTGGCCGTCGAGGGTGTCGGTGACTTCGTCCCAGCGGGCCTCGACCTCGGCTGCGGTGGCTTGGGTGAAGATCGACCGGAACACCGCTGCGACCATTTCCGTGTGGGCCTTGGGGATGGTGGCCAGCAGGTTGCGGATGTAGTGGACCCGGCACCGCTGCCAGCTCGATCCTTGCAGGCATCGTCGGATGGCGGCCTTGAGTCCTTCGTGGGCATCGGAGATGATCAGGCGCACGCCGGACAGGCCTCGCTTCTTGAGCGAGCGACAGAACCGGGTCCAGAACGTTTCGTCTTCGGAGTCGCCGATGTCGACACCGAGCACCTCCCGATGGCCGTCAGCGGTGATGCCGGTGGCGATCACAACCGCTCGGGACACGACCTGGCCGAGCTGATCATCGCGGACGTTCAGGTAGGTGGCGTCGAGGTAGACGTAAGGGAACTCGATGTGGCCCAGTGTCCGGTTGCGGAAGGCCTCGACCCGCTCATCGAGCCCAGCACAGATCCTCGATACTTCCGATTTGGAGATGCCGGTGTCGATGCCCAGCGCTACGACGAGGTCGTCGACGGATCGGGTCGAGACGCCGTTGACGTAAGCCTCCATCACCACCGCATACAGGGCTTGGTCGATCCGGCGGCGAGGTTCGAGGATCTCGGGGAAGAACGATCCTTTCCGGAACTTCGGGATGCCGAGCTGCAGGTCGCCGGCTTTGGTCGACCACACCCTTGGCCGGTGCCCGTTGCGGTGTGTCAACCGCTCCCCAGTGCGTTCGTAGCGGTCCGCGCCGATCGCTGCGGCCGCTTCGGCTTCAATGAGTTCCTGGACCAGCCAGCGGACCAGATCTCGGATCAGGTCGGTGCCGTCACCGGCATCGACCGCTTGAAGTAGTTCGTTTATGGCAGACTCGGACAGAGCCATCGGTGTGATCTCCTTGGTGTGCACTTGGTCGTACACACCGAGCATCACGCCGGTGGCTCACCTCGTGGTGGACCCACCCCAAAATCCCACCACGCCAAGGGACTCATACGGCGCGAAAGCGTCGGCGGCAAACCGAGATCGTCGAGCTGGGCCACCCAGATGCCGGTTCGGCGCTCGATGGCAGGGGCAGGCGTTTCGCTAATCTGATCGCAGTCACCCGCTCAGCCGTGTAGGAGCGAACACCACCGTTCTCGACGGGCCTCGACGTATTGCGCGCCTTTCTCCCATCTGTCGGCGTGGCCGTCCGATACGAGCTGCGCGAATTGATAATCGCCGGCGGCGGCCCTACGGCGAAGCAACTCTGCGTGGTCGCGGGTGCGCTCGACTACAACATCGAGCAGACCAGGGCGCGCTCTATGTCGAACCTCGGCGCCATCGCAGAAGGCGCCGATGTGCGCAACGATCGTCGAATCGTCGAGCTCGGATTCAGGCCAGAGACCGACGAAGCTATGGAGCGCCCAGGCGAGGTCCCAGAAGCGCCGACCAGGTGCCACCAGGTCCCAGTCGATGAAGACCCAAGCGGTCGGGCCTGCAACGAGATTCCACGGCGCCAGATCGTTGTGAGCGAATACCTCGGTCGATCCGCTCGGATCCCGGCCCTCGTCACGCCACCGGGCACCGACTGGTGGCACGAAGCCCTCCTGGGCCCGGTGATAGTCGGCAACGAGTCGCCCAACTCGCCGCAAGCCTGCGTCAGTAGACACAAGGTGCATCGCGTCCGGGTGGAGACACTCGCCCGGCACGAACGAGAGCACCTCTCTGCCTTGGTCGTCCATCCCGAAGGGGCGCGGAGCTGGATACCGGCGATCTGCCAAATGCCCCAGCAGCTGATGAACCGCTGGCGTCCACGGGCCGGCCAGACGATGGACGCGGTCGCCCACGCGGACGACATCCGGATTCGAGTTCCCGCCTTCGAGCGGCTGTTCGGCTTCCGGCATCCGACCGATCATCGCCGACCCAGGCTACAACCGTGCGATCGATATCGGCAGCTCGCTACCACCGGAGAACACACTCCTGATCGGCACCTACGAGCGGGTGGACTGGGTCCGGTCGGTTCGCCTTGCGGCCGCTCGGTTGTCGGTATCACCGCTCGCAAATGCTCCGCCATCGTGCGCGAGTCCCGGCTTTGGGCGCGCTGGGACCGCTCGGGAGTGACCAGTCGATAATGTGCTTTGGGCCCTCGGGGTCAGGGGGCGGTGGCGATGAATGTGGCCACTACGTAGGTGGCGTGGCGGTCGAGAGAATGCCGGGCCCGGTCATAGCGCATCGTCGTGCGAGGGTCCGATTGCTCGCAGCATCTTGGACATCTCGCAGCGCAACGCCGGCGTCAAGCGCGGCGGTGATAAAGCTGTGCCGCAGCCTGTGCCGTCTGATCTTCATGGAGATCCCGGCCCGACGAGCGATACGTTTGACCGCCCGATCAGCGGCGTGGCGGTCCATCCGTTGACCGAAGGAATCGAGGAAGATCGGCCCGGTCGCCCGTTCCCCGATGTAGAACCGAACAGCCCGGGCCGTTCGAGGCGCCAGCGGGACGATCGCTCCCTTGCCGCCCTTGCGGGTATTCCGCAGGATGTGATGGCCACGCTCGAACCCGAGGTCTTCGATATCAGCGTTCAATGCTTCGGACACCCTGAGCCCGTTCAGAGCTAACAGCGAGGCCAGGGCGTGTTCACGCTGGGTGCCGATCCCAGCTTGGATCATGAATGCGCTCAACTCGTTGCGATCCAGGCCGAGCGTGCGGGATTCGTTGTCGACCTTGGGTCGGCGGACATGGGTGGCGGGACTGCGGTCGACGTGGCCTCCTTGTTCGCAGTAGCGGTAGAAGCTGGCCAGTGCCGAGAGGCGCCGGGCGTCGGTGGAAGCCATGAGTCCTCGGGCTTCCATCGACCGGCCGAACAACTCGAGGTGTGATCGCTGGACCTCGAACAGGCTGAGGCCGTAATCTCGGCACCAGTCGGCGAACAGCCGAAGGTCAGTTGCATAGCTGTTGCGAGTCGTCCATAGCCAGCGAGAAAGCTCGCCACAACGAGCAACTCCCGGCGGAAGGTCGGATCGTCGAGAGACGACAGTTCAGAGGTGGATATGGCGGTGCTCCTGATGACCCAGCCCTGCCAAGGGCGGGTACCAAGCTCACCCTGAGTGACTACCCAGGAGCGATACCGGACACGGCGCTGGTGCCGCAGTGGTGCGGTGCGATGGTGGTCCTAGGTGAGTTTATCGCGCTGTTGGCGGTGTCGTCGTGCTTTGATGGACCGATGGCAGGCGAGCTACCTCTACCGCCGAGGCTTCGGCCCGGTGACCGGGTGCGGCTGGTCTCACCAGCCAGCTATCCGGATCGGGCTTCGGTCGACCACTGCTTGAAGGTCCTTGAGAGCTGGGATCTGCGGGGAGAGGTCGCCCGTCATGCTTTCGACGAGTGGGGCTACATGGCCGGCTCCGACGATGATCGGCTCGAAGACCTCAACGAAGCCTTCCGGGACCCAGGGGTCCGGGCGGTTGTCACCACCCGTGGCGGAGCTGGCGCCTACCGGATCGCCGACCGGCTCGACTTCGCCGCTGTCCGAGCCGATCCCAAGCCCCTGGTCGGGTTCAGCGACATCACCTACCTGCACCTCTCACTGCTCAGGCATTGCCAGCTCGGCGGCATTCACGGGTGCCTGGTCGGGTCAGCAGCTCAGGCTTCGGTCCGCCGGCTTCTCATGAGCGCCGATCCGATCGTGCTTCGGCGCGTGCCCGAAGCGGTATCGGCCGATGTCGAGATTCCCGGAACCGCACAAGGTCGACTGATCGGCGGGAATCTGGCCGCGTTGGCAACATCGGTCGGTGTCCGCTTCCCGTCGATGGCTGGGGCCGTGCTCTTCTTGGAGGATCAGCGCGTCGTGGGTCTTGGAACGATCGATCGACAGCTCACGCAGCTCATCAGCTCCGGAACCCTCGACGGCATTGCGGGAGTCGCTCTGGGATCGTTCGAAGGCTTCGGGGGCTACACCGATCGAGGGTGGGGCGTGGCCGACGTGCTTGCCGATCGGCTCGGCCCACTCGGAGTTCCGGTGCTCGGAGGGCTCTATGCCGGCCACGATCTCACCGGTCCGGACGGATCCCCCGACCAGATAGCCCTGCCTCTCGGTTCGGTGGCGACCCTCGCCACACAATCCGGGACGCTGACGGTCGATCCGATCGTCCGCTGACGAAGACCGCTCCGACGCCCGGCCGACCAGGATCACCTGGTCGTCACCCTTGGTGGCGAGGTCGAGCCGATCTCCGGTGATATCGATGGGGCCAAAGGTGCCTGGCGGACGCTTCAGATCGCCGTCGGCCGGGCCTTGGCTGCGGCCTCGATAATCGCATCGGCGGCCGACCCCGAAGTCAGGTTCGTCGTGTCTAGCAGCAGATCGGCCGATTGAACCAGCCATGGCCGTGCAGCCTCGAACTTGGCGATGTGATCGAGCCGCCACTCCAGTGCTTGGCTCTCAATCTCATCGGTCTCGATCCGGCGGCGGAGTTCGCCTTCGTCGCAATCGAGAACGACGTGCAGGACTGGTAGCTCGCGTTCGCTCAGCCCCTTCGTAAGTTCTGCCCAGTAGTTCTCAACCAGCACGGTCTGGACGGCGATCATTGCCGACGGGTTTGTGTAGCGGTAGATCTCGTCAGCGACAGCCGGAACCAGCGTTCGCCAGGGTGGGAGGTCCTGGAAGTTGTCGAACTCGTGGTCTTTCAGGTTCCCCGCAAGCAGATAGCCGACGTGTTCAGGGTCGAACATCCGCCAGTCCGTCTGCTCCAGGATGGCGCTGGCTGTCGTCGTCTTCCCTACTCCGAACGTTCCATTGATCCAGACGATCATTCGAGCGATGGTAGTTTGCGTGAGCTGGCTCCGGCGGTCACAACACTCCTGCCATCCGGCCCGGCCGCTCGATAACGCAGCACCGGCGAGTGGAGAGCTGCGGACTCGACAAAGGCTTGGTGGTCACGCTCGGTGACGAGCGACGTTCCGCCCCGATGTGCCTGCGCACGGCACTTGTGCCGCCACCGGGCGGTCTGGCGTGCGAGGATTGAGGCGTGCCAGGTCACCGGATCGAGGCGATGATCGTTCTCAGTCATAGGTTTGAGGACCGGCCTCGATTCCCACCAATCATGCCCGGCAACCTGAGTCTGCTCTACCAATTCGAGTCCCTGGAGACCGCTGGCAAGGACGAGGGGTTCGGTGCCATCATCGAACACGCTGAGCCAACCGACGACGGGCACGTCGTCCATCTGAGATTCCTCTCGGAACTGGCCGCCGTCTACGCAACACTCGGTGTCCCCTTCAAGGTTTGGTACGGAAGTGTCGTGGGCTCGGGATCAGTACTGCGGCTCCTTGAGTGACACGGGGTGTGCGTGTGGCCGATCCGGAGTCGTCAGGTGGCCGAGCTTTGTTCAGGCGAAGCCGGGGCAACGAAGGTCGAACGAGTTGAAGATGCTCACGGTCGTCTCGATCTGTATCGCCAGCCGCTCCGGCGGCGCCTCCGTTCCCATCACTTGAACCGTGACTGGATCCGCCATCGGCTCCTGAGCCAGTCGTATCTCGAGCGGCGGATTGCCAGTCAGCGGGTAAGTGAACCAGAGGTCTTCTCTCGGCGTCGCTGCGTCCGTAGCCATAGCCCCGATCGATGGCAATCCAATCGGACTCATCGAAGTTGTAGTCGATCCACAAGCTGAGAGCAGAAACCAGTGCTCGAACACTTTCAGAAGGCACCCAGTTGGCGGCCACCAGGACCTCGAACTCGACGTCAGCCATGCCCAGTCACTCCACGGTCCGTGAGTACCTGCCACCCTGGTACCGGCCAAAGCGGGCGGTCTGGATGCTCAGGAACACCGACGGACTGTGATCGAGAACGACTACCTGGTCGAGGGTGAACATTTGCGCGCACGCTTGTAGTGCCGATACCGGGTGCTGGTTCTGATGTCGTAGTCTGGACACCATGAAAGGCCGAAGCCGGTCGAGGGTCCTCCGTTGCTCGTTCTGTGGCAAGGGCCCAAACGAGGTCGCCAAGGTCATCCATGGCGATGCGGGTGCGATATGTGATGAGTGCGTCCGCGTTGCCAACGAGTTGCTCGAGGAAGACGGCATCCCGATCCACCGGTGAACTCGGACGGTCCTGCTACGCCTCTGGTTGGGGGTCCTGATGGGACTTCGTTCGATAGAACGTCACGATCTCTTCGTACGGACTCGACCCAGTGTTGACCGCCCGGTGGACGGCTTCGGTGGGCTCGTCCCACTCTGCGAGCCCTGGATAGACGCTCACCGTATGCTTCTCGTTCGATCCTTTGAACTCGATCTGAAGGCGCTCGCCACGGACGACCACGGTAAATCGTCGACACGTGTCGGTGTGCCAGGGAGTCGCCTCCCCAGGGGCGAGGATCATACGGCGAATGAGCAGGCCCGATTCGTCAGTAATGGTTTCCAGAGCCATCAGCTCACGTTACACCGCCCTATCGGAGCGATCTCGACGGCACCCTCACGTTGGTCCCGATGCCGGAGTGGCACTCGGGGCGACCGCTGATTCGGGATTTACGAACGCACCAGTGGTGCCGTAGCAGTCGGTCTCGGGGCTAGGTTGAACACATCTTGGACCCGAGCACTGTGCGGGGCGAGTCGAACAACTGGGACCACCGGCGAACAAGCCGCCTTGTGCTCGACCACGTCCACGACTCCGATATCGACGAGTGGCACCGGATTCACGCTGACGCCAGGGTCTGGACTCACTTCCCTTCAGGACGACACACGTCGCGAGATGCGACAGAGGAGTTCGTTCGGACGACCATGGCAGATTGGCACGCTGCCGGGCTTGGCTACTGGTCGATCCGGGAAGAGCCAGACGGCCCGATCGTTGGCTGTGGCGGTTGCCGCTTGGTGCCTGACCTGGACCGGTGGAACCTCTACTACAGATTCGCCCCTGAGAGTCAGGGTCGGGGCTACGCAAGCGAGTTGGCGCAGACCGCCGTGACCGCTGCGAACGAGGTTGCCCCGGCACGACCGGTCGTTGCCTACATGCTGGAACACAACCTGGCTTCGTGGCGGGTCGCTGAGAGGATTGGTCTCACCCGGGTCTGGGTCGGACCAGGCGACGGCAACCCCGACCCTGAAGCCGTGAGATTCGTGTACGCCGACCGGCCCGACGTCACCATCTGACACAACGCCAGCTCCGCAACAGTCCCGGCGTACTGGCCCAGGTCGAGCGCGCGATAATCCCGGCACGCGAGGCCTGACGTGATCTCGTCTTGATCACTCACTGCGTTCAGTATTCCCGAGTACCCTCCACGCTAAGTCCGCTCCTGACCTGACGACGACCCGCCGAAGCGTTGGACCCTGTCCATTTGCTACGGCTACCCCTTCAGGCCCGACCGGAGCCCACCAGGGCCGGCTGCTCGCGCTCGGACGTGTCGACTTCGACGAAGATGCATTCGCCGGGGCAGATCAACGCGGCGTCGATGACGGCGTCGTGGTGTTCCGGGGGTACCTCTGCGGGATCCCTCGCTCCGCCCGGTTCGTTGTGCACTCGCTGGTCGTCCCGAACGTAGGCAATGCCGTCTTCGAGCATGACGAAGACGGCCGGGCATCGATCCACACACAGGCCATCGCCGGTGCAGAGGTCTTGATCGATCCAGACCCTCACCGAGACGAAGCCGCCCGCGCCTCCGTCACCTTGGCCAGGCGACGCATGCCCTGCTTGAAACCACCGGCGCCGAGGGCCGCGACGAGCGGGGCCAGGAATCGGGGGACGCGGGAGATCGTCACATCCTCGAACCACACCAAGTCGGTGCCGTTCCCGGATCGGCCCGGTCCGACGGTGAAGCCCGCTGTACCCCGCAGAACCGGTCCGAGCTTCTCGACCTTGCAGCGCCCGGTCGCCGTCGTCTCGTCGAAATCGCACTGCCTCACCCTCATGCGATCCTCGAGACTCGCCGGCCCCAGGCCGGTCCAGGCCGTGAACTCGGCACCGACCGCTGACGGATCCCCCGTACCGATGTCGACTCTGGTCAACGGGATCCACTTCTCGTGCCCTTTCCAGTCGACCAGCTCATCCCAGACGACCCGTGGCAGGGCGTCGAACGAGTAGGGGACCTCGAAGGTGATGTTGGCTGTCATCGGCAAGCTCCGTGTGGCGTGCAGTCGAAACCTTTGGCTTTCAAAGGGTTCTACGTGCGACCCGTCGTTGTGAGATGCACGCCGCCGGCGGATTCCCGTCGAATCAGCGAAGGTGACTGAGCTTGGCCGGGTTCCCGATGGCGTGGATGAGATCGACACGCCCGTCTCGGAGACCGAGGGCGATGACCGCAACGACGCGTCCCCCGAGTCGTGCGATCACGCCCGGCTCGCCGTTGATCTCGCCGACGTCGAACTCGAATCGTGGGTTCCGGAATGCGTGGACGAGCGTCGCAGCGATCGGCTCGGCCCCGTCGATCGCGTCGAGCGGAGCGCCTGCGATATGACCACCGGAGTCGAAGTCGCCGACGACGTTCGGGTCGAGCACCTCGAGTAGGGGCTCGATGGCGCCGGATGCGCAGGCGTCGGCGAACCGTTGCGCGACCCGTTCGAGCTCTGTCCGATCGACCGACACCCGTGGGCTGTCCGGGTCCATCTCGATGCGCCGGCGGGCTCGGCTGGCGAGCTGGCGGCAGGCGGCGGGTGAGCGTCCGACGATGTCGGCAACCTGGTCGAACTCGATACCGAACAGATCGTGGAGCACGAACGACGTTCGTTCCGCGGGGGTCAACTGTTCTAGGACGACGAGGAGCGCGAGGCGCACCGAGTCGTCCAGCGTGACCCGGTCGGCGGGATCGACCGATCGGGTGTTCGGCGCGGCAAGGAGCGGTTCGGGAAGCCATGGCCCGACGTAGGCCCGCCGCTTACGGTCGGCGGAACGGAGCCGGTCGAGGCACAACCGGCTCATGACCGTCACCAGCCAGCCGGTCACATCGTTGATCGACTCCACGTCGGCCTGGATGAGCCGGGCGTAGGCCTCGTCGGCCAGGTCCTCGGCCTCGGCAACCGACCCGAGCATGCGGTAGCCGATATCGATCAGCCGGCGTCGCTGGCCACGCCAGGCGGAATCCACGGTGTCGTAATCGGCGGTGTTGTCGGAGCTCATGCCTGAAAGGACGATCGGCAGGTAGGCGGTGTGACATCGTCGACCATCTCACTCACGATCCCGCCGACCCTCTCCACCCATGCTGCCACACTCCGATGTCACACATGGCCGCGGTGTCCCGTCCTCACCGTAGTTGACCTCCACCCCAGAAAGGACCTTCACCATGACGACACTTGACAGCGCCCCATCCACACCGACCGACCACGACGCCATTGCGCCCGACGAGATGCAGCGACCGGACTGGCTGGCGACGGCCCAATGGCCGTTTCGTCTGCGTCGCTTCGTCCACCGCAGACCCGACGGTGGAACGATCGGATTGCACTACACCGACGTGGGCTCGGGGCCGGTACTGGTCCTGGTCCACGCCGGAATGTGGTCGTTCATCTGGCGCGACGCGATCGACGCGCTGAGCGACCAGTTCCGCTGTATCGCACTCGACTTCCCCGGCTCGGGACTCAGTGAGGGTGACCGTCACGACGTCGACCTCACGACCTATCCGGCGATGATCAACGCCCTACTCGATCACCTCGGCGTCGAGCGGGCGACGTTCGTCATCCACGACCTCGGCGGTGTCGTCGGCGTCGCAGCGGCAACCGAACGCCCGGAACGGTTCGCCGGTCTGGTCGCAACGAACTCCTTCGCCTGGCCACCCGAAGGGCGAACGCTCCGAGCGATGCTCGCAGCCGTCGGGAGTCAAGCGGCGACGGCAACCCTGGGCACCGTTCGCCTTGTCCCACGCCTCACCCGAGGCAAAGCCGGTGTCGGCCTCCACTACGAGCAGGCGGACCGGGATGCGTTCTTCGGTCCGTACCGGCAGCGTGGTGCCGCCCGGAACTTCCATCGGGCGATGCGGTCGGCGCGAAGGTCCCGCGATCTGTATGCCGGAGCCGAACGACGGTTGCGTACTGACCACGCCGAGGTGCCGGTCCTGACCGTCTTCGGGGAGAAGAACGACCCGTTCGGGTTCGCCGACCGCTGGAGGTCGATGTTCCCTCACGCCTGGTCATGGACGGTGCCCGACGGCAACCACTTTCCGATGTGTGACGACCCCGACGGCTACGTGACCCACGTTCGTGACTGGTACCGCTCGGAGGTGGCCCCACTCGAGGCCGCTTCGGGCTGATCCCACGGGTCTGTCCGTGTCGGTCAGCGACCGTTCGTCGACCAGTGCCAGGGCTCGCTGGGGAGGTTCTTGAGCCCGTACCTCGCCGCGTTCGCGGCCAGCCAGTGCCATCCCGGTCCGGACCGTGATCGGATGAGGCGCCCGTTGTAGGTGAAGTCGATGGCTTTGCCCTGCTCGTGCATCGACCGTCCCGGACGAGCCGTCGGTGGGCGACACTGGGAGGCCGGCATCTCATAGATGGCGTAGTTGCTGGTTCCGCAGTTGTTGCGACGGGTCCGGATCTGGGCAGCCGGATCTCGGTAGCCGCCTCCCGCGAGGTCTATTCCGGCCGCCTCGGCGTCGGCCAGCAGCCGTTGGATATCGGCGAGAATGGACACGTCGACCATGATCCCCTTGCCGGCATCGCGGATATCGAGTGATCCGGAGGAGGGAGGAGGCGGGGTTGGCGTGGCCGCCGGCGGGGGAGGGGGCACTGAAGCCAGCTCGTCGACCAAAGCATCCTCTTCGGATTTCGACTGAGCCTCGAGCTCCACGCCGAGACTGGCCAATGCCGCCCGTTCCGACAGCAGGTGGTCGAGCCGTTGGTCGGCCCTGGCCGCCAGGTCGGCCTGCACCGCTCGGTCCGCCTCGAGCTGGCTCAGCTCCTGCTCGCTGGCTTGTCGAAGGTCTTCGGCGACTGTTCTGGCGTCATCGGCCTGGATTTTCCGCTGGTTCAGGATGTCCTGGGTGTTGGTCAACTCGGTGACATAATCGAGATTCGACAGCGTGGCCGTGTTCAGCAGCGTGTTGATCCGGAGTGCGCCGTTCGGATCATCGGCCAGAAGAATGTCGGGTCCGGAAACAACATCGCCCATGAACGATCTGATAGCCTGTTCCCGTCCCTTGATCTCGAGATCCTCCACCTGAGCCTGGAGATCGGCGACATCCTCGATCGCGGCCGCAGCCACGGCTTGTGCGCTCTCCACCTGCTGGGAGGCGAGGTCGACTGCGGCCTCCTGCGACTTGATCTTGTCGTTGATGTTGGCGAGGGCGTTGGTCACGGCGGAGAGGTTCGTGTTGGCGACGTCGATCTCCTGCTCGTTGGCCGCTTCGGCCTGTTCGATCCGGTCTTTCTCGGCCTGGAGCTGATCGTCGGAGAGTGACGAGCTGGTCGATCGGCCGGTCGTCGCCTCGGTCGTCGACGGGCTGGTCGTCGACGTGATGTTGTCGGCATCGGTCGTTTCCGATGTTGCCGATCCACCCGACGTTTGAGTGGTTGACGCCTGGGTCGTCGTGGTGCCGTCCGTGGTGTCCGAGCTTTCGGTTGTGGTCGTGGTGCTGGTTGTCGGATCGGTTTCCTGGGCCAGTCCGGGGCCGGCTCCGGCGGCGATGAGGACGAGCGCCCCAGCCGTGGCGCGAACGAGCCAGCGCCCGGAGCCGACGGATCGTCGTGCCCGACGGTCGCGACCGCTGTCGCATCGATGAGTCCGCACCTTCGCCAGCGTCGAAGGTTCCACAATCACCTTCAAGAGCCTAGTCGTAGTTCGGGGGACATCGCTGTCGCGGCCGTCAGCCGGCCAACCACGGCGTTGTGGTGGATTGAGGTTGCGTCGATGTCCCGAATGAGTAGTCTTCTAGTGTGCGACTAGAAGTTACGCGCAAGAGCGATCTGGCGGTCCGGGCGTTGCGGGCGCTGGCGGACGTCGACGGTCGGATGAAGGGTCCGGCATTGGCCGAGGTGGTGGGGTCGTCCTCGGGGTTCGTCTCTCAGGTGCTGAACCCGTTGATACGCCGCCGGTGGGTCTATTCGGATCCGGGGCCGTCGGGCGGTTATTCGCTGGCGGTCCAACTGGAGTCGCTGTCGGTACTCGACGTGATCGAGGCCATCGAAGGTCCGACCGAATCGGGGCGGTGCGTGTTGGCCGACCGGCCGTGCAACGAGTCGGGTACGTGTGCGCTGCACGTGCCGTGGCTGAGGGCTCGGGCTCAGCTACGGCGTGAGCTCGATGGCATGTCAATCGCCGAGGCGTCGCTCGTGGCGGGGGTGCGTTCATGACCTCCGTGCCCATCGGCGATACCGACGCGACGCCGGGTCGGACGCCGATGTGGCGTCAGGTTGCGGTCCCGACCGAGCATGGCGGCTGGAGCCTGACGGCCGAGCCGATCGTGCTGGGGCTGTTGGTGTCGTGGTCATGGACGGGCCTTGCTCTGGGTGCGGCGGCAATGATCGGCTTCGTCGCCCGCACCCCGATCAAGGTCGTGTTGGTGGATCGGTGGCGGCACCGCTGGCTGGACCGCAGCCGCCTCGCGGCCCGTATCGCCGCCATCGAGCTCACGGTGATCGCGGTCCTTGGCGCCCTGGCTGCGGCCGGCAGCGCGAATGACTGGTTCTGGGTTCCGTTGGCGGCGGCGGTTCCTTTGATCGGGATCGAGTTGTGGTTCGACATGCGGTCGCGTAGCCGCCGACTGGTGCCCGAGCTGGCCGGAACGATCGGGATCGGTTCGGTGGTGGCCGCCATTGCGCTGGCCGCGGGGGAGAGCACGGCCATGGCGGTCGGCTTGTGGGTGGTGATCTCGGCTCGTGCCGCGGCGGCGATCCCCTACGCCCGAACGATGGTGTTCCGGGCTCGCGGGCGGTCGGTGACCCGATGGCCGTCCGATGTGGCCCAGGTGTTCGCCGTCATTGCCGTGGCGATGGCCTGGCTGCTCGATGCCGTCGGATTCGCCCCGGTGGTCGCAGTGGCGGCAATTGCGGTCTTCAACGTGGCCGCGGTGCGGGGACCGGTCAAACGGGCGGTGGTGATCGGCCTGCAACAGATGACCTTCGGGATCGTGGTGGTCGCCGTCACCGCGATCGCCTTCCTCACATGACTCGACCCACAGGAGACCCACGATGACCGCCCTTGACGCGAACGACACCCTTGCCGACCTGGTCACCGCCCGCCCCAGGTTGGCGGCGCAGTTCGAACGGCTCGGTCTCGACTACTGCTGCCGGGGCCGCCGGCGCCTCGCCGACGCCGTCGACGAGGCTGGGCTCGACCTCGTCGAGGTCCTCGAGACGCTGGAAGCGGCCGGTATGACACCGGTGCCCGAGGACTGGACGGCCATGACGCCGGCCGAGCTCGTCGATCATCTCGAAGCCACTCACCACACCTACCTGCGAGGCGCGCTGGTGCGCCTGGACGGTCTGGTCGAGAAGGTGACGGCCGCACACGGCGAACGCCATCCCGAGCTGGAGGAGGTGCGGTCGTCCTTTGCCGAACTGCGGGCTGACCTCGAACCGCACCTGATGAAGGAGGAGCAGGTGCTGTTCCCCATGATCCGTGAGCTGGCCACTGCCGACGCTGCACCGAGTTTCCACTGCGGCACCCTCGCCAACCCCATCCGGGTCATGCTGGCGGAACACGACATCGCCGGTGAGCTTCTGGCCAGAATCAGGACCATCACCGGTGGCTACGTCGCACCTGATGACGCCTGCGCCAGCTATCGGGCCCTCTACGACGGCCTCGCGGAGCTGGAAGCCGACACCCACCTACACGTCCACAAGGAGAACAACCTCCTGTTCCCGGCCGTGTTGGCCGCTGAGGCGGAGCTGGCCGGCAGGCCGGCATGACCGCGGGCGAGGGCGGCGACCCGGCGTGCTGGGCACACCTGTTCGACGACGAACCAGCCCGTGACCCCGAGCAGGCGGTGGTCGTCGATATCGACGACATCGACACTCGTGGTGGTTCCGGGGCGATTTGGAGCTTGCCTCACGGCGGTGATCTGGATGCCAACGTCGTCCGCCTCGAACCGGGTGGCGTCATCGGGTCCCATGTCAACGACGAGGTCGACGTGTTGGTCACGATCGTGGCCGGCTGCGGCCACCTCCTGGTCGACGACACATCCTTTGAGCTGCACGGCGACATGCTCGCCCTCATTCCGAAGGGTGCCCGTCGCGAGGTTCGGGCCGGTGCCGAGGGTCTCACCTACCTCAGCATCCATCGACGCCGCGGCCCCCTTGCCATCGGCACCAAACCCGAAGAAGCAGGGCGGCAGGTGGAGTGATGAAGGCGGAGCGATGAGCGGCACCCGGCCGCTCGAACACCGTGGCCGTGACCTCGACGACCGGATCGAGATCGCCGAATTCGTCACCCGCTTCTATCGGGACATCGCTCAGGACGAGCCCTTCCACCACTACTTCCACACCCTGGCCCGTGTCGACTGGCACGCACATGTACTCGAACTGACCGACTTCTGGACCGGGCTCCTGCTGGGCGACGACCACCAGGACGCAGACGAGGTGATCGAGTCACACCGGTGGCTACACGACGCCCAACCGTTCGACGAGGCGCTCTTCGAGCGGTGGCTCGAGATCTTCGACACCACGATCGACTCGGGCTGGGCCGGGCCGATGGCCCAGGCGGCCCGACGGCGTGGTCACGGCATCGCCTGGGCGATGGCCAAACGGCTGACCGGTCACGCCACCCGCCGACACCCCTCACCGGAGCCGCCATCCACCACGATGGGCCGGCCCCGTCCCAAGCGGTCGTGACAGCACGGTCCGGTCTGCCGGGTCAGCGGAGTGGACAGGCGAGGTGAATGTCGTCGGGCTCCTGAGCGTAGAGCGCCGGGTGAGGCGGATCGGCGAGCCGACAACCACGACTCAGGTAGAACCCGACTGCAGATCCCGTGGGTACCGCCGAGACGTACATCGATGTGGACCCACGGTCCGCGGCGATCTCGGCAGCCGCTCCCCAGAGCGTCGACGCGACACCTCGACCGCGGTGCGGACGGCTGACATACAGAAACGCCAGCCATGCCATGGGAGACTCGAACGTCGGATCGACAACCGCCAGGCCGACTGGCTCGTCGTCGTCGAACGCCCCCAGGAACACGGCGCCCCGGGCAATCAGAGGTTCGCAGAAGGCGATCTCGGCTGCGACACTGTATAGGCCCGACCCCTCGACGTCCCAGTTCGGAATATCGGTCATCGAGACCGGACGCTCGACCAGCCGACCGTCGACCACCGCGTACTCGACCTGCACGTGCTCGGATCGGTCGATCTCGGCGATGAGGTGAAGGTCGCCCGCCGTCAACCGCCGAACCTCCGGCCGAGCACTCATTGCGACGTGCGATCGCACGACGTTCGGTTCATGGCTTCGATCATGCCACGTCCACTCTGTCAGTTCCGTCATTTCGTAGCGCCGTAGAGGCCCCAGATACCCGCCGGGCGTTGGATCGCGTCTAGGCTCGGGGAAGGTCGATCTTCGCTCGGCGAACAGCAAGGGGAGGCCCGGACGGTCGGCCCCGGCCCGGGCGGAGAGAAGGAACCCATGAGTGCGGTGAACCTGGAACGGGAAGCATGGTTGGCCGCCAAGCCGATCCGCAATCCCGACGCCGAACAAGCCATCTTCGGTGGCGCTGTGCCGGCCGCCGACGAGCTGTCGATCGACGAGATCAACCCACTCAACCCCCATCTGTTTCGTGAGGACCGCTGGCACGAGCACTTCGCCCGCCTCCGCGACGAGGATCCGGTGCACTTCAACGAACTCGGTTCGGCCGGTCGCTACTGGTCGGTCACCACCTATGACCTTGTCAGGGAAGTCGACGGTGATTGGCGGACCTTCTCATCGGCGAAGGGCGTCACCATCGGTCCGCCGGTCGCTTCGGTGGACGTCATGCCGGCACAGGTCAGCTCCTTCATCGCCATGGATCCCCCCGAGCAGACCGAACAGCGAAAGACCGTCAGGGGGATTTCGGCACCGAGCAGTCTCCGGGCGTTCGAAGGGCTGATTCGCGAGCGCACCGCCGCCGTCCTCGACTCGCTACCGGTTGGCGAGACGTTCGACTGGGTCGAGTCGGTTTCCGTCGAGTTGACCACCTTGATGCTTGCGACCCTCTTCGGCTTTCCGCTCGCAGATCGCAGAAAGCTCACGAGATGGTCTGATGTCGTCACCACGATTCCGGAGCCGGGAGGCGTGATCGAGTCCAATGCACAGCGTCAGGAGGAGCTGGCGGAGTGTCTCGACTACTTCGAGCGGCTCTGGGTGGAGCGTCGGAGCAATCCCGGCCACGATCTCGTCTCGATGCTGGCCCACGGCGAAGCCACCAGGGACATGCCGACCGCAGCACACCTGGGGAATCTCATTCTGCTGATCATCGGCGGCAACGACACGACCCGGAACACCATGTCGGGGAGTGTGTACGGACTGAACATGTTCCCGAGTCAATACGACGACTTGATCGCCGATCCCGGGAAGATCTCGACCCTGGTGCCCGAGGTCATTCGCTGGCAGACGCCGTTGGCCTACATGCGGCGGACCGCAACCCGCGATTGCGAGTTGGGCGGTAAGCAGATCCTCACCGACGATCAGGTGCTCATGTGGTACGTGTCGGCCAATCGGGACCGGTCGGTGTTCGGCGATGACGCCGACGAACTCAACCTCGACCGAGCCAACGCGGAGCACCATCTCTCCTTCGGATACGGCGTCCACTTCTGCATGGGCGCCCGTCTTGCCGAACTTCAGCTGAGGATGCTGTGGGAGGAGATCCTTGCGCGCTTCGGGCGCATCGAGGTGCAGGAGGAGCCGGAACGAACGCTGTCATCGTTCGTACACGGCTATACCCGGCTCCCGGTTCAGATCAGCCGTCGGTAGCCGGCCCGCCGGTTACACCAAGACGCTCCAACATCAACCTGGCCACGGTCGGGGCGGCGTTCTGGTTCTGGCCGGTGATCAGGTTGCCGTCGATCACCCAGTGATTGGCCAGGACGTCACGTCGACCGGTCACTGACTGGAACAACGCACCCGCCGCCCGAAGCTCGGCTTCGGGATGAAGCGGGGTGAGCGTGATACCGAGTTCGCGCACCTGCTTGTCGGTGACGGCGGTCAGTCGCCGGCCGGTCACGAATGGCGATCCGTCGGCGGCACGGGCTCGCAACAGCCCGAGCGGGCCGTGGCACACACCGCCGATCACCGCCCCGTTGGCGTTGGCGGCGGTGATCTGGTCGCCGAGCCCGTCGGACAGACCGAGGTCGAACGCCGCGCCCCAACCACCGGCCAGGTAGACGATGTCGTAGTCGACCATGTCGAGATCGCGGATCGGGAGCGATTCGGCCAGCTGAACCCGGAGGGTGTCGTCGGCGAGCATCCGATCGTCGGCCTCGGTTCGGATCGCGGGCTTGAGCGACTGAGGGTCGACCGGGATCACGCCACCGGCGGGGCTGGCCACGTCGACGCTCATTCCGGCGTCGACGAAGGCGTAGTACGGCACGGTGAGTTCACTGGCGAACACGCCGGTTGGTTGGCCGACACTCAACCATCCGTGGTTTGTGGCGATGACGAGAGCCCGCCGGCCGGTTGCGTCGACGGTCGTTGGGACCCGATCCGTGGGGTGGAGGCCGGCTCGCCTCAGGACGCGGCGGGCAAGACGCGCCGGCATCGGCGGCTCCGGTGCGGGACCTGCGGCCCGTGAGGCGAGGCGGTGCTGAATACGCTGCTGAATACGCTGCCTGAGCTGCGCCTGAACCAGCTCGCGCGGGGGAACCAACGGCACCTTGTCGATCGCGGTGATTCTGCTCGTTGCATACGGCCACGGCTGGTTACGTTCGGGCAGGCAACGGTGCCGTTCGGCCTTCAGCCGCTCACCCATGAGCCTGAACACCTCGGCGGCAACAGGGTCGTCGCAGCGGTTGGCCATCTCCGCTCCGTCGGTGGTCAGATCGTAGAGCTCCCATTGGTCGGGCAGGATGTTGTCCCGATAGGTCGGCCCGCCCAACCCGTCACCTGCGAGTTGGCGTACGACCGGCTCGGTCCAGGTGGCGGGATCGTCGAACGTCCGGACGAGCTTCCACAGATCACCGGCGCCGCCGGCGGCATCGGCCTCGCCGACCCGACACACGATCCCCTCGAAGTTGGTGGCGACGTGGGCCGGCACGTTGATCCGCAGCGGCCCGGGGGCATCAGCGGCCCGACCGAAGCGGCGAGCGACGCCGCTGGCTCCGGTGTCACCTTCGGGCATCACGTCGCGGGTCATCACGTACACGACCCGGTCGACGTCGGGATCGGCGCCGTCGACCACCGGCATCAGGTTCCGGCCGGGTAGGGGGTGGACCTCGGAGAACTCGGCCTCCAGAGCCCGGGCGACTGCCGCCTCGTCGATCGACGCGGCGGCCAGCAGGGTCGGTACCAGGTCGATGTGGGAGGTGGGCGCGTCGATACGGCGACCGGTGGTGGCGGTCGATCCGATGCGGGCGATCGAGAACGGCACTCTCGTCGCCTCGTCGTAGAGCTGAAACCACTTCTGATGAAGGCCTCCGTGTGAGCCGAGCAGCTCGCCATGGTCGGCGGTCCGGACGATGACGGCGTCACCGCCGAGGTCGGCCGTGCCGTCGGAGACGGCTCGACGCACCCTGTCGATCGGGCCGTCGACGGCGGCGTGAAGCTGGTGGTAGAGGTTTCGGTAGCGTTGATTGTTGTCCCGGTAGAGGGATTCGATCGCGCCGGCCGGTCCGTAACACGAGGGGTAGGCGGCCCGGTAGGCGATGTGGGCGGCCGGCTTGGTTCGCAGGTCCTCGAAGTCCGATGGCGAGAACGGCACATCCGGCACGACGACCGTGGCCAAGTCGTCGGGCATGCCCCGGCGCATCCAGAGCGGGAACAGCACGATGTCGTGAGGGTTCACGAAGCTCGCCACCAGGAGGAACGGGCGCTGGGCATCGGCCTCGCCGGCTCGACGGCGGGTGTACCGGTCGTGGAGCCAAGCCACAACCCGGTCCGCAATCAGGGGGTCGCGCACCAGCCCGCTGTTTGCGAACAGGCCGCCGTGGGGCTCCGGGCCGACCCAGCCGGAGAACCCGTAGGGTTCGAGTGGGTCGGCGTCGAGATACCGGGCCACGTTGTCGGCGAGTATCTCACCCGACGCGGTGTTGGTCGGGAGCGGTTGCCCGTCGGGTCCGTGGAGGTCGGCGTGGGTGATGTGCCACTTGCCGTCGTAGTGGGTGTCGTATCCGGCGGCCCGGAACCAGTTGCCGAGTGTGGGCACCTCGTGGGGGCGCATCCACCGCATTCGGGAGTCGTCGGCCATCTTGCCCAGGCCGTCGGTCTGGGTGACGCCGTGGACGTCGGGATAGTGACCGGTGAACATGGTAGGACGGCTTGGCACGCAGGCCAGCGAACCGGTGTAGTGACGGTCGAACGACACCGCCCGGTCGTCGAACCATCGAGCACCGGGCAAGCTGTCGCGCCAGCGACGAAGCTCGTCGGTCTCGTACGGGGGTGCGGCCCGCTCCTCGTCGGTCATGATGACGATCACGTCCGGCCGGAGGGAAGTCATGGTTGCTCTCGATTCTCGGTGGCCGTGGCGGTGGCGGCGAGGGCCGACAACATCGACTCGGACGCGACGGCCATTCGTTCGAGAACCTTGGAGGCGATCAGGGTCTTCACCGGATTGCGGCCCGTGTGGATCTCGGTGGTCAGCTTCACATCACAACCAGTTGCGTTGGCAGTGATACGCCACGTGTTGGTGGCCGCTCCGACCATCGGGGGCAGACCCTCGATCGCATAGGCAAGTACGTTCGCAGGCTCCCAGACGTTCACCCGTTCGACAAGTGTCTGCCGGCCGATCTGCACTCGACGAACGGTGCCGACACCTTCGGTCTGATCGGAGAGCAGGCACGAGTGCTGCATCATCGGAACCCATGTGGCGAGGGCGCCGAAGTCGGCGAGGACCATCCACACCGAGCGGGGTGACGCTTCGATGGTCGTCGACTTCTCCATGACACTCATCGCTTGATTCTCATTCGTGTGTGCCGGCGATGAACGCGTCGATGATGCGGGCTAGTTCGGGGCCGCTGTCCTCCTGCAGGAAGTGGCCGCCCTCGATCGTTCGGTGCGGCTGTCCCTGAGCGCCGGGTACGAGCTTGATGAACGGTTTCTCTCCACCGCGGGTGATCGGGTCCTGGTCGCTGAAGCAGCACAGCAGCGGCTTGTCCCACTGCTTCAGGACCTCCCAGGCCGCCCGGTTCTCGGGCCCCTCCGGCCCATCGGGCGAGGTGACCACGAGCGACGGCCAGACCCGGGCGCCCGCCTTGTAGGAGTCGTCGGGGAACGGGGCGTCGTAGGCCGAAATCTCGTCCGGCGACAGTTGACGTGTTGTCGCTCGGCTGATCAACTCGCCGACCGGGAAGACCGGCGATTCCCGCGAGAACGCCTGCCATGCCATGAACGCCTCGCCCGGTGGCGGATCGCCGGTGGGCAGCCCGGTGTTGGCGACGACGACGCGGGCGAAGCGGTCGGGGTGGGCGGTCACGAGCCGCAACCCGATCAGGCCGCCCCAGTCCTGCCCGAAGAACGTGATGTCGGTGAGGTCGAGGTGATCGAACACGACCGCCGACATCCAGGCGATGTGGCGGGCGTAGGAGTAGTCGTGCAACCCGGTCGGCTTGTCACTGCGGCCGAAACCAACCTGATCGGGCACGATCACTCGATGACCGGCGGCGACGAGGGGCGGGATCATGTGACGGTACAGGTAGCTCCACGACGGCTCGCCGTGCAACAGCAGCACCGGTGCCGCGTCGGTCGGTCCCTCGTCGAGATAGTGGACCCGGAGCGTGCCGCCGTCACCGTCGGGGATCTCGGTGTAGTTTGGTTCGAACAGGTAGTCGGGCAGATCCACGAAGCGTTCATCAGGCGTGCGGACGGTGTCCATGTCATGTCTCGTTTCGTTGGCTGATCTCGACGCGGTGCAGATCGTCGCCCAGCTCGACCGAGCCGTCGAAATGGGCGGCGGCGAGCTCTCGCCAGTCGGCGCCGTCACCCCCGGTCGGAAAGGGTGGCACGTAGTGGGTCAACACGAGCGTGCCGACCCCGGCCCGAGCGGCGGTCTGAGCGGCCTGGGCCGGTGACGAGTGGTAGTCGAGCGTGTCGAGCATACGCGCAATGTTCAGCTGGGCGATGATGTCCTTGCGGATGGCGGTGTGGACGAGCGCGTCGGCACCGGCACACAGCCGGTCGAGGCCCTCGCAGGGCACGGTGTCACCGGCGACGACCACGGCGACACCGCTGTGTGCCAGCCGGTACCCGACGGTGGGGTCCACCGGCCGGTGGTCGGTCGGCGCGCAGCTGATCGCCACCTCGCCGCCGACGCCGGCTCCCAGATCGACCGGGCCGTTGTCGACCTCCTGCACCACGACCTGTGGTGGGGCCTCCAGGTCCTCGTGGTGGGCGAGCCGGTAACCGATGTCGTGATCGAGGGAGGCCAGGAGGTGATCGACCACGGTCCGAGTGCCGACCGGACCGACGATCAGTAACGGCGTGGGCTCCGCCGGCGGAATCGTCATGACCCACCGGGTGGTGATGACGTCGTTGAGGTCGGTGATGTGGTCGCTGTGAAGATGGGTCAGCAGGACCGCGGTGAGGTTGGTCGCGCCAAGTCCGGCCGCGGCCAGTCGCATCAGCACACCCCGCCCGGCATCGACCAGGTAGTGCTTGCCGCCGGCCGAGATCAGCGTGGCGGGACCGGCCCGGTCCGGCGACGGCATCGGGCTACCGGTGCCGAGCAGCGTTATCACCATGGTCATGCCATCACGTCCGATCGGGGTCGCTCATGTGTCGGTCCTCGGTGCCGGAGGCACGAAGAGGGCCGTGGTTTCGATGTTGAGCTGGCCGGCCAGTCCCGCCTCGCGATGGACCGCGATCTCCTGGTAGGCGTCGGAGGTCACCATCGCCACCAGGGCTTTCCGATCGGGGTACTCGACCACGGCAATCTGGTCCCACAGGTCGTCGGCCTGGCCGATCATCAGCCAGTTGACCTCGCCGGAGAAGACGAGCCGCCCGCCGAGTTCGGCAACGAGGCGGATCACACTGCGGCCGTACAGGGCGTAGGCTTGCGCACCGGTCAGATCGCTGGACCGTCCGTCGGGGTACTCGGCCCGGTCCTTGAACCTCAACAGGTTGACCATGTAGATCGGCCCGTCCGGGCCTGGCCGGCCGAGTTCGGCGATCTGATCCGGTTGTGACGGATTGAGTTCATTGGTGACCTGCATCAGCATGCTCCGATCGTTGCCGGTGGTAGGACCGGTCTGTTCATTGGCGCGACATCTCGGCTGCGGCCCGGGCAGCCAGGGCGTCGGCTTCCTCGCGGGTCAAGAGCTGGATCACCACGTCGTGGAGGCTGCCGCTGAACGGGAACGGGCCCTGATAACGCGAGGAGACGGCCGAACCATGGTCATAGCCGACGCTGGCCCCGACCGAGGAGATCATTCGCATGAACAGCGGCAGCTCCGCCATGCCCGCCGGTGTTCCGTCGACGAGTACCTCGATCGTGCCGGTGGATTGACCGGTGCGCCTGACCCGCACGCTCAACTCGGATTCACCGGTGGGTACCGGACGGGACGACTCGACGATGGTGTGGTGGTCGAAGGCGTTGTAGTCGACGACCAGCTTGTCGTCCTGCACGAACACCGAGATACCCGAGTTTTCGGTGCCTGTCGCCCAGATCACACCTTCGTCACCCTCGATGCGGCGGACCCGGGCCGTGAGGTCGAAGCTGCGCCCGCCGACACCGGCTGAGGCCTCGGCCGGCATGGGCGACATCGGCGGGCGGTACATGTAGCGGCGGCTCGGCGGGTGCGGCGTGCGCTCGGCGAACCGGGGGGAGAACAGCTCGAGCGTGCGGTCGTCGAGCGGGAGCACACCGTGGCGCTCGGCCTCGGCCCACCACAGTCCGATCAATTCCTGCAGCCGTTCGGGATGCGTGGTGGCGAGGTCGTTGCATTCGGACCAGTCGTCGTCGAGGTGGTACAGCTCCCACGGTTCGGTGTCGAAGTCGGCACCGGGGAGATGACGGCACACGGCTTTCCACCACTGCGGCCCGGCGGGTGTCTCGATGAGCGCGATCAACGCCCGGCTACCCGACATCTCGAAGTACTGGAGGGTGTTGGTGGCAGGCTCGGCCGGGTCGTGCAGAATCGATGCGAACGAGCGTCCCGTGACCGGTAGCTGTGGCCGCCCTCGGCGCACGTCGGGCGGGGTGACGCCCACGAGCTCGTAGATCGTCGGGGCGATGTCGGACACGTTGACGAACTGGTGGCGCTGAGTGCCCGGTTGGTTGTCGTCGAGGCCGGCGGGCCAGTGCACGATCAGCGGCACGTGCACGCCGCCTTCGTGGGTGTTCTGCTTGTACCACTTGAAGGGCGAGTTCCCGCATTGCGCCCAGCCCCAGGGATAATTGGTGTGGCTGTGGGGGCCGCCGATGTCGTCGATCCGTTCGATCGCCTCGTCGGGTGTTTCGAGAATGCCGTTGAAGAACTTCATCTCGTGCATCACACCGAACGGGCCACCCTCCTGGCTGGCGCCGTTGTCGGCCAGCACGACGACGATCGTGTTGTCGAGCTCACCCAGTGCCTCGAGCCCGTCGATGAGGCGGCCGATCTGATCGTCGGTGTGGTCGAGGAACGCCGCGAACGCCTCCTGGAGCCGACACGCCAGGCGACGCTGGTTGTCCGGGAGCTCGTCCCATGGGTCGACGCCGGGGTTTCGGGGCGCGAGCCGGGTGCCGGCGGGAATGACACCGAGTTCGAGCTGGCGGTCATACCACCGCTGGCGCACGATGTCCCAACCCTCGTCGTATCGACCCCGGTATTTGGCCAGGTAGTCGGCCGGAGCCTGGTGCGGGGCGTGGGTGGCCCCGAACGGCAGGTAGGCGAAGAACGGTCGATCGGGTCGTACCCCTTTGGCGTCGTTGATCATCCGGAGAAGCTGGTCGACCAGATCCTCGCTGACGTGGTAGCCCTCCGCCGGTGTTGCCGGAGGTTCGACGGGGTGGTTGTCCGCCACCAGATCGGGGTGGAACTGGTCGGTCTCGCCTTCGAGAAACCCGTAGAAGCGGTCGAAACCCCGCCCGAGCGGCCACTGGTCGAACGGGCCGGCGGCCGAGCACTGGTCCATTGGCGCGAGATGCCACTTGCCGGTACAGAACGTGACGTAACCCGCATCACCCAGCACCTCGGCGACGGTGGCGGCGTCGTTGGAAATGTGGCCGAGTTGGTGCGGGAAGCCGGTACGCCAGTTCGACACGCCCCGCATGCCAACCGCGTGTTGGCTCCGCCCGGTCAACAACGAGGCCCGGGTTGGCGAGCACAGGGGAGTGACGTGGAAGTTGGTGAACTGAACCCCACCGGCGGCCAGCGAGTCGATGTTGGTGGTGTCGATGTCGGAGCCGTAGCAGCCGAACTGGGCGAACCCCGTGTCATCCAGCAGGATCATGACGACATTGGGCGCATCCTCGCCGGGGTGGGGCGGCTCGTCGAACCACGGCTCGGACTCGGCCACCGTGCGGCCGATGCGGCCACCAGAGATCGATGGAGATGCCCCGTCGCTTCCCATGGAACACGATCTTGCATTCTGAGAGTTGAACTGTCAATATATTTCCGTGGTGAACCCGGGGCCCGGAATGGACGAGGCGGTCGACGGACGGCGTTTGCGTCGCGAGCGCGGCCGTCGCCGGGTGGTCGACGCCATGATCGACCTGGTGCTCGAACATGGCACGCCGCCGTCCGCCGACCGGATCACCGAGCGTTCAGGTGTGTCGCAGGCGTCGCTGTTCCGCTACTTCGGCACGCTGGAGGAGCTGCGCCGGGAGGGGATCAGCCGGTACTTCGAGCGTTTCGACGACCTGATCGCGATACCGGCGATCGGCGACGGCGACCTCTCCGACCGAATCGAGCGGTTCGTTGCGGCGCGGGACGCCTTCTACGGTCAGACGGCACCTATGGGCCGGCTCGTTCGACGGCAGGCCGGCGACGTTCCGGCGCTCGCCGAAACGGTCGAACGGGTGCGCCGCTCATTCGCCGATCAAGTCGCCCAACACTTCGCCTCAGAGCTCGACGTGCTCGACCCCACGACGCGCCGACGCCGCATCGCGGCGCTGGCCGCTGCGACGTCGTTCGAGACCTGGGAACAGCTCGCCACCCTGGGCCCCGCCTCCCGCCGGACGGCTTTGGCCGAATCGGTCGCTGCGCTCCTGGCCGGCCACCACTGAGCGGCCGGTGGCATGGGGCTGCTTGGGAGCCCGGCTGAAACCAGACGAGATCACGAGCGCGGCGGCCGCGATGGCGGCGCCGGCTGCGATGTCGATCACGAAGTGATGGGCGGTCACGACGACCACCAGCGGCGTGAGTAGCGCATGGGCGACGGCGATCGGCTTGATGCCGGCGATGTTGTCGAGCCGCCAGAGCCCCAGCGCCACGACGATGGCCCACGCCACATGGAGCGATGGCATGGCGGCGAACTGGTTCGCGGCATCCGCCCCGGGTAACGCATAGGGGTCGGGACCGTAGGCGCCGGCGGTGTCGATGAATCGGGTGAGCATCCGAGGCGGTGCCAATGGGAACACGGCATGGATGACAACAGCCGGGATCGTGGTCAACCCGAGCGCATTGCGCAGCTGCCGGTAGGTCGCAGGGCGCGCCCACAGGTACGTGACGACGAGGGCGGCAACGGTGATCGGAAAGTGAACGAGGTAGTAGACGTTCGCCATCCGCAGGAGACGGACCGGGGTCGCCGCTTGGAGCGCCGCCTCGAAGCCGATCCCGAGGCTGGCCTGCCATTCGATGACCTGTCGGGCATTGGCGAAGGCGTCGACGGCTGCGCTCTCGGTGAAGGTGCGGACTGTCTGATAGGCGATCCACAAGACCACGACGCCGACCACGTTGAGGGTCAGATCGACGACATCGGGGCGGCGGAGCTCTCGTACGGTCATGGCCGCGCTCGGGTGCCGGGTTCGACGGCTCCGTTCCCGTCGGACGAACTCGCTCGGAGGACGGCGCCCGGCATCGAGACGACATCAACGATCGCCACTGCGTCCGACACTTCACCCCCCTAACCCACCGACACGCCCATCCCGAAACCGTCGGTAGGGCCACTTGGACACAGAATGCCCGATGGCGGGCACCGAATCAACTCATTTTGGTCTCCGATGGATCCGGGCGGAGCTCGCCTCCATCAGCAGTTCGGTTCAGGCGTACCGGTCGAGGTTGTTGCCTTCTGCGGGATTGGCGGCCGGCAGTACCTCGAGCAGGGCGGCGGCGTTGGCCTGCGCCGTGTCGAGTGTTTTGTCGAGGACCGCCATCGAGGCCTCGACCTGTACCTGGGCCTGTGGCATGGCCGCTGACATGGTTGCGATGTCCATGTCCATTCATCGGCCAGATTGCTCCCGGACTGTAGCCCGGACGGAACCCGGTGCGGTCTGGCGGTTACCTCACAGGCGCCGTTTCGCCGTTCCGGGGTGTAGGTTGATCGCTACCGATCACTGGGCACCCCAGAACAGAAGGTGGTGGTGATCGACGCGTCGTGATCGTGACGGCGTGGTTCAACCGCTACCGAGCGAGGAGTGTTCAGCACCCGTCCAGCCGAGACGTTCCGTGAGTTCGCTCGCCAAGCCGATGAGCTCGGAGCCGATACTCCTCCGGAACGTCGGCGTGAAGACACGCGTCGAGCCGGTGGCACCGATCGACATGGTGGGAGGCTGACCGCTCGGTCCCAGCGGTGCAGCCACCGAACACATACCCCGCTCGATCTCCTCGACGCACTCGGCATAGCCGGACCGGCGGATGTGTGCGAACTGGGCCTGAAGATCGCCGTGGTCGATGACGGTGAACTCCGTGTACGCCTTCAGGCGGCCGTCGATCGTCTGAGCGACATCGGGGGAGAAGGCGGCAACGGCCTTCGAACACGAGCAGGCGTGCAGCGGCCGCCTGCCGAGCCCGGGATGCAGAAACGAGACGCCCGTGTCGGGCGTCTCGACATGAACGATCTCAACCGCCCGACCGCGTAGGCGGGCCAGGAAGAAGGCGACGCCGTGAGTGTCGGCGGCATCGCGAAGAACCGGGGCGATGGTTTCCAGCAGGGCTCGGTCGGAGTGGTCGGGTTCGACGATGCGCTTGAGCCTGCTGCCGATGGTGTAGCGGCCCCTCCCGACCGGATCGAGGAGGCCGGCATCGGTCAGATCGTTGACGAGCCGGTAGGCGGTCGGCTTCGGCAGGTCGGAATGGTCGCAGATCTCTGGGACCGCGGCCTCACCTCGCTGACCGACGATCTCGAGGATCAGCGCCATGCGTTCGAGATGCATTGGACCTCGTACCCTCTCGTCGACCTTCACCGCTGCTTCTCATCTTGTGAGAATGCCTGTCTCAGTCTACGATAATCGAAGCAGGAGTGCCAAGACGAAGGGGGAGCACGTGGCCGTCGAAAGCGAAGGCAGTTGCTGCGGTCCGGGATATGCCAGCCCGGCTGACGCCATCAAGGCGCCGCGGGAGGAGCTGCTGTACACCGTGGCCCTGTACACCGGGACCGGCATCCAGAAGCCCGACTACCTGGCCACGATCGATGCCGACCCCGACAGTTCCACCTATTCCCAGGTCATCCACCGGCTCGAAATGCCCGGCATCGGCGACGAGCTCCATCACACCGGTTGGAACGCATGCTCGTCGTGCCACGACGACGCGTCGATGTCCCGCAAGTACCTGCTGCTCCCGGGCGTTCGCTCCAACAACATCTACGTCGTCGACACCGCGACCGATCCGCGGGCGCCCCGCCTCCACACGATCATCGACGGCGATGAGATCAAGGCCAAGACGAACCTTTCCGGACCACATACCGTGCACTGCCTCGGATCCGAGATCATCATCTCGTTCCTCGGTGACGCCAACGGTGAGGCGCCGGGGGGCTACCTGCACGTCGACGCCGACTTCCAGATCGTCGGCCGCTGGGAGCGCTCGATGGGTGACATCCCCTTCGGCTACGACTTCTGGTACCAGCCCCGCCACAACGTGATGATCAGCTCGGAGTGGGCGGCCCCCAACACCTTCATGCCCGGCTTCGACCTCGAGGAGGTCGGGCATCTGCTCTACGGCCGGCGGCTGCACATCTGGGACTTCGAGAAGCGGGAGCCGATCCAGTCGATGTACCTCGGCGAGGACGGGCTGCTGCCGCTCGAGGTGAAGTTCCACCACAACCCCGACTCGACCCACGCCTTCTGTTGTGCCGCGCTGAGCTCCAACGTCATCCACGTCTGGCGCGACGACGGCGGCGATTGGCAGTGGGAGAAGACCGTCGACATCGAGAACGAGCTGCACCCCGAATGGCCGATCCCGTTGCCCGGTGTGATGTCGGCCCTGCTCGTCTCGATGGACGACAAGTACCTGTACGTCAACAACTGGCTGCACGGCGACATGCGCCAGTACGACATCACCGACCCCCACAAACCCCGCTTGACCGGTCAGGTCTGGATGGGCGGTCTACTGGGCAAGGCACCGGAGGTCAACGGCGTGACGATGGCGGGCGGCCCCCAGATGTTCCAGCTGTCGCTCGACGGCCGGCGGCTGTATGTGACCACCTCGCTCTTTTCGACGTGGGACAACCAGTTCTACCCGGAGATCCGGACCCGGGGCGGCGTGATGGTGATGATCGACTGTGATCCGGAGAACGGCGGCATGTCGATCAACTCCGACTTCATGGTCGACTTCGGTCAGGAGCCCAACGGGCCGAGCCGCTGTCACGAGACCCGCTATCCCGGCGGCGACTGCACCAGCGACATCTGGTTGTGATGGCGAGCCGCACGATCACGATCGCCAACCGGGGCGGCGCGGCCTACGTTGTCGATTCCGACCGCCCCCTGCTCGACACCCTGAGCGAGCAGGGCGTCGATCTTCCCTATGGCTGCCGCTACGGCGGCTGCATCACCTGTGCCGCCAAGTTGACCGCCGGCGAGGTCGACCAGCATGAGCAGGTGGCGCTCAACAACCGTCAACTCAACAGCGGTTACGTGACGCTGTGCGTGGCCCGGCCGCTGTCCGACTGCACCTTCGAGGTCGGGGTGGACAGCCACGACAAGCTGTACCGGAACCCCTTCCTCGATCCACTCGAACCTCATGAACTCAAACCGGGTCTCGTCGGGTCCGAGACCACCGATCCGAAGGGGACGTGATGCCTGAAGCCGACGTCGATCGACGATACGACTACGAACCGGCCTACCTCGCCGAGATCCTGCGGTCGGTGACCACGATCGCGATGGTCGGGGCCAGCGCCGACAAGACCAAGTTCAGCTACGGCGTCCTGCGACAGCTCAACGAGATCGGGTACGACATCCTGCCGGTCAATCCAAGCCCGAAAGTCACCGAGATTCGCGGCCTCAAGGTGTGGCGGTCCCTGGAGGAGATCGATCGGCCCGTCGACATGGTCGACGTGTTCCGGCCGAAGGAGGAGCTGTACGGCATTGCGGAGCGGGCGATCACCATCGGAGCGAAGGTCTTGTGGGGCCAGATCGGGGTTTATGACGACGCCGCCGCGGCGCTGGCCGAGGCGGCCGGACTCAAGGTAGTCATGGACCGCTGCCCCAAGATCGAGCTCTTCCGCCCGTTCTGGAAGCCCCGTCTCGATCTTGAACTCAACCTGCCCGACAAGCCGGGTTCGCCGATCTGACCCGTTAGCGCCGGTGGCCTCGAGCGCTGATCGACTCGAGATGGGGTTGCCCAAGCGTAACCATCTTGTTACGCTTGGGTCGTGGACGAGGTGGCCAGGGCAATCGCCGACCCGGTGCGGCGGCGGATCTTGATGCTGTTGGGGAGCGGCCCGCTGCCGGCAGGCACCGTCGCCGAAGCATTCGCCATCAGCCGGCCGGCGGTCTCGCGGCACCTCCGCGTGCTTCGCGAGGCGGGTCTTGTCGTCGATACCGTCGCCGGACGGCAACGCATCTACCGGCTCGACACCGCACCACTGGCCGAACTGGTTGACTGGCTGACCTCGATTCGTCTCGAGGAGGCGACGGGTGCCGGAGACGACCGGGACGCATGGGGAGCGCGGTTCGACGCGCTGACCACCGAGGTCCACCGAACCCGCCGAGAGAGCTGTCTCACCGACAGCCGACCACCTATGAACCGTCGAACCGAACCCGAAACCGATGCCGAGGAGCGCACCGCATGACGTCCGATACCACCCCTCCCATTCCGACCGGCCGCATCGTGGCCCATGAGCACGGAGGAAGCGACCTGGTGCTCGTTCGCTCGTTCCGGGCCACGATCGACGATGTGTGGGCCAGCATCACCGAGCCGGAACGCACGGCCCGGTGGTTTGCCGGCTGGAGCGGCGAGGCCGGTGTTGGACGAACGATCCGCTACCGCATGACCCATGAGGGCGACGAGTTCCCGGAGGGCGACATGACCATCGAAGCCTGCGATCCTCCTCGCCACCTGGCCGTCTCAACCGTGGACGGCTCCGGCTCGTGGTCGCTCGAAGCCACCCTGACCGAGGAGGACGACGTCACCGTCCTCACCTTCGTGCAACACATCGGCGAGGATACGCCCGTCGGAGAAGTCGGCCCGGGCTGGGAGTACTACCTCGACATGTTGGTGGCCACGCGCAACGGCGGGCCGCGACCGGACTTCGACGACTACTATCCGGCGCAGAAGCCCTACTACGAGAGTCAGGCCGGCTCGGAGCCCGTTTGACCCTCGGCCGGAGCCCGGACGGCCTTTCGCAGCGTCACCGAGACGTGGGTGCCGGATCCGACGACGCTGTCGAGATCGAGCGATCCACCCATGGCCTCGGTGAGCCGGCGGGCCAGGACGAGACCAAGTCCAGCCCCGCCTTCCCGTCCGGCGTCGGCACCGAGTCGATCGAAGGGCACGAACAGCCTCTCGAGCAGATCTTCGGGAATGCCGGGCCCGGCATCGATGACGTGGATCGACCCCGTGTCGGCGGACGCTTTGGTGCTCACCGTGATCGACGTGCCGGCGGGGGAGAAGCGCAGTGCGTTGGAAACGAGATTGAGGATCACCTGTCGCAGCCGGCGCTGATCGGCCAGGACGTCGAGGTTTGGCCCGGTACATGAGACCGAGATGGATCGTTGAACGGCAAGCGGTTGCACGAGCTCGGCGGCCGCGGAGATCACCTGACGGGCATCCACCGGAACCAGCGCGATAGGCATGGCGCCGGCCTCGACCCTGGCCAGGTCGAGCACGTCGTCGACGATCGACAGAATGTGGGCGGCCGCCCCCTTGATGCCGCTCAACGCCCGCTGTCGCCGTTCGGGCGAGAGTTCCAGCGTCTGGAGGCTTTCGGTGAAGCCGGTGATCGACTGCAATGGGGTCCGAAGCTCGTGACTGAGTGACGTGACGAACTGGGATTTGGCGTGGTTCGCCCGTTCTGCGGTCTGACGGGCGAGATCGGCCTCGTGGCGCGCTTCGCGCTCGCGGGCGGCGCGATCATGGGCGACCGCGATCGAGGCCAGATGGGTGAACCGCTCCACCAGCTCCAGCTCCCGCTCATCGGGCTCGTGGGCGGTACGGTCGTAGACGGCGAACGTGCCGACGATGTCGGACCCGGAACGAATCGGACTGGACCAGCATGCGCCGATGTCGTGTTGGCCGGCGAGGTGGCGGAAGCCGATCCATCGCGGGTCGGTGGTCACGTCACCGGCGATCACCGGCCGGCCGTCGTAGACCGCAGTGCCGCAGGAGCCGGCGTTCGGGCCCGGCGCGAGGCCGTCGATGGCATCGGAGTACGCGGCCGGGAGGTTGGGCGCCGATCCGTGGCGAAGCACACCGTCGGTGTCGAGCAGCAGCACGGAGCAGCGGCTGCCGGGAATCAGCTCCTCCAGAGCGATCACGATGCTGTCGAGCACGCTGGACAGCGGCGCGTCGGAGGCGAGCTGCTCCATGACAGAGGTCTGGTGATCCAGCACGGCGGTGACCTCGTCGCCGCTGAGCACGCTCACCCCTCCCATCGGTACCCCACAGCCCGGACGGTGCGGAGACGTAGCGGATTGCCGGGGTCATCCTCGATCTTCTGTCTCAGCCGATACACGTGCTCGGTGACGGTGGCCGGCGTCTGCCAACCGGCCTGGCTTGCCCAGACCGCGTCCAGCAGCTCCTCCCGGGTACAGGCCCGACGCGGGTGCTCGATCAGGTAGGCGAGCAGATCGAATTCCTTGGCCGCCAGTTCGACCGCGATGCCATCGAGCCAGACACTTCTCGACGCCGGGTCGATCTCCACGCCGACGCCGCTTGGGGCGAACGGCTCGGAGGTCGTGGCCACGTACTCGTTGGCTCGTCGCAGGAGCGAACGGGCTCGGGCTGCAAGCTCACCGGGGGAGAACGGCTTGACCAAGTAGTCATCGGCGCCGAGGTCCAGACCGACGATACGGTCGGTCTCGCCGTCGCGACCGGAGAGCACGATGATCGGGATCCGGGCACACTGCGCCCGTTCCTCGCTCAGGCGGACCCGACGCAGGATGTCGAGTCCCCCGACACCGGGAAGCGACAGGTCGAGCACCATCAACGCCGGAGCGGTCGCCTCGATCACGTCGAGCGCCTCGAGACCGTCGCCGACGGCGTCGACGATGAACCCGTCGGCCTCCAGCGCCCAGGTCACACCGGTGCGCACCCCTTCGTCGTCATCAACCACGAGCACTCGACGCGGCTCGTTCATGTGCACAACCGTACCCTGTGCCGCCGGACCAGGTCAGAATCGTTGATGAGGAGTTGAGAAAGCGTTGTTCGACTACCGACATCGGTTTCCTACCGTTCGAAGCACCAGCACCACCTCGGTCGCTGGTCGACGAACGGAGAAGGGGAAACTCGATATGGCCGACATGAAGCTGGCGCTCTATCTACCGAACTTCCGGGACATGGTGACCGTGAAGGAGCTCGAGGATCTCACCGAGCTGGCCGAGGAACTCGATTTCGACTCGATCTGGACACTCGACCGGGTCGTCGTGCCGGAAGCATCGGACCGCGGCGAGCTGCAGTACCCGTTCGGCATGATGACCGAGTTCCCCAATCAGCTGCCGGTGTCGGCCCGTGGTCAGTGGTACCAGGGCTGGCCCCTCATACCGTGGCTGGCGGCCAAGACCTCCAAGTGCCGAATCGGCATGTCGATCACCGACACCCCCTATCGCTCACCGGGCGTGTTCGCGGCCGAGATCGCCACCGTCGACCACCTGTCGAACGGCCGGGTCAACGTCGGCATCGGCGCCGGTTGGATGCCCGAGGAGTTCGCCGCCGCCAGCGCCTCGCACATCTTTCCGAAGCGACACAAGCATGTCCGGGAAACCATCGAGATCTGCCAGGGAATCTGGACCAACGATCTGTTCGAGTACCACGGGGAGTTCGCCGACTTCGAACCGTGCGGCTTCGGCCACAAGCCGCTCCAGGACCCCCACCCGCCGATCTTCATGAGCGGCCTGCGCAACCCGGAGATTTCGGCCAAGAAGGTGGCCAAGTACAACCTGGCGGGTTGGATCGGTATTCAGGACACCCCGCGAGAACTCAAGGAGTGGATCACCGCGATCGGCGACGAACTCGACAAGCTCGACGGGTCGCACACCATCGACGACCTGGAGATCTCCAGCATGTGCTGGTTCGTGATCACCGACGAGCCGACCGATCAGACCGACAACGGGAAGCTGACGAACATCCTGGCCGGCACCGCCGACCAGATCACCCAGAACCTGATCGACCTCAAGGCCGCCGGCATGACGATGCCGTTGATCTGGCCGCCGTTCGCCGATGTGCCGACGTCGAAGACGCTCGAGGACCTTCGTCAGCTCCACGAGGAGATCATGCCGCAGGTCAACGCCGCGTGATGGCGCCGGTCGACGGTCGCCGATGAGCCTCTCCGAGTCCGAAGCCCGGGAGCTGTTGCGAACCCACAGCCACGGCGTTCTCGGGACTCTTCACGCCGACCGCGGCGTCGACCTGACACCGGTCGTGTACGCCACGGACGGCGAATTCCTCGGGTCGCCGGTTGACACGGTCAAGCTCAAGTCGTCGTTGCGGCTGCAGCGGGAGCGCAACCTCGAGTCCGACGCCAGGGCCACGCTGTTGATCGAGCAGTGGGATCCTGACGACTGGTCGAAGCTGTGGTGGGTGCGGGCCGAACTTCGATGGCTGGGGGCCGATGGCGGTGAGCGCGGATCAACGCTCGCCGACCGTCTGGCCGAGACCTACAGCCAGTACCGGGACAAGCCTTTTGCCGCCGTGCTCGTGTTCGAGGTGGAGCGGGCCACGGGGTGGTCGGCCACCGGTTCGAAAGGGGCCCGGTCATGAATCTCGCCCACTGGGTCGAGCGAAACGGTCTCCGCTGGTCGAGTCGACCGGCGGTGGCCGACGGCGAGCGGGTTCATGCCGACTGGCAGACCTTGGCCGCCCGGACGGCATCGGTCGCCACCGCGCTGCAGCAGGAGTTCGGTCTCGATCCCGGTGACCGGGTCGCCATCGTGATGAACAACCGGCCCGAGTATCTGGAGGCCCTTTTCGCCATCTGGCACGCCGGACTGGTCGCAGTGCCGGTCAACGCCCGCCTTCACCGAGACGAGATCTCCTACATCCTCACCCAGAGTGGTTCGGCCGTCGCCGTGGTCGACGACGCCCACGCCGACGATGTCGGGTCGCTCGTTGGAGACGTGCCGGCGCTCCAGGCTGTGGTAGCGGCACCGGGGGAGCGATGGAGCCGGCTGGTCGAGGCTCGCTCCACGGCCCTTGTCGAGCGGCGACCCGAGGACCCAGCGTGGCTCTTCTACACGAGCGGCACCACCGGTCGGCCGAAGGGAGCGATCCTCAGCCACCGCAACCTGTTGATGATGTCGCTCAGCTACTTCGCCGACATCGGACCGATCGACGTCGACGACTCGGTGCTTCACGCCGCACCACTGTCGCACGGATCCGGGATGTACGGTCTACCCCACGTGGCCCGGGGTGCGGTGAGTGTCCTGCCGCCCTCCGGAGGAGTCGACGGCGACGAGATCGCCGCTCTGCTGGCCCGCTGGCCCGGCATGTCGTTCTTCGCCGCCCCGACCATGGTGAAACGGCTCGCCACCGCCCCGGCCATTCGTGGTGGCGACTTGTCGAATCTGAAGACGATCATCTACGGCGGGGCGCCGATGTATCTCGCCGACCTCGAACAGGCCTTGGACGTCTTCGGACCCCGTCTCGCCCAGATCTACGGCCAGGGTGAGACACCGATGACGATCACGGCGTTGTCGAAGGCCGACCATGCCGACTCAGACCATCCTCGCCGGAGCGACCGGCTCCAGAGCGTCGGGGTGGCCCGAACCGACGTCGAGGTTCGGGTGGTCGATGATGAGGGGAGACCGCTGGCCGCCGGTGCGATCGGTGAGATCGTGGTGCGGGGCGACGTGGTCATGTCCGGCTACTGGCATCAGCCCGATGCCACCGCGGACGCGTTGCGTGGCGGCTGGCTCCACACAGGTGACGTCGGTAGTTTCGACGACGACGGTTACCTGACCTTGCACGACCGCTCCAAGGACCTCATCATCAGCGGTGGGATGAACATCTACCCCCGGGAGGTGGAGGAGGCGCTGTTGCTCCATCCCGATGTCGCGGCGGTGTCGGTGGTCGGCCGCCCGGATCCGGAATGGGGTGAGGCGGTCGTGGCGTTCGTCGTGGCCGACAAGCCGGGATCCGAACCGTCCGCCGCGGATCTCGACCGTGTCTGCCTCGAACACATCGCCCGCTACAAGCGGCCGAAGGACTACCGGTTCGTCGACTCCCTGCCCACCAACAACTACGGCAAGGTCCTCAAGCGGGAGCTGCGAGACCTGCTGGGGGGCGACGTCGATTCCGACGCCGGCTAGCGGTGACGCCGTGGAGAATCATTTCTCCGCACACTGGTAACCTCAGCGGAGAACCTCCATAGGCAAGGACCGCAAGATGAATGAACGCGAGAGCCGCCCGCTGGTCGGTGTGGTCATGGGCAGTGTCTCCGACTGGCCGACCATGCAACAGGCCGTCGAGGTGCTTGATGGGCTCGGAGTGGTGAGTGAACGAGCCGTCGTGTCGGCCCACCGGACGCCCGATCGACTTCGCGAGTATGCGACGACGGCCATCGAACGGGGGATCGAGGTCATCATCGCCGGGGCCGGTGGGGCCGCCCATCTGCCCGGCATGCTGGCCGCGTGGACCGTTGTTCCCGTGCTCGGCGTGCCGGTCAAGAGCACCATGTTGCATGGAGTCGACTCGCTGCTGTCCATCGTGCAGATGCCCGGCGGCGTTCCCGTGGCCACCTTCGCCATCGGACCGTCCGGAGCGAAGAACGCCGCCCTGTTCGCGGCCCAGATGCTGGCCACCAACGACGAGGGCTTGCGAACGCGACTCCAGACGATGCGAGAGGAGCAGGCGGCGGCCGCCATCGCAGTCGAGCTCGCATGAGCATCCGGCGTCTGCAACCTCTGCCTCCGCACTCGACGCTCGGGGTGTTCGGCGGCGGCCAGCTCGGTCGGATGTTCGCGCTCGCCGCGCCACCCCTGGGGTACAAGGTCGCGGTGTACTCCGACGACGCAGGACCGCCCGCCGCCTCGGTCGCCGAGTGGCACGTCCAGGCCGACTACGACGACGCGGCTGCCGTCGAAGGTTTTGCCCGGCAGGTCGATGTGGTCACCTTCGAGTTCGAGAACGTGCCGTCGGCCACGGCCGAGGTGGCGGCCGGATGGGTACCGGTTCGTCCCACCGGTGACCTGCTCCATGTGGCCCAGAACCGCATCCGGGAGAAAAACGCAATGCGTTCGCTCGGACTGCCGGTTGCGGAGTTCGCGGAGATACGCACCGCCGACGACATCGCCGCCGCCGGTCGGGTCGTGCCCGGGCCCGGCATCGTGAAATCGGCGGCGTCGGGATACGACGGCAAGGGTCAGCGACGGGTCGCCGACAGCACCGAGATCGAACGCGCCTGGCAGGAGATCGGATCCCGACCGGCCGTCGTCGAATCCCTGGTGCCGTTCGACTGCGAGATCTCCGTCGTCGGCGCTCGAAGCCTCAGTGGCGAGATCGCCACCTACGAACCGTTCGAGAACCGCCATGTGGACCAGATCCTCGACGTGACACTGTGGCCGGCGCGGGTGTCGGCGTCGACGAGGCGTCAGGCACGCGAGATCGTCGAAACGGTTCTCGGGCATTTCGATGTCGTCGGCGTGATCTGTGTGGAGATGTTCGTCACCGCCAAGGGTGGGTTGGTTGTGAATGAGATGGCACCCCGGCCGCACAACTCGGGACACCTGACGATCGATGCCCATGTCACGAGCCAGTTCGAGCAACAGGTACGGGCCGTTGCCGGTCTACCCCTCGGCTCGGTCGACTCGGTGGCCCCTGCGGCCGCAATGGTGAACCTGCTGGGTGACCTGTGGGCGGACGGCGAACCGGCCTGGCCTTCCGTGCTGAGCGAGCCCGGACTGCACCTCCACCTGTACGGAAAGGGCGACGCGCGTCCCGGCCGCAAGATGGGTCACATGACGCTCCTCGGGTCCGATCCGACCGAGGTCGGCGACCGACTCCAACGGCTGAGGCAAACACGCGTCGCCACGTGACGCATTCAGAAGGACGCGGCACCCGTACGATCGACTACCGTCGACCACATGGCCGGCACACCGAGCGCCGTTGCAGAACAGCTTGCGTACTATCGAGCCGTCGCCGAGGAGTATCACGAGCACACCATCGACGTGCCGGGCCGGGCCGAGGCTCACCCGAGATGTTGGCTCCGGCCCGGGAGCGCACCGCACCGAGACCGAGCTGACCGAGGGCCCCGATTCACCGATCATTGAACGGCGGCTGCACGACGGCACCGCACTCAGGGTCATGCCACCATCTGCCTCATGGCCTCTTCAGGCGTCGACGGAGGCCGGTCTTACGCTCACCTGTCCCGGCCAAGAACTGTGGTCCGGATACAGGCGGCGGAGTGTCTCGGACCACTAATGTCGTGTGCATGACCACTGACGCTGATCCCGGGCAGGCTTCGATGGTTGATCGCATCGTCGATCACGCTCGGAAGATGGTTCCCGACCGACCGGAGTTCGAGCCGTTTCTCCGGGCCTACTTCGCCCACGTCGACCAGGCCGATCTCGAATCGAGGCACATAGCCAACCTCTTCGGCATGGCCGCCGATCATCTCCAGCTCGCCCACGGTTGGGAACCGGGCACCATCGCCATCGAGGCGGTCAATCCCAGAGTGGACGTCGACGGATGGGTCAGCGACCACACCGTGGTTCGCATCGTGATCGAGGACATGCCGTTCCTGGTCGACTCGGTGACCAACGAGCTCAGCCGCCTCGGTGCCGCCATCCACCTCGTGGTCCACCCGGTGCTCGCCCGAGGCGATGACGGGTCCGGCGGACCGCTCCGCTGGCAGCACAGCGTGGCCGGCGGCGAAGGCGATCAGCTCCTGTCGCTCATTTCGGTCGAGATCGACCGCCAGGCCACGGCCGATGATCGCCGAGCGATCGCCGAAAACCTCCGCCGGGTACTCGACGATGTGCGCAGCGCTGTGCGTGACTGGCCGGCGATGAGAAGCCGTCTGATCGAGGTGGCGGAGAGTCTGACCCCGGGTGATGTGCCGGTGGACGACCAGGAGATCGCCGACGCCAGAGAGCTGCTCGAGTGGTTGGGCGACGATCATTTCATTCTCCTGGGCGCCAGGGACTACGCGCTCGACACGATCGAGGGCGTCGAGGTGCTGCGGATCGTGTCCGGATCGGGTCTGGGTGTGCTGGCCGGCGACAACCACCTGGGTCGACCCCGACCCCTGTCGGAGTTGGGGCCGACGGCTCGCCGCCGGGTCCATGAACGCCGCCTCCTCAACCTGACCAAAGCCGGGTCGAGATCGACGGTGCATCGCGCCGCCTTCCTCGACTACGTCGGCATCAAGACCTTCGGCGCCGACGGGGAGGTGACGGGGGAGCGGCGATTCCTCGGCCTGTTCACCTCCGAGGTCTACAACCGGGCCATCGACCGTATACCGGGGGTTCGGGCCAAAGCCGACGAGGTGGTTCGACGGGCCGGCTTCCCTTCCGGCGGCCACGACGAGAAGCGGCTGAAGACGATTCTCGAGCGATACCCGAGAGATGACCTGATCCAGATGAACGTCGAAGAACTGTTCGACGTCGCCATGGCCATAGCGGCACTGCAGGAGCGACGAAAGGTTCGGATCTTCGCTCGCCGCGAGCTCTTCGGGCGTTTCGTGACCGTGCTCGTCTACCTGCCCCGCGATCGCTACAACACGACCATCCGGACCGGTATCGAGAAGATCCTGAGAGAGAGCTACAAGGGAACCGTCGCCACCTGGGACGCCGAGTTGTCCGAGTCCGTCCTTGCCCGTCTGCGGTTCGTGCTTCAGGTCACCGACACCGATGAGGCCGTCGACACCACCGCGCTCGAACAGCGAATCGAACTCCTGACCCAAATCTGGGACGACGGCCTGTCGGAGGCCATCGAACACGACTTCAGCGACGAGGAAGGCCTGCGGTTGGCCCGCAAATATCGCGACGCGTTCAGCCCCGGATACCAGCAGGCCTTCGACCCGCGTACGGCCAGCGCCGACATCGCCGAGATGGAACAGCTGGAGGAACGGGGGGCGATCCGCCTCGGGGTCTACCGGGAACCGGGACACGCTCCCGGAACGTTTCGCTTGAAGCTGTTCCGCCGTGGTGAACCGGTCTCGCTCAGCCGGGTCATGCCAAGCCTCACCAACCTCGGCGTTACCGTCGTCCATGAACGACCCTACGAAATCCGCCCACAGGATTCGGAGCCGATCTGGATCTACGACTTCTCGCTCGAACACGACTCGACCCCGCTCGAGTTCGCCGAGGCGTCTCACCTGGCCGAGGAGGCGTTCCAGGCGGTTTGGCACGAGGAGGTCGAGGACGACGGGTTGAACCAGCTGGTACTCGGGGCAGGCATGAGCGCCGCCGACGTCGCCGTGCTTCGAGGCTACGCCCACTACCTGCGACAGGTCGGACTCAACTACAGCCCCAGCTTCGTGACCCAGACCCTCGACGCCCATCCCGAGGCCGCCCGGCTGCTGATCGACCTGTTCCGTGCCCGGTTCACGCCGGATGTCCCCGACGACGACGAACGTGTCGACCGGATTGCCGACATCCAGATTCGCCTGGCCGAGGTGATCACCGCCATCCAGAGTCTCGACGAGGATCGGGTGTTGCGGCGATTCCGGAATCTGATACTCGGCACGGTCCGCACCACCTGGGCTCAACGCGATTCGGAGGGTGCCGGGCGCCCCTATCTGGCCTTCAAGTTCGATCCCCGAGCACTCGATGAGATGCCCGAACCGAAGCCGCGGCACGAGATCTTCGTCTACTCGCCCCGTTTCGAGGGGGTTCATCTGCGTGGTGGTGACGTGGCCCGCGGGGGCCTTCGATGGTCGGACCGAACCGAAGACTTCCGCACCGAGGTCCTCGGCCTGGTGAAGGCTCAGATGGTCAAGAACTCGGTGATCGTGCCGGCCGGCGCCAAGGGCGGCTTCGTGCTCAAGCGGCGCCCCGGCCAGTACGACGACGTCCGAACCGAGGTGGTCGAGTGCTACCAGCTCTTCATCTCGGGCTTGCTCGATCTCACCGACAACCTGGTCGACGGCGAGGTCGTTCCCCCGGCCGACACCGTTCGCTACGACGGTGACGATACTTACCTCGTCGTGGCCGCCGACAAAGGCACGGCGACGTTCTCCGACATCGCCAACGAGTTGGCGGTCAGCCGCGGCTTCTGGCTGGGCGACGCCTTCGCCTCCGGCGGCTCCAACGGATACGACCACAAGGCAATGGGCATCACAGCCCGAGGGGCGTGGGAATCGGTCAAACGTCACTTCCGTGAGCTCGGTGTCGACGTCCAGAACGAGACGTTCACCGCCGTCGGCATCGGTGACATGTCCGGCGACGTCTTCGGCAACGGCATGCTGCAATCGCAGTTCACCAAGCTGATCGCGGCGTTCGACCACCGCCACATCTTCATCGACCCCGATCCCGACCCGGCGGCGTCCTACGCGGAGCGGCAACGGCTGTTCGACCTTCCCCGCTCGAGCTGGGCCGACTACGACCAAGCGCTCCTGTCATCGGGCGGTGGCGTGTATGAGCGAACGGCCAAGTCGATATCGCTTTCGGTCGAGGCGCAAGCCGCTCTCGGCACCGACACCGCTCTCTTCACCCCCGACGAACTGATCTCCACGGTTCTGAAGGCCCCGGTGCAACTGTTCTGGAACGGAGGGATCGGCACCTACATCAAGGCGACCGACGAGACCAACGCCGAAGTCGGCGACAAGGCCAACGACACCATCCGGGTGAACGGACGCCAACTGCGCTGCTCGGTCGTCGGCGAAGGCGGCAACCTCGGTGTTACCCAGCGGGGTCGGATCGAGATCGCCCAGGCCGGTACCAGGATCTTCACCGACGCCATTGACAACGCCGGTGGTGTCGACTGTTCCGATCACGAGGTCAACATCAAGATCCTCCTCGATCGGATCGTCGCCGATGGCGACATGACCACCAAACAGCGAAATCAGTTGCTGGAGGAGATGACCGAGGAGGTGGCATCGCTTGTCCTCGACAACAACTACCGTCAGGCGCTGGCACTCACTGCAGCCCGGGTCGACGCTGTCAGCCTCGTCGACGTCCATTCCCGGTACATCACGCAGCTCGAACACGATGGCCAACTCGACCGCTCCATCGAGTATCTGCCCGACGGTGAGGAGTTCGCCGAACGGCGGCTCGCCGGAACCGGGCTGGGGACACCGGAGCTGGCAGTGCTGAACGCCTATTCCAAGAACACGCTCCAAGCGGCGCTACTGGCCTCGACGGTGCCCGATGATCCGGCGCTCGAAAGTCTCCTTGTCGGCTACTTTCCCACGGCACTCCGGGAGCGGTTCGGAGATCAGATTCTCGCGCACCCGCTGCGACGGGAGATTATCGCCACCATGCTGGCCAACCAGGTCGTGAATCGGGCCGGCGTTTCGATGGTCTACCGGCTCGGGCAGGAGACGTCGGCTCCCGGTGTCGAGATCGCGGCTGCCCATTTCGCCGCCTGGGAGGTGTTCGACCTCGAGGAGGTCTTCGATGCGGTGAATGCCCTGGATCACACCCTTCCGGTCGAGTGGCAACTGGCGACCTATTTGAGTTGCCGGCAGCTGGCGGAGCGGGCTGCTCGGCTGCTGGTTCGCAACCGACCCAATCCGTTCAGCGCCACGGCCGCCGTCGAGGAGTTGGCGGCTCCCGTGACGGCAACCCTGTCCGGGTTGAGTGAGCACCTCGTCGGAATCGACCGTCAGCACTTCGATGAGCTGATGGCCGATCTGCTGGCGGTCGGCATGGACGAACCACTGGCTCGGCGGGTGGCAGGCCTGCCACCGTCCATCGCCGCCCTGGACATTGTCGATGTGGCCGCCATGTCCGGCCGCTCGGTCGACGATGTCACCGCCATCCACTTCGCCGTGGCCGACAGGCTCGACCTGACCTGGCTGCGGGACCGTGTACTGGCCCTTCCTCGTGATACCCAGTGGGCCACCCTCGCCCGGCTGACCCTTCGTCTCGACCTCTACGGTGATCATCGCGAGCTGACGTGCGCGGTTGCCGGCGTTCCATCAGGCGAGCGATTCGACGCCGGAGAGGTCGCCGTCGAAGGCGTCGAACTCGACGACGCCGCACCGGGCGGCGACCCGATGGAGCTGCTCGACAGCTGGATGATGCGACACAAGCCGGCGGTCGACAGGTACCGACAGACGATGGTCGACATCCGAACGGCCGGCCCGGACATCGGTGTGTTGCTGGTGGCGGCGAGAGAGGTCCGCAACCTCATCACCCGGACCGCCACCTCGACGTAGGTCCCCGGTGAACCAACCGGAACGTGAACCGTCGCCGGCGTGGGCTGCGCTGGCGGAGCTGTACCATCGCCATTTGACAGGTCTCCTGTTGGGAATGGTCACTCGCCTCGACACGGCTCGGGCCGCCGATGTCGTGTTTCGGACGTTCCGAAACCAGCATCTCGAGGCCTTCGTGCCGGGCCTCGAGAAACTCGGGCTCCGGGCCGAGCCCGATGCCGTCGCCTGTGCGAAGTACCACGTACTCTCCAACGCCCTCGGTGGTGTGTCGGTCGAGTGGATACCGGAGTCCGACACCAGATCGTGGGTCCGCTACCGGCCGCCCCGGTGGATCTTCGACGGCACTGCGGTCTGCGGTATCCCGACGGAGCTGAGCCGGGCCATGCTCCGGGGCTGGCACGGTCACAACGGTGTGTCGCTGGGCAACGACCGGCTCGGCTTCGTCGCCACGTCTCAGACCACGGACGGCCAGCTCGGTCTTGTCGGCTACTACGTCGAGGAAGCCGAGACGCTGGCGCCCGAGGACCGGGTCCGCTACCGGCCCGGCGAGCGTCTTCCCGGCCCGGCGGCGCCGCTGGCGCTACCGTCGTGGGACCCGGTTCGGCTGGCCAAGATCGAGCGGAACTACGCGATGACCTACATCCGCACGATCCTGCCTGCCATGACCGAGGTGCTGGGACCGGCCGATACCCGCCAGGTGGCAACTGTCGTCGGTCACCAGATCGGCATGCAGTTCCACCGAACCATCATGGAGTTGCTCGACCCTGAGGCGTCCTTCGCCGAGCGGCTCGGTCTCCTCCTGGGTGGGCACGGACGGGCCTGCGAGATCGAAACCACCCCGTCGTCGGTCCGGCTGCGCCTCGACGACTGGCGCCTGTTCGACGCGGCGGTGCACCCCGTCGTCTTCGAATGCTGGAATTCCCTGTGGGAGGGGTTGGCGGCCATGGAGAACAAGCGCCTCATCGTCCATCGACGCCTCGATCTGGGCGACTCGTCATTCGAGTGGGAGGTGCGAGACACGCCGGTCCCCGTGCTCTAGTCTTCTGAGTTGTACGAATCGTCCCGGCCGGGGCCGACGGCGCGACTCGGAGGTTGGATGGCAGAGATCGTGTTTTTCCATCATGTGGCCGGGCTCACCGAGGGGTGCCTCGACCTGGCTGACCGACTCGGCACCGGCGGTCACCAGGTGCATACGCCCGATCTGTTCGACGGCCGAACGTTTGCCACGATCGACGACGGCATCGCCTACGTCCAGGAGATCGGATTCGACACACTCGCGGTCCGAGCCGACGAGGCCGTCGCCGATCTCACCGATCCGCTCGTCTACATCGGTGTGTCGCTGGGGGCGATGGCAGCGCAGCGATTTGCTCAGACCCGTCCTGGTGCCGCCGCGGCGATCCTTCTCGAAGCGTGCGTACCGGCTGGTGAGTTCGGCGACGGTTGGCCCGAGGGGCTGCCCGTCCAGGTGCACGGCAACGACGGTGATCCGTTCTTCGCCGGTGAGGGCGACATCGACGCCGCCCGAGATCTGGTCGTCCACGCCGCAGCCGGGACGGCGGAGCTCTTTCTGTACCCCGGCGATGCGCACCTGTTCACCGACTCGTCGTTGCCGTCGTTCGATCCCGATGCGACGGCGCTGGTGGTCGACCGGGCCCGCCGGTTGCTCGATTCTCTGTGAACGCAATGATGAACGTGAACGCCGCTGCTACGGCAGCGCACCGGTCGTCCAGATCAACACCTCCGCATCGCTCGCTGCGTCCGCGGTGAGCGTCATCCCGCCGGTTGCCGTCAACCGTGCGGCATCGCCGGTTGCCAGACGACCTGCCGACTCCAGATCGACGTCGCCGGTGGCCACGAAGACATGGCCGAAGGCCGCCTCAGGCACAACGACACTGTCCCCGGCTTTCAGTCGGGCCGCCCACAGGACGGCATCGCGCTGGCGGATGGCGATGGCAGCATCGTGGCCCTGTCCGGATGCCACGGGAACCAGGCCGCCCTTGTCGAGCAGGTCGTTGACGTCGACCTGCTGGTAGCCGGGCTCGACCGACGCGGTGTCGGGCACAACCCACATCTGGATGAAATGGACCTCGTCGGTGGCACTCCAGTTCTTCTCGGAATGCCAGATTCCGGTCCCGGCACTCATCCGCTGGGCGAGACCGGGATAGATGATCCCCCGGTTGCCCTCGGAGTCCTTGTGCTCGAGCTCACCGTCGAGTACCCAGGTGACGATTTCCATATCCCGATGGGGATGCGTCTCGAATCCGGTGCCTCCGGCAACCCGATCGTCGTTCAGGACGAGAAGCTGACCGTGGTTGGTGTTGTCCGGTGAGTAATGTCCGCCAAAGCTGAAGGAGTGTTTCGAGTCGAGCCACCCGAAACGGCTGTGGAAGCGATCGTCGGCTCGTCGGATGTCAATGGTCGGTGAGGTCATGATCTTTCTAACCGGGACCGAGTCGAATATATTTCCGAATGGAAACATATCTCGGGAGTTGGTGTACGGTGTCGGACATGACTTCAGATCGCCGGGATCGTCGGGCTGAGGATCTCCTCATCTGGGAACGGCTTGTCAGATTCCACCGACAGACGGTCCGGGCCATGGATGCGAACCTTCAGTCAACGTTCGGCCACACGCTCGACGACTACGACGTGCTCCACCAGGTCATCGCGAACGAAGGGCCGATTCGAATGGGGGATCTGGCCGGCCGCCTTCTGCTGGCCAACAGTTCATGCAACAGAATCGTCGGGCGGCTGGTGACGGCGGGGCTGCTCTCACGGTCCAGGGGCGACGTCGATCGGCGGGAAGTGGTAATTGACACCACTCCGGCCGGCCGCAGGCTGTATCGCCGGATGGCGGCGATGCACACCCGGGACATCGAGCGCCGGTTCGGCGACCTGTTGTCGACGTCAGGTCGCGCCGGACTGATTCTCGGGCTCGACGAGCTCCACAGTGGCATGGGTCACGCCGCGGTCCCGTTTTAGGCCTTGTTTAGGGTTGCTCTAACGCTGTTTTGATGTCGCCGGACGATCATTGTGTCGTCGAATCGCGGGCCGGCCGTTTGTCGGCTGCTCATCGACGCGAAGACGAGAAGTAAGGAGACAGCCGATGGTGCGACCGAGGTCGGGCCGGCAGTGACGGGAGGCGGCCGATGAAAGCCAGGCGATGGGATGAGGAGCGAGTGGCGGCGTTCCTGGCCGGTCCGGTCACCTGGGCGCCGCTTCTCATCTTTGTTCTCATCGCGACTGGTCTGACCATCAGCTATCTGGACATCGGCCTCACCATGGGGGAGACGACCGCGGACGGGTCGGGCTCGGCTTTGTCGTCGGCCGATGGCGAACAGGATGCCGCACTGGTCGACGCGGCCGTCGACGGGGAGCTGGCAGCAGGTGGCGGGGCATTGGGTGAGCCGGTGTTTGCCGCCAACTGTGCGGCCTGTCACGGAGCGTCGGGAGAGGGGGGCGTTGGCCCGGCGTTGGCCGGTCGTTCGCTGTCGGCTTCGGCGGTGACCTCGGTCGTCGAGAGTGGCCGGGGAGCGATGCCGAGCTTCTCCGGCACGCTCACCCGTGACGAGGTTCAGGCGGTGGCGGCCTATGTGTCCGGACTGGGCCCCGACTCGCCGTCGGTGGGTGAGGGAGACGACCAGGAAGCCGCAGCGGCAGCCGGCGGTGATGGTGGGGGGTCGGTATCGGGTGGGTCGGTGTTTGCGGCCAACTGTGCGGCCTGTCACGGATCATCGGGGCAAGGTGGCGTCGGTCCGGCGTTGGCCGGTCGTTCACTGTCGGCTTCGGCGGTGACCTCGATCGTCGGCAGTGGTCGAGGAGCGATGCCCAGCTTCTCGGGCCGGCTTACTTCCGAGCAGGTTCAAGCCGTGGCGGCCTACGTCTCCGGACTCGGAGGTGCGCCCTCAGCCGCTGCCGGTCAAGACGGAGAAGGCGGCGGGGGCGGTCCGACCACAGCGGCCGGCGGTGGCGGTGGTGGGTCGGTGTCGGGTGGGTCGGTGTTTGCGGCCAACTGTGCGGCCTGTCACGGATCATCGGGAGAGGGTGGTGTCGGTCCGGCGTTGGCCGGTCGTTCCCTGTCGCCCTCCGTTGTGACGTCGATCGTCGGCAGTGGCCGGGGAGCGATGCCCGGCTTCTCGGGCCGGCTCACCCCTGAACAGGTCCAAGCCGTGGCCGCCTATGTGTCCGGACTCGGCTCCGGCACCGCCACCGCAGGTGGCGGGGGCAGTCCGACGACGGCGACCGGTACTGGCGGGGGCGGTCCGACCACAGCGGTCGGCGGTGATGGTGGTGGGTCGGTGTCGGGTGGGTCGGTGTTTGCGGCCAACTGTGCGGCCTGTCACGGATCATCGGGAGAGGGTGGTGTCGGTCCGGCGTTGGCCGGTCGTTCCCTGTCGCCCTCCGTTGTGACGTCGATCGTCGGCAGTGGCCGGGGAGCGATGCCCGGCTTCTCGGGCCGGCTCACCCCTGAACAGGTCCAAGCCGTGGCCGCCTATGTGTCCGGACTCGGCTCCGGCACCGCAGGTGGCGGGACCAGCCCCACCACGACAACAGCCACGTCGGGTCCGACACAGCCGACGGGAGCGACCGGCGCGTTCGCCACCTTCTGTTCCGGATGCCACGGGCCAGATGGCCGGGGCACCGAGCTCGGGCGGGACCTCCGCGGCCGTGACGCCGACGATGTCATCGAGGCCGTGCGCTTCGGCGAGGACGAGATGCCGGCCTTTCCGTCGTCGGCCATCAGCGACGCCCAGCTCGTCGAGATCATCGCCTACGTGCAGTCGATCAAGGAGCGAGACGGGTAGCCGCCATGATTGTTCGACGATCGGGTGTCAGGCCCTGATGTCGATCACATAGGCTCCGACCGATGACTTCTCCGTGAACGCCTGTTGGGCGGCGACCATCTCATCCAACGGAAACGTCCCGGCAACGATCGGGCCGATTTCACCGGCTTCGATGTAGCCAATGAGGTTGGCGAACACATCCGGCGCCAGCACCGTGCACCCGTGCATGGTGAGGTCGTGAAGGTAGAGCGTCCGCACGTCCAGGTCGACGATGGGACCCGCTATCGCTCCGGCGGTCGTGTAGTGACCGCCACGTCGGATCACCTCGAACAGCAGCGGAAACTGCGGACCGGCGACGACGTCGGCCAGGACATCGGCCCCGCCTCCGGTCAGGTCTCGAATCCTCTCGACGAGGTCGGGGTCCTGACGGGCGAGCACGTGATCGGCGCCGGTCGTCGCCGCCGTGGCCTCCAGCTTGGACTCCGAGGCGATGGCAATCGTGTGTGCGCCGCGGCGTCGGGCGAGCTGGACGATGGCCCCGCCGACCCCGCCCGATGCGCCGGTGGCCACTACCCACTGGCCGTCGGAGACACCAGGGCGTTCCAGCATGTGCTCGGCGGTGGCGTAGCTGCAGGGAAAGCTGGCGAGCTCCACATCGCTCAGATCGCTGGTCACCGTGTAGGCGTTGGCCGACGGGATCGTCACGTATTCGGCGTAGCCCCCGTCGCGTTCGGATCCCAGGTAGCCGGCCTTTTCGAGATCCCCGTCGGGGTCACGCAGCCATGCGTCGCAGATGATCCGGTCACCGATGCGGCCGGGGTCGACATTGGAACCGACGGCCACGATACGGCCCGCCGGGTCGGCCCCCTGGATGCGGGGAAACGACATGCCGCCGCCCCACGACCCGTCGACGTCGCCGTCGATGACCGCATCGCCCGTGGCTCCGCTCACCGATTTCGAGTACCACCCGATCCTGGTGTTGATGTCGGTGTTGTTCATGCCGCAGGCACCAACCTCCATCAGGACGTCGTCGGGCCCGGGGCTCGGCACCGGCACGTCGTCGCGGTACTCGAGCTGATCGACATCACCGTGGCCGCGGAGGAGCACGGCACGCATGGTCGAGGGCAGTTCGGTGTTGTCCATCATCGGTCCGGTTGCAGACGACCGCTACTTCCGGGCGACGATGACAGGCAGTTCCGTGTAGCCGTTGACGAAGGACGAGAAGGTGCGCGTCGGTTCGGACTGCACCTCGATCCGCTCGAACCGATTCAGGATCTCCTCCCACAGGATTCGCAGCTGCAGTTCGGCGAGACGGCTGCCCATGCAGTAGTGGATGCCGTAGCCGAAAGACAGGTGCCGGTCGGCGTTGGGGCGTTCGATGTCGAGCACATGGGCATCGTCGAAGACGTCCTCGTCCCGATTGGCCGACACGTACCACATGAGAACCTGGTCGTCCTTGCGGATCTGCTTGCCTCCCACCTCGCAGTCGGTGGTGGCGGTGCGTCGCATGTACGAAAGCGGGGTCTGCCAGCGAATGACCTCGGGCACCATCTTCGGCACCAGGCCGGGATCGGCGATCAGTTTGTCGTACTGCTCCGGGAACTTGTTGAGGCTGTAGACGCTGCCCGACATGGTGTTCCGGGTGGTGTCGTTGCCTCCGACGATGAGCAGCAGCAGGTTGCCGAGGTGATCGGCCACCGGCATGTCCTTCGTGGCCTCCCCATTGGCCAGCATCGACACGAGGTCATGGGCGGGCTTGCCGCGGCGGGCATCCCACAGACCCTCGAAGTACTGCACACACTCGATCAGCTCGTTGCGACGCTGCTCGGGCGTCTCCACGATGCCACCCGGCTCGGGGACGGCGAAGACGATGTCGGACCAGCGGGTCAGTTTCCGGCGATCCTCGAACGGGAAGTCGAACAAGGTGGCCAGCATCATGGTGGTCAGCTCGACCGACACGGTGTCGACCCAGTCGAACGTCTCGCCGTCGGGCAGCGAGTCGAGAACCTGCACGGTGCGTTCCCGGATCAACGGGTCGAGCGTGCGCAGGTTGCTCGGCGCCGACACGGACCGCACCGTCTTGCGCTGCTCGGTGTGCTCGGGGGGATCCATGGCGATGAACGGATTGACCCGAACCACGGCCTCCTCCGGAGTCGGCGTGCCGATCGGCCACCCCAACGTGATCCCGCTGGCCGACGAGAACGTCTTCCAGTCGCCGTCGACGGCTCGGACGTCGTCGTAGCGGGTGAGCGACCAGTACCGGCCGGCAGTGCTGATCTCGTTGAAGTGGACCGGGTCCTCCCGGCGGAGGCGGGCGAAGACCTCCTGCCAGCGGTGCTCGCTGAACAGGTGGGGGTTCGCCGGATTGATGTCTTCGAGGTCGAGCTGATCGACGGGCGGGACATCGGCGCCCAACTGAGCCATCTCGTACTCCGGAAGTGGAAGCATCCGCGAGCCTGATGTCGATTCCGTCCCGGCCGTCGTCTCGGTCACGGTTGAACCTCCTGGTCTACCGACGCGCTTGACCCAACTGTAGACCCTGGCGGCCGAACAGGAGGAATGGGTCGGTCGGACCCGCCGTCAGGTGACGTAAGGTCGGGCCTTGGCCCGCTTGCCCCGCACTCCGGAGGCGTTGACCGCGGCGATGACCTCGTGGGCCGACGCCGGGGGGACGCCGACAACCGAGTAGTGCTCGGAGATCCGGATCGGGCCGATGTCACGCCCGGACAGTCCGGTCTCGTTGGCGATGGCGCCGACCAGATCTCCGGGCCGCACCTTACCCCGGCGTCCAACGCCGATGTAGATGAAGGCGGTCTCGTCGTCGGATCGGAATGGTCCACCACCACGACGATCGCGCTTCTCGCCGGAGCCCTTGGACCGCTTCGCACCTCTCGCCTGGCGGGCCGGTCGACTGGTCTCGGCAACGGCGGGAATGTCGGTCTCGTCGACGGTGGAGTTGCGGGACTCGTGGACCAACTTGATCGCCGCCAGGGCGATGTCGCGCAGCTCGGCCACGTCGGCCAGTTCGTGGATCACCCGGTAGTACTGGTCGACGTCGTCACCCAACTTCTCCTTGATGGCGGTGACGGTCAGTTCCAGCTGCCGTTCCCGAAGGTCGGCGACGCTCGGGACGTCGGCGACATCGAGTTTGTGACCGACAAGGCGCTCGATGTTGCGGAGCAAGCTCCGGTTCTTGGATTCGACGAGGGTGATGGCCACGCCTTCCCGTCCGGCTCGTCCGACCCGGCCGATCCGATGCACGTAGCTTTCGGGTTGGGTCGGGACGTCGTAGTTCACGACGTGGGTGAGGGTGTCGACGTCGAGGCCACGAGCGGCTACATCGGTGGCGACGAGCAGGTCGGCGGTGCCGTCGCGGAGTCGACCCATGACCCGATCCCGTTGGTTCTGATCCATGCCGCCGTGGAGCGCCTCCGCCCGGTGCCCGCGGGCGTTCATCGTTGCGGTGAGCTCATCGACGTCGTTCCGGGTCCGGCAGAAGACCAGGGTGGATTCCGGCGCTTCCATGTCGATGATCCGGCCGAGCGCAGCCGACTTGTGTTTTCGTTGGACCAGGTACACCGTCTGTCGGACGAGGTTCTTGGCCGGCGCATCGTCGCCCAGGCCGACCTTGACCCGAACGGGGTCGCTCTGGTGGCGGGCGGCGATCGCCGTGATCCGTGGCGGCATCGTGGCGGAGAACAGCACGGTCTGTCGATCGGGTGGGGTCGAGTCGAGGACGGTTTCGATGTCCTCGGCGAATCCCATGTCGAGCATCTCGTCGGCCTCGTCGAGCACGACTGTGGTGACGGCGGACAGGTCGAGCGCCCGCCGCTTGAGGAGATCGATGGTCCGGCCCGGGGTGCCGACGACCACGTGGACTCCTCGGCGGAGGGCGGTGATCTGATGGTGGATCGGTGATCCACCGTAGACCGCGAGTGCCTCGGCCTGTTGGCGGGCGCCGTAGCCGGTGACGGCTTCGGCAACCTGGACGGCCAGCTCCCGGGTCGGCACGAGCACGAGTGCGACGGGTGAACCGGGGCGACCCGACTCGATGCCGTCGATGATCGGCAGGGCGAACGCCGCGGTCTTGCCGGTGCCGGTCGCCGCTTGACCGACGAGATCTCGGCCGGCGAGGAGGTGGGGGATGGTCTCGGCCTGGATCGGCGTCGGCTGGGCGTAGCCCAGATCGGCGATCGACGCCAGCAGTTCGGCGCGCAGGCCGAGGCCCGCGAAATCGATGGTCATGGTTTGGCTCCCTGTGGGCGACGCATCTTTACTGCGGCCCGGCCTGAACGGCCCGGCATCGTGCCAAACCTGCGACTGTTCATCCTAGCTCCGCGACAACGAGGACGAGGCGCCTGTGACGGAAGGCTCCGTCGTCCACCTTGTTATCGAACGTCTGTTCGCTCTACGCTGAGGCAGATGCTAGGAGATACCGACCTCATGAACCCCCATCAACTGGAAGGCCTGCGCCGTTCGGTGGCGATGCTGCCGGCCAACACCGGCCGCGGCATCCTGACGAGGGAGGAGACACTGCACCTGCTCGACGCCATGCGGGCCGTGTTGCGCAACGCACCACTGGACAGCGGCGACTCCTGACCGAGCGACGCGTCCACGACCGATCATCGGGTAGGGCTCGAAGGGGCGGATGTCGACGTTGGGGCCGGCAGCCGACGCCATGCGGTGTGGGGGGTGGAGGATTCAGGATGCATCGGCCCTCGGGTCGGCTGGTCGGGGTAACCCGACGAGGCGACGGGTTGGCATTTCGTCCACCAGTTCGTTCTCCGGCATCGGATCGGGCTCGTTGGCCAGACGGTGAGCCAGCCGTCCGGCCCAGGCGCTGGCGGAGAGGCCGTGCGCCACGACGCTGGCCAGGACGGTCCAGGCGGCCACAGCGAAGATGGTACGACCGGCCGGGGTGTCGAGCTCGTCCACCACGACCAGGGCGAACAGTATCGACGCCAGTCCCCGGGGGCCGAACCAGCCGAGGAACAGCCGGGTCTCGAGAAACATACCGGACTTGATCATGGCCACCAGGACCGGGACGATGCGGATCACGGTCAACGACGCCACCGCGTAGATCGCGATCGGCCACGACAGGCCGTCGAGCATCGGGCCGATCAGGACAGCACCGAACACCACAAAGGTGACGGCGCTCAACAGCTCACCCTCGTCTTCGGTGAAGTTCTGCACGTCGTCGCATTGCCTGCGGGCGACGTGGCCGAAGGTGAGCCCGGCGGTGAAGGCTGCGATGAACCCGTTCCCGTCGAGCACTCCGGCCAGTCCGAACGCCGCGGCGGCCACGGCGATGGTGGCCAACTGGCGGTAGACGCCCTCCACCGCCCCGGCGGTGGCCCGTGCGTCGAGCATCCGGCCGCCGAGGGCACCGGCACCGATCCCCGCCGCGAGACCGACGCCGATCTGGCGTCCGGCCAGCGCAACCCAGTCGCCGGCACCGCCGGCCCCTTCGACCGCTGCAGCCGCCAACAACACGGTGACCACCGGAACGGCGATGCCGTCGTTGAGACCACTCTCCACGTTCAGCGCCTGGCGAATACGGACCGGGAGTCGCCGGTCGCTGACCACCGCCTGCCCGAGCGCGGCATCGGTCGGCGCCAGCACGGCGGCCAACAGCGCCGCCTCCGTCACGCCGAGGCCGGGCACCACGACCATCGCAACCCCGGTCCCGGCCACGATGGTGAGCGGGAGTCCCACAGCCAGCAGCCGGCCGGGGACGGCCGCCTGGCGGCGGAGCGTGTGGAGGTCGATCCGAACGGCGTCGGTGAACAACACAAGGACCAGGGTGGCTTCGACCAGGATCGAGACCGCCTCGCCCTCGAGGTCGAGATCGAACCAGCCGATTCCGCCGGTCCCGACGATGAGACCGACGGCGGTGAACACCATCGGGGCGGTGATCGGCGACATCGACAACCGTTCCGACACCATGGCATACCCGAAGACGGCCACGGCCACCATCAACAGCTCCGGCATCGCTGCTCCCTGAGGTCGAGGCCCAACGGCGCACCCACCGCAGACCGGCCGGTCCGGGCCGGCGGTCTGAGGGGTCGGTGATCGAGCAGAGGTTGATACAACATATGAGAGAGATCGAGCCGCGCCAGCGGCGCGGACGTGACAGTCGGGACGACACCAGGGTAGGGGAGGCACGATGCCGGCATCTCTACTAGACAAGAGAGGGCTGTGGTTGTTACAGGGAAGCCTCCCCAACCCGACATGAGGGCGGACACCGAGACCCGTTCGGCTACTGCAACCACGGCTTCTGCCAGGTCGCCTACGCCTGACCGAGAACGGAGAAACCCGACTGTGAACCGACCGTACGGCATCGCCGGCCGACGGGCCCCGGAGTTCCGCTTCGACGAGTGGCTGGCCAACGTCGATGCGGACCACGGGCTACGGCTGGCCGAGATCGACGAACCGATCATCTACCTCTACAACTTCCAGTCCTGGTGCCCGGGCTGCCACAGCCACGGCTTCCCAACCCTGAACGCGGTCAACGACCACTTCGAATCGACCGGCCGCGTTCACCTGGTCAAGTTCGTAGCCATCCAGACGGTGTTCGAAGGCCATGACGCAAACACTCCAGAGGCGGCCTTGGACTCGATCGCCCGCCACGACCTGGCCGACATCGCCCTCGGTCACGACCCCGGACTACCCCCGACGGTGATGGTCGACTATCAGACCGGCGGCACACCTTGGACCGTCATCATCGGCCCCGGCCCCGACCGGATCGTGCTCGACGATGGCTTCCACTTCGATGCCGCAGACCTCATCGAGCTGATCGAAGCCCACCTGCCGGACCCGGACCCCACCGCTCACCCTGGGTGACATGAAGATCGCGCTGGAGGTGTGGTCGGCCAGTTTCGACCAGGTTCGGAGTACCTGTGAACGCGCCGAGGCGCACGGTATCGACGGCTTCTACTACGGCGAGTCGCCTCACGGCCTGAACCTCGACTGCTGGACGACACTCGCCGCACTGGCCTCGAACACCGATCGAATTCGGCTCGGGCCGGTGATCACCAACATCTTGCCCTCGTATCGCAGCGTTGCGCTGTTGGCGAAGCAGGCGGCGACGGTGGCGGCGATCGCTCCCGGCCGGGTCGACGTCCGTACCGGTGTCGGGGCCGCCGCCGAGTTCGCCCGCCCGTGGTGGGAGCCGTTCGGGGTCGAGTATCCGGCCTACGATCGTCGACTCGCCGACCTCGCCACAGCGCTGGACACGCTTCCCAAACTGTGGAATCGCATGGATTCGCCAAGGCTTCCGATCACCATCGCCGCAACCGGAGGCCGGGCGATGGGTTTGGTCATCGATCACGCGCAGATGTGGGAGACGTCGTTTGCCACCCCGTCGGAGTTCGCCCGGCGACGGTCGGAGCTCGGGGAACTCGGTGGCCGCCGCTCTGTTGCCACGTCATTGGAGTTGGACGGATTCGTCTCGACGACAGCGCACGGTGTCGATCGGCTGGTTCGGCGGGTTCGAGACGAGCGGGGCCGAGTGGAGGACCTGGAACCGGTGTTCGAACGGTCGCTGATGGGCACACCCGACCAGGTCGCGTCACAGCTTGGAGACCTCGCCGCGGTCGGTGTGGATCAGGTTGTTGTGGCCCTGCACGATCCTCATGATGCCGACGCCATCGAGGCGATTGCCGAGGCCGGTCGTCGATACAACGGGGCCAGTGCACCCCGCTAGACTCCGAGGCGCCCCAACCCATCCCAGCAACGGTGATCCATGCTTACTCCAGGTCAGGCCGCGCCGCCATTCACCCTTCCCGATCAACACCACCGGCAGGTCAGCCTTTCGGACTTTGCCGGCCGGTGGGTCCTCATGTGGTGGTATCCAAAAGCCGCCACCCCCGGTTGAACGATCGAGGGGCAGGCCCTGCGTGACAGGGCCGACCGGTTCGACGATCTGGGTGCGACCATCCTCGGTGCATCCTTCGACACCCCGGAGGAGAATCGGGCGTTCGCCGAGGCACAAGGATTTCCGTTTCTGCTGCTGAGTGACGTCGACCGCATGGTCGGCATCGCCTACGGGGTCGCGCGCGGGCCCGACGACAAATTCGCCGCCTTCGCCCGGCGCTACAGCTACCTCATCGACCCCGAGGGTCGGGTTTACCGGGCCTATGACGTAACCGACGTCGGCCACCATGCCGACCACGTGATCGCGGACGTCGACGAGGCACAGGCCGCCACATGACAACCGAGCCCTACACCAGAACCGCCAGTGCCACCGTCGCCGACGCCGGTGCCGACGCCCGCCATCTCCAGGAACGGGTCACCGCCGTGACCCGTGGTGCCGCTCGGGCCGCCGTGCTCGGCGTGAACGACGGCCTGGTCACCAACGTCTGTCTCATCCTGGCGGTGGCCGGGGCATCCTCGGGGGTCAACGAGGTACGGATCGCGGGGCTGGCCAGTCTCATCGCCGGGGCATTTTCGATGGCGGCCGGCGAGTGGATCTCGGTCCGAAGCCAGGTCGAACTGTTCGAGGGAATCGTCGGGGAGATGAACCGGCTGGCCGAACGCAACCCGGGGCTTCTGCTCGACGAGTTGACCTCCAAGCTGACCGACAGCGGTCTGGCCACCGACACCGCGCAACGGGTGTCCACGGAACTCCCGCTGGAGAGCAAACGCTTCATCGACTTCACCGCTCGTACCGTCTTCGGGTTCGACCCCGATGAGGTCGGATCACCGATGGTGGCCGCGGTGTCGTCGCTCGGCTTGTTCGTCGCCGGAGCGATTGTCCCACTGGCCCCCTGGTTCTTCACCAGCGGTACGACGGCAATCATCATCTCGGTGGCCGCCACGGCACTGGCCAGTCTCGTCGTCGGCGGCTGGGTCAGCCGCTCCGCCGGCCGGCCCATGACCCAGGGCGCGCTGCGCCAGCTTGCGATCGTGCTCGCTGCGTCGGTTGTCACCTACGGCATCGGCAGCCTTTTCGGCACGGCGATCGCCTGATTGCGCCCCGACCGAACTTTGGGCGCTCACCGACCCCCGACGCCCGAACTTTGAGCGGCTGACGACCCGTCAGAGGGTCGTTGCACGCACAAAGTCCGGGTGGGAGTCAGTGGCTGAGGTCACGCTCGGGCGAGCCGAGCCCGGGGAACCCGGCGTAGGCGGGGAGCGCCGGCTGGCCGCCAAGGTGCGCATAGAGGACCCGGGATCCCGGCTCGATCTCGCCCGAGCGGATCATGCCGACGAGACCGGCGAGCGACTTGCCCTCATAGACCGGGTCGGTGAGCATGCCTTCGGTCCGGGCGGCGAGATGGATCGCCTCGACGGTGGCCGAATCAGGTACACCATAGGCCGGCCCCTCGTAGCCGGGTAGCACCGTGATCTCGTCGTCGCGCAGGGACCGTTCGACGCCGATCTTGTCCGCCGTCTGTCGGGCGATGCGGGTCACCTGATCGATTGTCTGACCCAACGTCGCCGAGGCGTCGATACCGATGACACGGCGGTCCTCCCGGTCTTCCAGCGCGAATCCGGCGATCATGCCGGCATGGGTCGAGCCGGTCACCGTGCAGACGATGATGGTGTCGAAGAACACGTCGAGCTCCGCCTCCTGGGCAGCCACCTCCCGGGCCCAGTTGGCGAATCCCAAACCACCCAGGGGATGATCCGAGGCGCCGGCCGGGATGGGGTAGGGCCTGCCTCCGGCCTCGGTGACCGAGTCGAGCGCCCGACGCCACGAATCCCGGATTCCGATATCGAACCCCGCCGGGTCAATCCGTGGATCGCCGCCCATGATGCGGGTCAGCTGGATATTGCCGACCTTGTCGTAGCACATGTCGTTGTAGTCGACCCAGCCTTCCTGCACGGTGACCGCCTTGAGTCCCAGCTTGCAGGCCACACCCGTGACCTGACGGGTGTGGTTTGACTGGATCCCGCCGATCGAGACAAGCGTGTCGCAGCCGGTGTCGATGGCCTCGGCCGCCAGATACTCGAGCTTGCGGACCTTGTTGCCACCGAAGGCAATGCCCGAGTTGCAGTCCTCCCGCTTGGCCCAGATCTCGACCCCACCGCCGAGCGCCTCCGACAGCCGGGGGAGAGGGTGGACGGGCGACGGACCGAACAGCAGCGGTTCACGGCGAAAATCGTCGAGGCTCATGCGAACTCCAAATCAGGGTGGATCGACGTCGGGATTGCCGCCGCGAGCTTAACCCAGACCGCCATCCTGCTCGCCCTCGACGGTGGCGACGAGGTCGAGCAACCGGGCCAACGCGTCGAGGCGTGCCCGGTTGTCGTCTTCGCCGTCGCCGATGCTGATACGGAGTGTGTCGATGCCGGCATCCCGGTAGAGGCGCAGCCGGTCGGACACAGCGGCGTCGTCACCGATCAGGTTCGTGCGGAAGCCGAACTCGATCGGCACTTTTTCGGCTGCCGACTGCCGGTCACCGGCCATCCACAGGGCCTGGACCTCGGCCACTGCGTCGGGGAACCCCTGGCGGGCGAACGCCTGGTTGTAGAAGTTGGCCGACAGCGACCCCATCGCCCCGATCGTGAACGCGTATCCGGCGGCGTGACGACGACCGGCCGGCTCCGGGTCGTCGGTGAACTCGAGGCCGGCGGCCACCGACAGCTCGACGTCGTCCAGGTCCCGACCGGCTCGAGCGGCACCCTCGACGATTGGTTCGAGGAAGACGTCGGCGGACTCCGGCATGAATGCCGTACCGATCCAACCGTCCGCCTTCGCACCCGTCAACCGGAGGTTGCGGGTCCCAAGCGCGGCGACGTGAATCGGGATACGCACATCGGGTCCACCGACCGGGGAGCGAAGCGCCCTACCGCCGCCACCGGCCAGCGGGAGCGTGTATACCGCACCGTCGTGGATCAGCCGCTCGCCGGCGACGATCTGTCTGATGATGTCGATGCTCTCGCTGGTTCGGTCGATGGGACGGTCGAACGGGACACCGTGCCAGCCCTCCATGACCTGGGGTCCGCTCGTGCCGATGCCGAGAACAAACCGCCCGTCCGACATCGTCTGCAGAGCCAGCGCCGACATCGCCACCATGGCCGGCGACCTCGCACCGAGTTGCACGATCCCCGAGGCCAGCCGGATGCGTCGTGTGGTGGCGGCCAGATAACCCAGCGGGGTCAGGGCGTCGTACATCCACGCTTCGGGCACCCACACCGAGTCGGCGCCAAGCCGGTCGGCCTCGACCACGAAGTCGAGCGACGCCCGGTCGATCCCCGGTAGCGATATGCCGATCCGCATGCCCGAAGTCTAGGTTTGACGACACCCCCATCGATCGATGGATTTCCAGGGACGTCACCGGTGACTAGCGTCGCAGCCCATGGACACCACGAACAAGGTTGCGATCGTCGTCAAATCAACAGCCGCCCCCGGCAAGCGGGACGAGCTCTTCGAGCTGTACCGGAACCATCTCGCGCCGCGGGCCGAGGCGAACGAAGACCAGGAGGTGGTCGTCTGGTGCGCCGATCAGCAGAATCCCGACGTCTTCGTGCTCTTCGAGATCTATCGCAACGCCGAGGCGCTCGGCGCCAACGCCGGCGCCGACTGGTTTGCGGCCTACATGGCCGAGGCGATGCCGCTGCTCGCCGGTGAACCCGAGGTGCTCATGGCCGAGCCTCGATGGAGCACGGGTCTGTAGGTCGGCCGCCGTTGTCCGACCCCGGGTGCAGCCCGCCGTACCACGCGGCCACGAGCTCCGATCGTGACTGCAGGCCCGTCTTGGTGAGGATGGCGTGCACGTGGTCCTTGACCGTGGCCAGCGAGATCCCCAGCGATCGGGCCACCTGGCGGTTGGATTCGCCCAGCGCGACCCGTCCGGCCACATCGCGTTCGCGTCGAGTCAACGTTCGGAGCCGGTCGTCGGGCCGACGGCCGACGAGCGCCACAACCCGGTCAGCCGACTTGCGGAGTCGCACATCGTGTCCACCACGCTGGAGCGCGGTAATCTCGGCGGTCGGAAGACGCTCACCGTCGACCAATACGTCGATCAGACGATCGATCGGGTCGGCGGATGCATCATCACCGTCGCTGCTCATGATCCAACCGTACCGGAGGTCGAACCATGGAAGCCGATGAAGTCATCGCCCAGTACTACGCCGCCATGCGGGTCGGTATCGAGGCGGAGGAGCAGATGATGGCGTTGTTCGCCCCCGACGCCGTCTACAGCGACCCGTTCGGCGACTCGGACGATCCGGCAGTGGGTGTCGACGCGATCCGCGAGCGCCTGAAGGCCGGATGGTCGGCCAGGCCAACGGATCTCGAGCTCGAGGTGCTCACCGTCGATATCGACGGTGAGCAGGGATCGTCGACCTGGGAATGCCGGTCCGCCGCCTTCCCCGGCCCGATGCGTGGACGCGACGATTACCGGTTCGCCGACGGTCGGATCACCGAACTCCACGTCAGCCTCGACCAACCTGGCTGAGGCCGGACAAGGTCGCACCGCTCGTAGCCGCCCGATCGACGCCTCCCACGGGCGCGTTCGCGGGCGATAACGACCACTTTTGACCGTTGTCACCCGCGAACGCGCAACCCCGGGGCGGTTGGGGAGGGAAAGGGCGTCGCTGAGACCAGACGGCCGTCTCCACGATCTCTCCATATCGTCTCCAAGTGCTGGATCGCTGATTCGTCGAACATGACCGTCACAGACAGTCACAAAGACCACAACGACGAAAGGTTCAGATCATGTCCACGACCACACCCGCCATCGAGGAGTTCAACGGCGTTCCCGTCGCCAAACTGCAGGGAACCATCGCCAAGTTGACCGACAATCCCGACCTGGCCGAGTTCCGGTTCACCGCCCGCAACACCTGGATCGAGGGCACCGGTACACGCTCCACCATCCATGAGTGGTTCGGGGTCGGTGGCGACCATCTGCATGTGCAGGAGTTCAGCTTCGGTGCCGATCATCCGACGCTCGGTCACGGCCACGGTCCCACGCCGCAGGAGTTCGTGCTCCACGCCCTGGCCGGCTGTATCGTCGCCGGTATCGCCACCACGGCCGCCAACCGGGGCGTTGAACTTCGCTCCATCGACACGGTGGTCCAGGGCACGATCGATGTCCGAGGCGTGCTCGGCATCGACGGTGACGTCCGCAACGGCTACCAGTCGATCGATGTCGAGATCGACATCGACGGTGACGGCACCCCCGAGGAACTCGAGGCCCTCATCCAGGCCTCCTGCAAGCGCAGCGCCGTGTTCGACATGTTGGCCAACCCGACCCTGGTCCGGGTCGGCCGCAAGGCCTGATCCGACCGGATCCTTTCAGCTAGCTCGAATGGCCGAGCCGTCGACCGGCCCGCATCACCGACACCGGGCCATCCTCGGAGATCACGATGAGGGTGGCCCGCGGGTCGTCATAGCTGTAGCGCAAGGCCGAGGTGTGCCGGGTTCCCCCGAACGGTTCCACCTCGGCCTCCGCTGCCACTGAAGGAATGAGCCGCACGCCCAACTCGGTGAGCATCCCGGTGTGGTCGAAAACGGCGGCCCCGTCGACCTGACCCAACACGTGATAGATGGGAGCGAGATCCGAAGGTCGGTCGATCCGGAAATCGGGCGGACGGCCGTAGCGTCGCTCGACACCTCCAGCGAGTCTGCCGTTTGGAGTGATCACGAAGGTGGCGCCGACGTGGCGGGCGGCCACGTCGTGGATGGCGAATCGAAGCATGCGCTTCAGCACGTCGTGCGACAGCGTCTTCATGGTGCAGACGTCGAGATCGAGCCAACGGCTCACCGGAGGCTCGAGCTGCCAGTCGAACCCCAGTAGTCGCAGCACCCCGAAGGGTCCGGCGGCTCGAACCACTCCGGACGGATGACGCTGGACCACGGTTGCCCCCGACGCCTCGGCGACGATGGTGAGATCCCGCTCGGAGCCGACGCTACGGTCGAACACGACGAGATCGTTCACGCCATCGGTTCCCCGGACAACGAAGCTCGTCACCCCGTCGGCGAAGCGGCGGACGGCCGAATCAGCCAGGTCCTCGACTCGGCGGTGCGCCACGTTGATCCTCGTGCCGTCGGCCCACCGCTCGGATGTGATCGCAGGTCGCACGATCGCCCCGTAGCTCGGCACCCGTCGCTCGTGAACCGGAGGTCTGATGGCGTAGGCCAGTTCCTCGAGCACCGGGTCGGGCTCGTCGAGGCTGGTCAGGATCGAAGGGTCGAGCTCGTCCAGCTCCTCCCGCAGCCTTCTGATTCGGCCGGCCTCGGCCGCTGTCTCCGAGCCTGTGGTCGACGTCATCGGCCGCCCCGGTCGGAGAGTCGATGCTTGGCGGTCATCGGCTCTCGCACCACGCCCTGACCGCAGCCTCCAGGTCGGCTCTCGCCTTTTTGACTTCCCCGATGTCGGCCAGTTTCATGGTTCTCACCAGCCTGCCGTCACCCTCGAGTCGAGGGTGGTCACCGGGGATCTCGGCACCACGGTGGAACATCAGGCTCACGTGTTTCTTGGCCGGGTTGAAGCTGATGATGTTGCCCTTGTAGGAGAAGGTCGGCGTCTTCCATTTGATCGACTCGGTGATCCGATCGTCCACTCCGAGAATGATGTCGCGAGCCGCCTGCATGGCGTCATCGAGTGGGTGCTGCTTCTCCGCGAACCAGATGTCGACCTCCGGGTTGCGATTGCTGTCGGCCATGCTCCCAGGCTAACGGCAGCAAGTGCTCGGCTGTCTAGAGACGTTCGAACACCGCGGCGATGCCCTGGCCACCGCCGATGCACATCGTCTCCAACCCGTAGCGGACTTCACGACGGTCCATCTCCCGTAGCAGCGTGGCCAAGATCCTCACTCCGGTCGCACCGACCGGGTGGCCGAGCGAGATACCGGAGCCGTTGACGTTGAGCCGGTCGAAGTCGGCGTCACCGAATCCCCAAGCCGTGGTGCAGGCCAGCACCTGAGCGGCGAAAGCCTCGTTGAGCTCGATCAGGTCGAGATCGGCCATGGTCAGCCCCGCCGAGTCGAGCGCCCTCGCGGTCGACGGCACCGGACCGATACCCATGGTGGCCGGCGGCACCCCGGCCGTCGCCCACGACACCAGTCGGGCCAGGGGACGCAGACCCAATTCTTCGGCCTTCTCCCGTGTGGTCACGAGGCAGGCCGCGGCACCGTCGTTCTGACCCGACGCGTTGCCGGCGGTCACCGTGGCGTCCGGATCCTGTCGCCCCATGATCGGACGGAGCCGGGCCAGCTTCTCCATCGACGTGTCCGGGCGGGGATGCTCGTCGGTGTCGATGGCACCATCGCCGACAGCAGGGTTGCCGTTGACCGTGACCGGCACGATCTCCTCCGCGAAGCGACCCTCGGTCTGAGCGGCAACGGCCCGCTGCTGGGACCGTAGCGCCAGTTCGTCCTGGGCCTGGCGGCTGATGCCGTATTCCCGCCGGAGGTTCTCGGCGGTTTCGATCATGCCGCCCGGCACCGGATGGTGTTCGCCGCCGGCGGTGACACGGGCCCGGGTCAGCCGATCATGAAGATGGATGCCCGCGCCGCCGGCCCCATATCGCATGTCGGTGGCGTAGAACTCGACCTGGCTCATGCTCTCGGCCCCGCCCGCCACCACGAGATCGCTGACACCGGTCTGGACCTGCATCGCCGCGTACGCCGTTGCCTGGAGACCCGATCCGCAGCGCCGATCGATCTGCACACCCGGGACGGTGACCGGGAACCCGGCATCGAGCGCGGCCACCCGCCCGATGGCGGGCGCCTCGCCGGAGGGATAGCACTGACCGAAGATGACGTCGTCGATCCGCTCGGGGTCGATGCCGGTGCGGTCCACAAGGGCACGGAGAACCGCCGTCGCCAGGGCCGTCGAAGGGAGGTCACGGAACACACCTCCGGCCCGGCCGACCGGGGTGCGCAGCGGTTCGCAGATGACGGCGTCGCGTCCGAATGTGGTCATGGCCGGGGCTCCTGTCGTGAAGGCGATCGGGTCGGGGTGGGCGTTCTGCTCACCGTTTGCGGTCGAGGAAGGCCTGCATCCGTTTCCGCTTGTCGTCGCCCTCGAACAGCAGGGCCTGGGCGGCGATGTCGAAGCCGGTGGTGGCGGGACGGTGTTGACGCAGGGCGAGCTTGGTCAGTTCGAGCGCCCGCCACGATCGTTTGCCGATGGTCTCGGCCATGGCGACGGCGGCGTCGAGCAGCCCGTCGGTCTCGTGTACGGCGTCGACGAGGCCAGCGGCCAAGGCCGCTTCGGCGTCGACGACCTCACCGGTGTAGAGCATCCGGCGGGCCAGGGCCACCCCGACGGTGGCCGGCAGCCGCCAGTTTCCCCCGGCGCCGGCGAGGATGCCGAGGTTGAGTTCGGGTTGGGCGAATCGGGCGGTGGGGGAGCAGAGGCGGTGATCGCAGGCCAGGGCCAGCTCACAGCCCCCACCGAACGCCGGGCCGTCGACCACGGCAATCGTCGGCCACCGGTGGGCTTCCAGCCGTTCGAACAGTCCGGCGTTGATCGCCCGAAGCGCGGCGTCGGCGTCGCGTTCGATGAGTTCGGCGATGTCGGCTCCGGCCACGAACATGTTGGGGTTGGTCGAGTACAGGATCAGCACCGCCGGCTCGGCTCGGTTGGCCTCCGAAAGCACGGCGTCGAGCTCGTCGACCATTGCCTGGTCGAGTGCGTTTCGTTTGTCGGGTCGGTCGAGGCCGACGAGAAGCACGCCAGGCCGACGTTCGACGGTGATCAGGTCCACGAGTAGAACCCCTCCCCGGTCTTGCGGCCGAGCTTGCCGTCGGCCACCATCCGGCGCAGGAGTGCCGGCGGTTCGAAGCGAGGTCCCAAGGTGGCGGCCAGGTGTTCGGCGATCCCGAGACGAACGTCGAGGCCGACCAGATCGGTCAGCCGTAGCGGGCCCATCGGATGTTTGTAGCCGAGTTCCATACCGCGGTCGATGTCCTCGGCGTCGGCCACCCCCTGTTCGACCATGCGGATGGCTTCGAGGCCGAGGACCAGCCCGAGGCGGCTGGTGGCGAAGCCGGGCGAGTCATTGACGACGATGGCGGTCTTGTCGAGCCGCTCGACCCACTGCTTCGAGCGCTCGACGGTGCCGTCATCGGTGGCGTCGCCGACGACCAACTCCACCAGCGCCGAGACCGGTACGGGATTGAAGAAGTGCATGCCGATGAAACGTTCCGGGGCCGAGACGTGGCCGGCCAGTTCGCTGATCGACAGCGAGCTGGTGTTGCTGGCCAGCAGAGTGGCCGGATACCGGTCGGACAGCTCGCGCAAGACGGTCCTTTTGAGGTCGACCAGCTCCGGCACGGCTTCGATGACCAGGTCGGGTTCGGCATCGGGCAGGTCTTCGACAACCTGGAGCAGCGCGAGATCAGCGGTCACCAGTGCATCCGGGTCGTCGGCCTTGCGGTGGGCCCGACGCAGACCGTCGGTGACCCGGCCGAGGGCCGCTTCGGCGGCCTCGGTACTTGCCTCCCGGACGACGACCGGACAGCCGATCTGAACCAGGTTCTGGGCGATACCGGCACCCATGGTGCCGCCGCCGACGACGAGTACCTGCTGGTTGGCGTGATCGTTCACCTTCGTGCGCTCCTTCGTCTGCCGGCGGCCCATCATAGTGACGGGCGCTGGTACCGGACGAGCCATCCGGCGGCCGAAACGGCGAGCGGCGGAGCCGGCGGGCGTCTATGGTCCAGCTGGTGGAGTCGGCCGAGGATACGTCGAAGGTGCTGTTCGAGGCCGGGGCCGGCGCGCTCCGGTTCAACGCCCCGCTCTCGCCGGAGCGGGCCGACGCCTTGATCGGCCAACTGGCCAACACCCGGCCCCGTCGTGTCGTCGACCTCGGTTGTGGACGAGGTGGGTTGGTCCGGCTCGTGGCCGCTGCGCTACAGAAGACTGTCGTCATCGGTGTCGATACCGACGAGGTGGCCATCGAGGCCGCCCGCCGCAGCGTCACCGCCGACGTCGGTGACCGAGTGGAATTCGAGGTCGGCGACGCCGCCTCCTGGATGGGAGCGGTCGACGCCGCGCTGTGCATCGGAGCGTCCCATGCCTTCGGGGGGCCTGCGGCCATGTTGGGTCGCCTGGTCGAGCTCATGCCGTCCGGGACGGCGATCGTGGGTGACGGTGTCTGGGAGGCCGAGCCGAACCGGTGGTGTCTGGAGGCGTTCGGCGATCTACCCACCGGGTCCGACGGACTGGCGGAGACGGCCGAGGCGGCGGGGTGGACCGTCGTCCAGTCGGATCTGTCGACGCTCGCCGAATGGGATGCGTTCGAGGGTGGCTGGGTGGAAGGTGTCCGCTCGGTCGGCTCGGCGGAGGCTCTGGCATTTGCTGCCGAGCGCGAGGATCAGTATCGGCAGCACTATCGGGGTGTGCTCGGCTTCGCCTGGTTTGTTCTCCGTCGATAGCGACCGCCACTGGTCGGCCTATCCGTCGACTCGCACCGGCCGACGACAAACGTGGCCTGTCGACCCGGCCTTCGTCAAGGTCCAACCGGTTCGCTCATGAGGCGACCTTGTCTCGTCGGCCGGCCCGCTCGGCTCAGGCAAGCTCGAGATCGTCGTCGCCTCCATTCGCCGGCCTGGTCCGGAGCGTGACGCCGGAGCGGCTCACCGACCCGGATCCTGCCACCCGGTTGAAGCTGGACGAGGGTGAGTTCAGGCCGGGCTCAGTACCTGGTAGTCTCACGCCGATCACCGGGGCGTAGCGTGAAATGCCGCAACAGCTGCTCCAACGGACCGCCGCCCAGTATGCGATGGAAGATGACGCAGGCCAGGGTCATCACCCCGACCAGGCCGGCGAAGACCCACTCCTGCGAAATGATCGACCACCCGGCCTCGGACACATAGGGTTCCCAGACGTCGGTGACCAGAACGATGTGCACCAGGTAGGCCGTCAGCGACATCGACCCGAGTGCGGCCAGTGGTCGGAGGGCTCGGTGGAGGCGCCGTGGAAGAGCCAACGCCAATCCCAGGATTGCGATGGCGATGCAACTCGTTTGAAGCGTCCAACCCATCCGACCCGAGTGCCCGGTGGTGTCGTAGAGGTCCTGCCATCGGGCAGGCACCTCCTCGACGTCGAAGAACGCCTCCTTGTCAAAGACCTTCTGTTCATCGAGGAACGCTTCCTTGTCGAAGAGATCGTCCCTTCCGGCCAGCCCCGAGTCGTTGCCTTCATCGGCCGGTTCGGGTTCTCCTGCGACGGTCGCGTCGAACGGAAGGTCACCGTCGAAGTTTGTGGCCAGCGTCTTGGCGATCGTACCGAAGGCGAACGTTCCAACCAGACCGGCCGCGAGCAGCCAGTACACCACCCGCCGACTGCCCACGTCGACACGGCCGATCAGCATGCCCAGGGTGAAAAACCCGATCCAGATGATCAGCGGGTAGAGACCGCCGACAGCCAGATCCCAGACCTGAGCGATCAGCCAGGAACCGCTCTCGCCCTTCCAGAGCTCGTACACGTCGCCTCCGAGCCGCGGCGCCCACAACATGGCCACTGGCCCACCCACGAGCCCGGCCGCAGTCGTGATGCCGAGGCCCCGACGACCGAGCCGGAGCAACCACGGAGCAAGCAGGAACATGACCCCGTAGTGCTGGAGGATCGAACCGGGCCAGATCGACGCCGTCAACAGGATGCCACCGGTCAGCAGGAGTAAACCACGCCGCCGGAGCACCGACGGTGTGGCGGTGAACGAACCGTGGCGGTGGATCATGGCGAGGGATACACCGGAGAGCAGGAAGAACAGCACCGAAGCCCGGCCGGCCGACTCGGTGAACAGCCATCCGACCCACCCGGTCGAGGGCTCGCCCTCCGGACCCGCCGGATGGGCATGCTGGGTGAACATTCCGATCAGGGCCGCAGCACGGGCGACATCGATCCCGACCAGCCGTTTCGTACCGGAGGATTTGGACTGTTGCGCGGGGCGGCAATTGGTCGGCGAAGGGCTCGGATGGACCAACGAGGACGGAGGCTCGACCATATCTATTGTCATGCGAGCCAGTGTGAACCTGGGACCTGAAGCGCACCTGAGAACCACTTCCAGTCGGATCTATCGGCACTGTTCGAGTGGGATGGGTTCGAGGGTGGTTGGGCGGAAGGTGTCGGATCGGCCGGCCCTTCCGTCACGTGGCACCGGCCGCCCGCAGGATGTCGACGATGTCGTCGTGTCCCTGTTCGACGGCCAGCTCCAGCGGGTGACGGTTCGATCGTCCCACGCCCCGATCGAGGTCGAGTCCGATACCGATCAGGAACCGCAGTCGGTTGGGCAGGTTGCGCCACACCGCAACCTCCAGCTCGTCGTACAGCAGCTCGACGGGCGGGGTGAGACGATCACCGAACCGTTCGTACCACGGCCCGTCGATCGTGGTGCCGAGGCCGAAACGGTGCAGCAGCCGGAGGTGGGCCGGATCGTCATGCGCCGTCCCGGCCAACCCGTTGTTGTACAGCCCCTGGCCGTCGTTCGGGTCGGCCCCCGCTTCCAGCAGGAGCAGCGCCAGATCCCGCCACCGGGGGTGACGTGGTTGATCGCCTTCACCGCCTCCGAGCGTGCCGGTCAGAGCGGTGAACGGCGGAACCAGTCCGTGCCAGAGAAACCCGGTGTTGGGGTCGGCGCCATGATCGAGCAGCACCCGCAGGGTCTCGACGGCGGAGTAGCGGTGGTCGCCGGTCACGATCCGTGAGTAGGTGCACGAGAGGATGAGCGGTTTGCGGTCGGGACCAACGGGTCGGTTGGCGGCGGCCGGATCGTCCCCCAGGATCTCGGCCAGGCCGAGGTGGTCCCCGGTGACGGCCATGGCGCTGGCCGACGTGGTGGCGAGGTCTGGATTGGACTCGATCATTCGCCGGGCCTCGGCCAGGCGGGCGTGGACATCGACGGGGTTGTAGCTGACGCAGGCCAGACTCACGAACCGGTCGGCCTCATCGTCCTCCGGTCGGTCGTCACCATCGGCGGGATCGGGGAGCGTGTGGCGGTCGACGAGTTCGACGTGGACTCGAAGCCGGGCCCAGCTCGGGAAGCCGTAGAGGCGGGCGATGACGAGTTGCGCATCGGACCGGCGGAATCCGACGATGTCGGGTGATGTCGGTGCGGCGTTGTCGAGGCGAGGGTGGAACTCGCGAACCATGTCGAGTGCGCCCTGGTCGGCGGCTCTCACCAGTTGCTGGACCAGTTTGGCCTGCTTCTTGAGGTGCTGGATCGACGGGTTCTCGGGAAGTGGAACGGACGGCATGACAGCCCCTTTCGTCGGGGCCCGGTGTCCGCATCGACGGGCTGAAAGAGGATGTGTCGTTTGGGCAGTTTCTGTCGACGGGGCTTTGCCCTTTCCGCGGACCGGCGGCCCGTCGACGGGGCCGACCTCAACAGTAGCGGAGTCTTGTCTCCACCCGCTCGATCGATTGCCAGTCGGGAATACAACACCGTACAATTACGTTACATAGCTGTACCGTAATAGGTCGGGCCTGGATCACGAGACGGCCAGGCCGGCAACAGACAGAAACGAGAACACGCATGAACGTCACGATCATCGGCGCAGGCAATGTCGGAACTGCGTTGGCGAACGGTTTTCATCGAGGCGGCCACTCGGCAACGGTGGCCGTGCGCGACCCCGATCGGCAGCGCCCCGAACTGGATCCGGAGGTCACGAGAGCCTCGCTCGACCACCTTGATCCAGCCACTCTGGAACTCGTGGTGTTGGCCGTTCCCGCTGCGTCGGTCGAGTCGGTCATACCCGGGTTGCATCTCCAGGAGGGCACGATCGTTGTGGACGCCACCAACGCCGTGTCGACCCCGGTGCCCGGAGGGGCGCCAACGATGGCCGACCACGTGGCGACCTTGCTACCCGATGGCGTTGCACTGGTGAAGGCCTTCAATACCGTCGGTGCCGAACATCTCGGAGTGGGTGTCGTCGACGACCAGCCGATCTTCCTGCCGATCGGTGGCGATCAGCCCGCCACTGACACGGTGGCCGAACTGGCCACGGCGATCGGATTTGACGCGGTGGTACTCGGCGATCGCACGACCTTCGGCCTCATCGAGGGATTCGCCCGCCTCTGGATTCACCTTGCGTTCCGAAACGGCTGGGGTCGTCGTTTCGCCTTCGCCGCCGTCGGGGGGCGGGCATGACCGCATCGATCAATGTTCAGAACCCCGAGTCACCCAAGCGAGTGCTGATCGTGGCCTCGAACCCGTCGACCTCGGACCAGACAGGCTGGCCGATCGGCTTCTGGTGGGCTGAGCTGACCCATCCCTACTGGGAGTTCACTGAACGCGGATACCAGGTGGTCATCGCCAGCCCCGACGGCGGTCCGCTGCGAGCCGACGGGTTCAGCGATCCCGAGGACGAGTCCGGCTACTCGGCCCACGACCTCATCAGCCTTGGCTTCAAACACAGCCCGATGCACGCCGCCCTACTCGAGGACACACCGGCGCTCGCCGACATCGAAGTCGCCGAGTTCGACGCCCTCTTCCTGGCCGGCGGCCAGGGCCCCATGTACACCTTTCGTCGGAATGAGGCGGTGCAGGATCTCGTACGACATTTCTTCGAGTCCGGCAAGCCGACGGCCATTGTCTGTCACGCGACCTGCGTGCTGCTCGACACCGCCGGGTCCGACGGTTCGCTGATCGTCGACGGAAAGACGTGGACCGGCTTCGCCGACGCCGAGGAGGCCTACGCCGACGAATTCGTCGGTCGCCGGATCCAACCGTTCTGGATCCAGGAGGAGGCGGGCAAGATCGAGGGAACCAACTTCATCGTCGACTCGATGTTTCGACCCTTCGCGGTGCGTGACGGCAACCTGATCACCGGCCAGCAGCAGTACTCGGGAACGGCTGCCGCCCGGCTCGTCATCGAGGCGCTGGGGGTGTGACGGCTCGCTGATCAGCCAAGCGGGCCGATCGTCCGGCGGATGAGGTTCTGGCCGGGCTGGTAGGCGAAGTGGTGGTGCGATGGCGCGTCGAGGATGACGGCGTGGCCGAGCGCACCGGGCGACAGCCGGCCGATGTCGGTTCGACGCAGTGCCCTCGCCCCGCCGATGGTCGCGGCGGCGAGCGCCTCGTCGCTGGTCATGTTCATGTCCCGCACCGCCAGCGCCAGGCAGAACGGGATCGAGGTGGTGTAGCTCGAACCCGGATTGCAGTTGGCGGCGATGGCGACGGTGGCTCCGGCGTCGAGCAGCCGTCGGGCATCGGGGTAGGGCTGGCGGGTGGAGAAATCCGCCGCCGGCAACAGTGTGGCGACGGTGTCGGAGCCGGCGAGGGCGGCGATGTCGTCGTCGGTCAGGTAGGTGCAGTGATCGACCGATGCGCAGCCCATCTCGACGGCCAGCGCCACGCCGGGTCCGGGGCCGAGCTGATTGCCGTGGAGCCGAAGTCCCAGGCCGGCCTCCCGACCCGCCGCCAGGACCTGACGGCACTGGTCGGCATCGAAGGCACCGGTCTCGCAGAACGCGTCGATCCAGCGGGAGTGCGGCGCAGCGGCGGCCAGCATGTCACTGCACACGAGATCGATGTAGTCGTCGGCCCGGCCGAGGTACTCCTGTGGTACGAGGTGGGCGCCGAGGAACGTCGTCTCCGCAGTGTGGCCTTCAGCCACTTGCAGGGTCCGAGCCTCGTCAGCCACGTTCAGCCCGTAGCCCGATTTGATCTCCATGGTGGTCGTGCCACCGAGGTGCGCCCGCCGGAGTCGGTCGGCCACGAGCCCGTCGAGCTCGGCCGACGAAGCGCTCCTGGTTGCCTCGGTGGTCACTCGGATCCCGCCCCCGTCGTAGGGTTGACCGGCCATCCGGGCGGCGAACTCCTCGGCCCGGTCACCGGCGAACACGAGGTGGCTGTGGGAGTCGACGAAGCCGGGGATGACACACATCCCCTCGGCGTCGATCCGCTCGTCGGCCGCGACCCCGGTGTCGGCCACCGCTTCGACCACACCGTCGGTGATGACGACCGCCGCGTCACGCCGGAGCCCGAGCGGGCCCTCACCGAGCGACGGTTCGTTGGTGATCAGCAGTCCGATGTTGTCGATCACCAGTGATGGGAGAGGGTTCACGTCAGACACCGTCGGTCAGCTCCTTGATCGCCGCGGCCAGCTCGGCGGCCACATCGATGGTCATATGGTGGCGGTCGGTGACGACTGCTCGTCCGTCGATCATGACATCGGTGATATCGGCGGCCGACGCCGCGAACACCAGTCCGGCCAGAGGGTCGGGCCCCGAGCGGTCGACGGCCCCGGCAGTGCGGATCGACTCGACGTCGACGGTGATCAGGTCGGCTCGCTGACCCACTGCGATCGTACCGGCGTCGGCCCAGCCCAGGGACCGGTGGCTGTCGACGGTGGCCATGACCAGGAGCTCACCACTGCGGTGCGACCCTCGTTTCAGCGTGCGGACCCGCTCGTGCAACTCGAGGAGGCGGGCTTCCTCCAACATGTCGATGACGGCGTGGGAGTCGGAGCCCAACGTGAGCCGGGCCCCGGCCCCGACGAGTTCGGTCGACGGGCCGATGCCGTCGCCCAGGTCCCGTTCGGTGGTCGGGCAGAAGCAGATGCTCGAACCGGTGGCTCCGTAGGACTCGACGTCGGCCGACGACAGGTGGGTCCCGTGAACGGCGGTGAACGTCGGGCCGAGCAGATCGTGCTGCGCGAAGCGGCCGGTGGGCGAGCAGCCGTAGTGGGCCGCGCACGCCTCGTTCTCCGCCGGCTGTTCCGAGACGTGGGCGTGCACGACGCCCTCGTTGTCGCGAGCCCATGTCGCGGCAGCGCGGAAACCGTCGTCGTCGACGGCCCTCACGGAATGGATGGCTGCCCCCACTCGGGCGGGATCGCGATCGGAGACCAGTCGGGCGAGGGTGTCGATCCGATCACGCCAGTCGTCCATCGAGGCATCCCGGTAGCGGACCTGTGCCCCCTCGACCGCCCGGTGGCCGTTCCCGTCGAGCCCACCGTGCTGGTAGACGGTGTCGAGCAACGTGATGCGAACGCCGGCTTCCGCCGCCGCCTCGATCAGCGCCGCACCCATGGCATTGGCCTCGTCATAGGGCGTGCCGTCGGGCTGGTGGTGGACGTAGTGGAACTCGCCGACGGCGGAGATGCCGGCGCAGGCCATCTCGGCGAACACGGCTCGGGCCAGGCGGTGGTACGAGTCCGGATCGAGTCGCTCGGCCACCGAATACATGATGTCCCGCCAGGTCCAGAACGTGCCCCGGTCGGCCTGGGTACGTCCGCGCAGAACACGGTGGAAGGCATGGCTGTGAGCGTTGGCGAAGGCGGGCATCGTCACACCGGCTCGTCGCTCGGCACCGGGCGACGGATCGACATCGACCCGCACCGCCCCGAACCGGCCATCACCGATGTCGACCTCGACCCGATCCGCGATCCGGCCGTCGACGACGGCGGCCTCGCACCAGACACTCACTGCTTCAGGAGCCGACCCGTTCGACGAACGCGGTGATCCGCTCGACGAAGGCGTCTCGCTGGTGTTCGTAGAACTCATCCCAGGTGGCGAGCGAGGCCGGGTCGGCCCGGTCGACGATGAGCGTGCCGTCGAGATGGTCGCACTCGTGTTGCCAGGTGCCGGCGGTGAGACCCCGAAGGGTTGCCTGATGCTCCTCGCCGTTGCGGTCGAGATAGCTCACGCCGATGTTGACGTGGCGCATCACATTCCCCCGCAGCGGCACCGACAGGCAGCCCTCGTTGATCTCGACCAGCTCGTCGTCGAGCGGGGTGATGACCGGATTGACGGCCACGGTCAACGGGATCGGCGGCTTGTAGGGGTACCGGGGGTTGTTGGTGACCTCCATGACCACGGCTCGCAACCCGACACCGATCTGCGGTGCTGCCAGCCCGGCGCCGTTCGCGTCGTGCATCGTGTCGATGAGGTCATCGATCATGTCCTGGATCGTCGGCGAGCCGAGAGCCGACGGATCGATGGGTTCGGCCACCTGCCGAAGAACCGGGTGACCGATCTGGAGGACCTCCCGCACCGCCACCGTCAGGCCTCCGCACCCTCGGCCATCGGCACCCGAACGCCACGCTCGGCCGCCACCTCGCTCGCCCGGTCGTAGCCGGCGTCGACATGACGGATCACTCCCATGGCCGGGTCGTTGCTGAGGACCCGCTCGAGCTTCTGGGCCGCCAGGTCCGTTCCGTCGGCCAGCGACACCTGGCCGGCGTGGATGGACCGTCCGATTCCAACCCCACCTCCGTGGTGCAGGCTGACCCAGGTGGCGCCGGAGCAGGTGTTGACCAACCCGTTGAGGAGCGGCCAGTCGGCGATGGCATCAGAGCCGTCGGCCATGGCTTCGGTCTCCCGATAGGGGGAGGCGACCGAGCCGGAATCGAGGTGGTCGCGGCCGATCACGATCGGTGCCGACAACTCACCCGAGCGAACCATCTCGTTGAACCGAAGTCCCAGTCGATGCCGTTCACCGTAGCCGAGCCAACAGATGCGAGCCGGAAGACCTTGGAACGCGACCCTTTCGGAAGCCATGGTGATCCAGCGGTGCAGGGCCTCGTCGTCGGGGAACTCCTCGAGGACGGCCCGGTCGGTGGCGGCGATGTCGGCCGGGTCGCCGGAGAGCGCCACCCACCGGAACGGGCCCTTGCCCTCGCAGAACAGCGGCCGGATGTAGGCCGGCAGGAAGCCGGGATAGTCGAAGGCCCGGTCGAAGCCGCCGAGCTTGGCCTCGGCCCGCAGGCTGTTGCCGTAGTCGAACACCTCGGCGCCGGCATCCATGAATCCGACCATCGCCGCGCAGTGGGCGGCCATCGCGCTGCGGGCTCGACGGGTGAACTCGGCCGGGTCGTCTCGGCGGAGCGTTTCGGCGGCCTCCAGGGTCAGGTCCTGTGGCAGATAGGACAGGGGATCGTGGGCGCTGGTCTGGTCGGTGACGATGTCGGCCTCGACGCCGTCGGCCAGCAGGCGAGGCAGGATCTCCGCCGCGTTGCCGACGAGTCCGACCGACAACGGCTCGCCGGCCGCCTTGGCCGCGGTCACCCGGGCGACGGCCGAGGTGTAGTCGGGGGCGATCTCGTCGAGGTAACGGTGGTCGACCCGGCGCCCGAGCATGTGGGGGTCGACGTCGACGATGAGCACGACGCCGTCGTTCATGGTGACGGCCAGCGGTTGGGCGCCGCCCATGCCGCCTGCGCCGGCGGTGATCGTGAGGGTGCCGGCCAGGGTTCCGCCGAAGCGGGTGCGGGCGATCTCGGCGAAACACTCGTAGGTGCCCTGAAGGATGCCCTGGGTCCCGATGTAGATCCAGGATCCGGCGGTCATCTGGCCGTACATGGTCAGGCCCCGGTGTTCGAGACGGCGGAACTCGTCCCAGTCGGCCCAGTCCGGTACGAGGTTCGAGTTGGCGATCAGCACCCGCGGCGCCCACTCATGGGTGCGGAGCACACCGACCGGCTTGCCCGACTGGACCAGCATGGTCTCATCGTCGGCCAGCGTCTCGAGGGTTCGCAGCATGGTTTTGTAGGCATCCCACGATCGGGCTGCCCGGCCCGTGCCGCCGTAGACCACCAGCTGGTCCGGGTTCTCGGCCACCTCGGGGTCGAGGTTGTTCTGCAGCATCCGGTACGGGGCCTCGGTGGACCACGACCGGCAGGTCAGCGAGGAGCCTCTCGGGGCGGCGATGTTGGTGATTGGGGTCCCGATGTCAGCCATGCTTGCAGTCTGTCCGCTGTCGATCTAGATTGTCAACAGTCAAAATCAAGTTTCGTCTGATGACAATCATGTTGGGGCAGGGCATCTGCCGTCCGTCGTCGGACAGACGCCGAAAGTTGGTCCGGTGACAGCCGATTCGCAGGTCAAAGACGTTGACGGTGCCGCCGTACCCCGGTCGGTGGGACGGGTGCTCGATCTTCTCGAAGTCGTCTTGGCCGAGGACCGGTGCAATCTGACACGAGCCGCCGAGAAGGCCGAACTGAGTCCGTCGACCGCGCTGCGCCACCTTCGGGCCCTCGAAGCCCGCGGCTACCTCGTTCGTGGTGACGACAGCACGTATCGCGCAGGACCAACGATGTGGCGTCTCGCCGCGGTGTTCGGCGGATCCGCTCCGGTCGAGCGGCTCATGGCCACCGCCCAACCCCTCCTCGACGAAATGGCCACCACCTGTGGCGAGTCGGCCTACCTGGCCGTGTCCGACCGCCGGGTCGCAACCTATGTGGCCACGGCCGAGAGTTCGCGAGCGATCCGTCACGTCGGCTGGGTCGGCCAGACCGTTTCCCTGGACGGAACCGCAATCGGGGCGGCACTCGCCGATCCGGCGCAGACCGCAGTCCGCACCGGGGCCATCGAACCCGACATCACGGCCGTCTCCCGAGCAGTGGTCGCCGACCTGCCCTTCGATGCCGCCGTCTCGATCATCGGTCCCGCCCACCGAATGGACACCACCACAATCGCCACGATCGAATCGGCCCTCAACCGGGCGGTTGAGCGTCTGACTGCGGCTCTCGGCACAACACAGGAGAACTCGTGATGAACGTTGAACTCGATGGAGACGCGACGACCATCGGTGACGTCGTTGCCGTGGCCCGCCACGGAGCCGGCGTCTCGATCGCCGAATCCGCCGAAAGCCGGATGGCGGAATCCCGAGCCGTGGTGGCCCGACTGGCCGAGGGTGAGCCCAAGTACGGGATCTCGACCGGCTTCGGCGCCCTGGCCACGGTCGCCATCCCGGCCGAACGAAGGACTGCCCTGCAGTTCGCCCTCATCCGATCTCACGCCGCCGGGATGGGACCGGCCGTCGAGGACGAGGTGGTGCGGGCCATGATGCTCCTGCGGGCCCGGACCCTCACGATGGGTCGCAGCGGGACCCGACCCCGGCTGGCCCACGCCTTCGTCGACCTGTTGAACGCCGGCATCTCACCCGTTGTCCCGGAATACGGAAGCCTCGGCGCCAGCGGTGACCTCGCTCCGCTCGCCCACGCCGCCATGGCCCTGCTCGGAGAGGGCGACGTCGTCCACGACGGTCGGCTTCAGTCGGCCGCTGAGGCCCTGGCCACTGCCGGACTGACTCCGATCGACCTGGTCGAGAAGGAGGGCCTGGCCCTCATCAACGGTACGGACGGGATCCTCGGCATGCTGTGCCTGGCCGTGCACGACGCCTCCCGGCTGCTGGCGACGGCCGACCTGGCGGCGGCGATGACGGTCGACGGACTGCTCGCCACCGACCGTCCGTTCGCCGAGGACCTGCAGGCACTACGGCCTCAACCCGGCCAGGTCGACAGTGCCGCCAACCTGCGGGCTCTGCTGGCGGGATCGGAGATCCTGGCCAGCCACCGGGTCGACGATCCCCGGGTACAGGACGCCTACAGCATCCGCTGTACCCCGGCCGTTCACGGCGCGGCCCGCGACACCCTCGCCCATGTCTGCGCCGTGGCCGAGAACGAACTGGCGGCCGCCATCGACAACCCGATGGTGCTGCCCGATGGCCGGGTCGAGTCGTGTGGTAACTTCCACGGCGCACCACTGGGGTTCGCCGCCGACTTCCTGGCCATCGCACTGGCCGAGGTCGGCGCCATCGCCGAGCGCCGGCTCGACCGACTGCTCGACCGCAACCGCAACCATGGGCTGTCGCCGTTCCTGGCCGATGAGGTCGGTGTCGACTCGGGCCTGATGATCGGCCACTACACGGTGGCCTCGATGGTGGCCGAGAACCGCCGTCTCGCCGCCCCGGCCTCGGTCGACTCACTGCCGACCTCGGCCCTTCAGGAGGACCACGTGTCGATGGCCTGGGGGGCGGTCCGGAAGCTGCGGCGGGTTGTCGACAACCTTCGCCGGATCCAGGCGGTGGAGATCACGGCTGCGGCCCGGGCCATCGATCTTCGGGCACCGCTGTCGCCGTCACCCGCCATCGGAGTCGTGATCGAGATGTTGCGGTCCGAGGTACCGGGCCCGGGTTCCGACCGCTTCCTCAGCCCCGAGCTCGAGGCGGTCGACAACCTGCTTCGCGTCGACGCCCTGGTGGCACCTCTGGTCGATGTCGGCGTCGAGCTTCGTTAGCCCGCTCGTCGGAGGTAGACAAGGTTTGCGCGCTTTTGCGTCGTCTCGACCTTTGATCGCGCAATCCTCCGCCTCGCCAGTGGCTCGGGTACGATCGCAGCGTGTCCGCCTCACTGGAGCGTCGAACCGTTGACTTCGTGGCCGAACAACTTGGCCCGGTGCGGACCTCGCGGCGATTGAGCGGTGGCGATGTGGCCCACTCCTATGCGGTCGACCTGGACGAGGGTGGGCGGGTGTTCGCCAAGACGCACGCATCGCCGCCGGCCGGGTTCTTCACGACCGAGGCCGCGGGTCTCGACTGGCTCCGAGAACCGACGGCGGTGAACGTGCCGCGTGTTCTGGCCGTCGCCGACGACCCGCCGGTGTTGGTGCTGGAATGGATTCCACTTGGCGGAGCGACGCGGGGATCGCCGGACGGAGAGGCGTCGTTCGGTCGGTCCCTGGCCCGCCTCCACCGGTCGGGTGCCGCGGTGTTCGGGCGTGAGGACGGCCGCACGACCGGGAGCCGAGGCCTGCCGAACGATCCGTGTGCAAGTTGGACCGAGTTCTACGCGACACAGCGCCTGTTGCCGCTGGCCCGTTTGGCCACCGAGGCCTATGCGCTGCCCGGTGAGACGATCGCCGGATTGGAGAGGATCGCGGCTCGCCTTGACGCCCTGGCCGGACCGTCAGAGCTACCGACCCGACTTCACGGTGACCTTTGGGCCGGGAACCGGTTGATCGACGAGGCGGGCGCGAGCTGGCTGATCGATCCGGCGTGTTTCGGTGGGCACCGTGAGTTCGACCTGGCGATGATGCGGCTCTTCGGCGGGTTCGGCGAGGACGCCTTCCGGGGTTATGCCGAGGTCTGGCCGTTGGCCGACGGTCACCAGGATCGTGTGCTGCTCAACCAGCTGGCACCGTTGACCGTCCATGCCATCAAGTTCGGCGGCCCCTATGTTGAGGCGACCTCGGACGCCGTCGCCGCCTACCTCTGACAGAACTTTGAGCCGCCGGCGACCCGGAAAAGGGTCGTCCGGCGCACAAGGTTCGGGGGAGTCCGGTCAGGAGGGGACCGGCGAAAGGGGCTCTCCCGTCTCGAGCAAGGTCTTGAGGCCGGCGACGATGAGCGGAATGCCGGCCATGAAGTCCTCGGCCCGTTTGCTGTCGGCAGGGAGGTCGTAGTACTCCACCGTGATCCGGGTGAGGCCGTCATCGTCGTCGACGATCCAGGCCATGTGGGCGGCGCCCTCGCTCTCGAGCGCCGGATCCCATTTCGGGTGGAAGGTCATTTCGAGCCGGTGCGGAGGCTCGACGGCCACGACGTCTCCGTCGGCGACGACCGAGCCGTCCGGAGCCAGGTAGCGGAGAGGCTCACCCGGGACCCAGCTCGACTCGACCCGCGTTCCGTAGAAGTAACGGACGGTGGAGTCGCCGTCGGTGATGGCGCTCCACGCCGCTGCCGGCGTGCATTGCACATATGTCTGGTATCGATGGCTTGGGACTGGCACGAGCTACTCCTTGTATTGGTGATCGTCTTGGCGATCATCGTGATAGGTGATCGTCTTGGCGATCATCGTGATCATCTGGGTCATTGTGGTGATGGTTCACACCGGCCGTTTGGCGCAGTGCTATCAGCCCGTCCACCATCGGTTCGGTGAAGTTCGAGATCCACCGATCGTGGATAAGGCGGATCGGGACGGGATTGAGGTAGTGGTGTTTGTGGCGCCCGACGGTGGTGGTTGTCACGAGGTGGGCTTCGGCCAGTACCCGGAGGTGGTTCATGACCCCGTAGCGGGTCATTGCCGGCAGGTGCGTGCAGAGCTCACCCAGTGTCTGCCCGTCGGTTTCACGGAGCCGGTCGAGCAGGAGACGGCGACTGGGGTCGTTCAGTGCCTTGAACACCTTGTCGAGTTCATCTTGTCGGCTCTCGGGTTCCTCCACATCTCGATTATATGTGAGTAAATACTCACATGACAAGAGCCTCGACGGAACCGTGACGTTTTTTCGACGTACGTGGGTCGTGACGGGTCCGTCCCGCCGCCGGTTGTACAATCTGTACAACGTAAGGGAGGAGACCGTCGCGGAACTGATCGAACTGTCCGACCCCGTGGCGCAACGACCTGATGCGGCGCTACTGTCCGCCCATCAGGAAGGCTGTTCTCGGCAACCAATCGAAATCGAGCGTTCACAAGGTCGCAACAGCGTCGTTCGTGTTCGCGGGGGAGATTTGAATTATGATGCCTGTCACATCAAGGTGCGTTGGGACTGGAGTCCAGCGCCCGGGGGATTCGGCTCAGAGGCCGAAGTCCGGGAGCGTGAAACGACATTGAGCATTTCGTCGACAGTTTCACAGTCCCGGCAATCAAGACGACCGGAGTCGAGTTGAGCGGAAAAGAAGCGGTACTCGAGGTATCCAACCTCACCACGGAATTCCACACCCCGGATGGGGTCGTCTACGCCGTCAACGGCGTCGACCTGAGCCTCAGACCGGGGGAGTTCCTCGCCATCGTCGGCGAGAGCGGCTCCGGCAAGAGCGTCACGATGATGTCGATGCTCCGCCTCATCCCGATGCCTCCCGGCAAGATCGTCGACGGCCAGGTCGACTTCGAGGACCAGGACCTTCTCCGACTCGACGTCGACGACCTCCGAGCCATCCGTGGCGGCAAGATCGGTTTCATCTTCCAGGATCCGATGACGTCGCTCAACCCGGTGCTCACGATCGGCAAGCAGATCACCGAGTCACTCGAGCTACACACCGAGCTCTCGGAAACGGAGGCGAGGAAGCGGGCCGAGGAGCTGCTCAGCCTCGTCGGCATCCCCGACGCCAAACAACGGCTGAAGAACTATCCCCACGAACTGTCGGGCGGTATGCGTCAGAGGGTCATGATCGCCATCGCGCTGGCCTGTTCGCCGAAGGTCATCATCGCCGATGAGCCCACGACCGCACTCGACGTCACGATCCAGGCCCAGATCATCGAGATCATCCGGGACCTGCGAGAGAAGCTCAACACGGCGGTCATCTGGATCACCCACGATCTCGCGGTCGTCGCCGGTCTCGCCGATCGGGTGGTCGTCATGTACGGCGGCCGTGTCGTCGAACAGGCCCTGGTTGCTGATCTCTACGCCCGGCCCCAGCACCCCTACACCCGAGGCCTCCTGAACTCGCTGCCCCGCCTCGATCAGAAGGGCCACGAACTGTCCGCCATCGACGGACAGCCGCCCAGCCTTCGTTCGGCGCCCACCGGCTGTTCGTTCGCCCCTCGGTGTCAATACGCCCACGATCGCTGCTGGAACGAGGTTCCGCCGCTCGCCGAGGTCGCGTTCGAGCACCGCTCCGCCTGCTGGTGGGACATCGACAACGAGAGGCCCCGACATGACTGACGTCATCGATTTCAGCGCTCACGAGTCGGCGATGGATCCCACGGTGTTGGTGCGGGTCGAGGGTTTGAAGAAGCACTTCCCAATCATGAAGGGCGTCTTCCGGCGACAGGTCGGTGCCGTGCGGGCCGTCGATGGAGTCACGTTCGACATCCACAAGGGTGAAACCCTCGGTCTGGTCGGTGAGAGTGGCTCGGGCAAATCGACCACCGGTCGGGTGATCCTCCAAATCGAGCCGGCCACCGATGGGTCGATCCAGTTCGAGGATCGTGAGTTGACCGAGGTCTCCAGCGATGCGCTCCGAGCGATGCGGCCCCGGATGCAGATGATCTTCCAGAACCCGCATGCGTCGCTGAACCCCCGTATGACCGTGGCCTCCATCATCGGTGAGCCACTCAAGGAGCATTCCGACCTCGACGCCGACGGTCGCCACGCCCGCGTCGAGGAGCTGCTCACGATCGTCGGTCTCGACCCGTCACACGCCAACCGGTATCCCCACGAGTTCTCCGGCGGCCAGCGCCAGCGCATCGGCGTCGCCCGGGCCATCGCCCTCAACCCCGACTTCATCGTCGCCGACGAACCCATCGCCGCGCTCGACGTTTCGATCCAGGCTCAGGTCGTGAACCTGATGGAACAGCTCCAGGAGGAGCTGGGCCTCACGTACCTGTTCATCTCCCATGACTTGAGCATGGTTCGGCACATCGCCGATCGCGTGGCCGTCATGTACCTCGGTCATGTCGTCGAGTTGGCCGACTGTGACGAGCTTTACGAAAATCCCCAGCACCCGTACACCAAGGCGCTCAACTCGGCGGTTCCGGTACCGGATCCGGAGGTCGAGGCGAACCGGAAGCGGGTCATTCTCGAGGGCGACATCCCCAGTCCGTCGAATCCACCGCCGGGTTGCGTGTTCAGCACCCGATGTCCAGTTGTCGAAGATCGTTGCCGGGTCGAGGTCCCGGAGTGGCGTGAAACCAACAAGGGCCACTGGGTGGCCTGTCACGTGGTCGCCACCAAAACGCAATAGCAACCGCTGTTGCGTCGCCCATACCCTTAATGTAAGGACACGTGCCTGCCTGTTCCCAAGGTGGCACGTACACGAGCCGGTACCGCGCCGGCAGGGAGGAAATGTTCAATGAATCGATCGTTACTGCTGAGGCTGCTTGCGCTGCTTGCGGTCTTCGGTCTGGTCGCTGCCGCCTGTGGTGGTGACTCGGACGAGGACGCAGAGGGCGAAGACACCGAAGCGGCCGAAGAGGCCACTGACGACACCGCAGACGACGGTGCTGAGGAAGACGACGCCATGGAGGAGGAAGAGGACGCCGCTCCGTCCGGTGAGGCCGGGTCCGGCGGCGACCTGCTGCTGCTCCAGTGGCAGGCTCCGTCGCAGGCCAACGCCTTGCTGTCCACCGGCACCAAGGATCTCCTGGCCGCATCGCTCGTGAACGAGCCGCTGGCCTGGTACGCCCCCGACGGCTCGCTCTCCACGGCGCTCGCCGCGGAGATCCCGACTGTCGACAACGGCGGCGTGGCCGAGGACTTCACGTCCATCACCTGGACGCTGCTCGACGGAGTAATGTGGTCCGATGGCACCCCGCTCACCGCTGATGACGTCGTCTTCACCTGGGAGTACTGCGTCGACGAAGCCACCGGCTGTTCGGCCGACTTCACTCAGGTCGAGTCGGTCGTGGCCGATGACGACACCACGGTGACCATCAACTTCACGGAGCCGCTGCCGTACCCGTACCAGCACTTCGTCACCTACACCGAGCCGATCATCCAGCGGGCCCAGTTCGCCGATTGCGTAGGAGCAGCCGCCGCTGGTTGTACCGACCAGAACTTCGCCCCCGTCGGCACTGGTCCGTACATGGTGACCGAACTCCGCCCGGAGGACACGGTCTCCTACACGGTGAACCCGAACTACCGTGGTGCGGCTGACGGCCAGCCCTTCTTCGGCACCGTGACCATCAAGGGTGGCGGCGACGCCGAGTCGACCGCTCGCTCGGTGCTCGAGATCGGTGAGGCCGATTACGCCTGGAACCTCCAGGTCGCTCCCGAGATCCTCGAGCCGATGGCGGCAGCCGGCAACGCCAATCTGCTGTCCGGTTTCGCTGCCAACGTGGAGCACATCAACCTGAACCAGACCGACCCGCGGGCCGAGCCGCCTTCGGAGATCACCAACCCCCACCCGATCCTGTTCGAGAACCCCGAGCTGGCACGGGCGCTGTCGCTGGCCATCAACCGTGACGACCTCGTCACCGTCGGCTACGGTGCGGCCGGTGTGCCGACCTGTAGCGTGTGGCCGGTGGGCGATCAGATGTCGACGAACAACGACTGGTGCCTGACCCAGAACCTCGAAGAGGCCAACCAGATCCTCGACGATCTCGGCTACGTCGACACCGATGGTGACGGCATCCGCGAGACCGATGATGGTCTGCCGCTCGACTTCACGTACGCCACGTCGACCAACGCCGTGCGTCAGTCGAACCAGGAACTGGTCAAGGCCAACTGGGCCGAGATTGGCGTGAACGTCGAGATGACCAACGAGGACGCCTCGCTGTTCTTCGACGGCACCTGCGCCAGCGACGCCTGCATCTGGAAGTTCTTCAACGACATGGAGATGTTCACCAACGGGTCCAGTGGCCCCGATCCCGTGAGCTACCTCCAGGGTTGGAAGTCCGACCAGATCCCGAGCTCGGCCACGAGCTGGGGCGGTGACAACATGCCCCGCATGCAGTCCGCGGAGTACGACGCGCTGTGGGACGCCACGTCGCAGTTGGCTCCGACCGACCCGGCCTACGTCGACAACGTGAAGCAGCTCCAGGATCTCATGATCGAGTCCGGTGCCGTGATCCCGTTGATCCACCGGGCCAGCGTTTCGGCTGTCAGCTCCGACATCTCCGGTGTCGGTGACCTGAACGGTTGGGACTCCGAGTACTGGAATATCCAGGAGTGGGTCCGCGGCTGATCGGCTGTTGACACCACCTCGTAACTTGTAATGGTGTGGGAGCCTCTCCGATACTGGTCGGAGAGGCTCCCGCATACTCGGACACAGGGTCTTTGAGAAGGGGACGGACCGGCCATGCTTCAATATGTGATACGGCGAACATTGTTCGCCATCCCGACACTGCTGATCATCAGCTTGATCATCTTCGGCATCTTGGACTTCGCTCCAGGAGATCCGGCAGCTCAGCTGCCACTGACCATTCCGGCCGAGGTGCGCGAACGAATGCGGGAATCGCTCGGCTTCAATGACCCGTTCCTCATCAAATGGTGGAAATGGAACGTGCAGATGATGGTGAACGAGCCGATCCACTGGTTCGAACAAATCACCAACACCTGCATCGGCGACTGTGAGAACCGTGACCGGATCATCTCCTGGTCGTCCCGGGCCCCGGCGATGGACATCATCGTCCAGCGCCTGCCCCAGACGCTGTGGATCATGGGCACCTCGTTCGTGCTCGGCACCCTGCTCGCCATCCCGGTCGGCGTCTACTCCGCCTACAAGCAGTACTCGCTCTTCGACAACGTCGGCACCCTGGTCACCATGGTCGGCTTCTCGGTGCCGGTCTACTTCACCGGCCTGCTGGCCATCCTGCTGTTCAGCGTCAAGCTCGGCTGGTTCCCCTCCTTCTACAACACCACCCACGACATCGACTGGTCGAGCTGGTCCAGCATCTGGATACAGCTCAAACAGATGATCATGCCGGTCTCGGTGTTGACCCTTTTCAACGCTGCTCAGCTGAGCCGGTTCACCCGGGCCTCGGTGTTGGAGAACCTCAACCTCGAATACGTCCGAACAGCGAGATCGAAGGGCCTGAGCGAGACGAAGGTGATCAACCGCCACGTGCTCCGCAACAGCCTGATCCCGGTGGCCACGCTCATCGCTCTGGCCATCCCCGGCATCTTCTCCGGCGCCATCCTGACCGAAACGGTGTTCCGAATCAACGGGATGGGGCAGTTACTCATCACCGCCATCGGACAGGGCGACGTGCCGATGGTGCAAACCATCACGTTCCTGTTCGCCTTGTTGACGGTTGCCTTCAACCTGGTGGCCGATTTGACCTACGGCTTCCTCGATCCACGAATCCGTTACGACTGAGGAGCTGAAGATGACTGTTACGGCAACTCCCGACACGGCCACAGCCCTCGAGGCGATGAACGACCTCGGCGAGCACCGCTCGCTGTGGAGCGACGTCTGGCGCCAGTTCCGACGACACAAGGGCGCCATGGCCGGCCTGGCCATGTTCACCTTCATCTCGTTGGCGGTGATCGTCGGCCCGTTCGTCTACCCCTACGACCCCTACGCCCAGGATCTGACCATCACCAACCAGGGTGCATCGCTGCAACACATCATGGGAACCGACAACCTGGGCCGAGACGCCTTGGCCCGGCTCCTCATCGGCGGTCGAATCTCACTGGCCGTCGGCTTCGCGGCCATGGCCGTCGGGTTGGTCCTCGGCACCCTGGTCGGTGTGCTCGCCGGCTTCTTCAAGCGCCTCGATGGACCGCTGATGCGTCTGACCGACCTCTTCCTGTCGCTGCCTCAGCTGCCTCTTCTGCTGGTGATCATCATGCTGTTCCGGGAGCCGCTCAAGGACGCCCTCGGTCCGAACCTCGGCATCTTCCTGCTGGTCGTGTTCGTCATCGGCATTACCGCCAGTTGGATGAACACGGCCCGTGTCGTGCGCGGCGATGTGCTCGCCATCAAGGAAGAGGAGTTCGTGCTCGCCGCCCGCAGCATCGGCACCCGTGAGAACAACATCGTGATGCGCCACATCCTGCCCAACGTGTTGAGTTCGGTCACCGTGGCCGCCTCGCTCGGCACCGCGACCGCCATCATCACCGAGTCGGCGCTGTCGTTCCTCGGGCTGGGTTTCCCCGCCGACTTCCCGACGTGGGGCCGCCTCCTGTCGGACGGCACCGACTATCTCCAGATCAATCCGTGGCGGGCCGTCGGTTCCGGAGCCTTGATCTCGCTCACCGTGTTGAGCGTGAACTTCATCGGCGACGGCCTCCGCGACGCTCTCGACCCCAGGTTGCGCTCCAAGGGCTGATTCCCTCCGAAACTCGGTGCTGAGGCGACACTCGATGCCGCCTCGGCACTGGAGAACGGGTCAGCGGGCCTGCCAGTCCGGTTTGCGTTTCTCGGCCCAGGCCCGGCGGCCCTCTGCGGCGTCGTCGGTGGCGGCGACGACCTTGCGCATCGTCTCTCCGAAGCGGACGGCCTCGACCCATCCCATGTCGGCGGTCCGCCACGCCACCTCCTTGGTGGCCCGCTGAGCCAAAGGTGCCGCAGCCACCAAGACGTCGGCCCACGCCCGGGCGTCGTCGAGCAACGACACGTGGTCGGCAAGTCGCCACACCAGGCCGACCTCGTGGGCCCGCTCGGCTGACATCGGCCGGCCGGTCAGCAGCAGTTCCATGGCGTTGGCCCAGCCGATGCGGTGGGGCAGGCGTATGGCGCCGACGATGGTCGGCGTGCCGATGGTGACCTCGGGATAGGAGAACCTCGCCCGATCGCTGGCGATGACGAAGTCGCAGAACGCGACGCCGGTCAGCCCGTACCCGATGCAGGGTCCACCCACCGCGGCGATGGTCGGCTTGAACAGCTCCATACCGCTCTCGAACGAGTTGATGGTGGGCTTCTCCCAAAAGGTTCCGCCGAACGTCCCGACCGCACCTTCGCCGTCGACCAGGTCGGCACCGGCGCAGAACGTCGGTCCGTTGGCCGCCAGGATGGCGACCCAGGCGTCATTGTCGTCGCGGAACTGCTCCCAGGCACCGTTGAGCTCGTTGCGCAACGCGCCGTTGATGGCGTTGTGCTTCTCCGGCCGGTTGAGGGTGATCGTGGCGACGTGCCCGTCGAGCTCGTAGAGGACGAGACTCACCTCATCCTCCGCTCCACACCCGGTTGGCCTCCGGGTCGTCGGTCGAGAAGGGCAGCCCGTCGATGGCCGCCCACAGCTCGTCGGGAACCGCGGCGGTGGCCCACTCGATCGACTGCTCGACGCGCTCCGGTTTCGACACACCGAGCACGGTGGTGTCGACCAACGCGCTTCGCATCGAGAACTGAAGCGCAACGGCACCGAGCGGCACGCCATGCTCCCGGCAGAGCCGCTCCAGGGCACGGACCGGGGCCAAATCATCCTCGTCGGCGTCCTGATAGTTGATCTTGTCGAAGTTCTCCGAGCCTTTGGCCAGCATCCCTCCGGCATAGGGTGCCGCGTTCATGACCCCCATGCCCTCGCTGCGGGCGTAGTCGAACAGCTCGATGGCTCGACGGTTCAGCAAGGTGTAGCGGTTGTGGTTGAGAACCACGTCCCAGGGATGGCGACGCACGATGTCCAGCTGGATGTCGGTCCGACCCATGGCCACGCCCAGCGCCGAAGTGAGACCCTCGTCCTTGATGATGAACAGCTCGTCGATCGCTCCGCCCGGGGCCGTCACCTCGCCGAGGTCGCGGGCGTGCTCCGGATCATGCAGATGCAGAATGTCGACACGGTCCACCCCGAGGGCCTCGAGGCTCTGTTCGAACGACCGGCGGACCTGGGCGGCATCGAAGCGCCCGGTATCGTCGTCGCGATCGACCTTCGTCGACAGGACAAGACCGTCCGGCTTGCCCCCGAGTTCGGCGAAGACCGCGCCGATCCGCTCCTCGGCTCGCCCGAAGCCGTAATTTCGCGACGTGTCGAGCACATTGCCGTCGCTGTCGAGAATGGCATGCAGTGTTGCCCGGGCCCGCTCCTCGGAAACCTCGTAGCCGTAGGTGCCGGGCAGGCTGGCCAGGGCCGAGGTGCCGAAGGTGATGGGGCTCACCTCGAACCCGGTTGAGCCCAGTGGTCGTCGTGGCAGCATCATGACGGGCGGAACGGGTTCTTGTAGGTGTCGAGATAGGTGATCTCGTGGACCGGGGGCCGTGCCGCCGGTTTGAAGTCCGTTCCCTTCGTCCACGCCACCGGCAGAAGGGCCGCCTGGGTCATGTGCTCGGGAATCTCCAGCAGCTCCGCCGCCTCCTGCTCCAGGCCGAGGTGGAGCGTGGTCAGGCAACTACCGAGGCCGCGGCTGCGCAGAGCGAGCTGGAAGCTCCACATCGCCGGCACGATCGAGCCGAAGAGTCCGGCCGCCGAAACCCCCGGTTGGTCGACGCGTCCGATGATCAAGGGGATGACGAGTACCGGTACCCGACCCATGTTCTCGGCGAGATAGTTGGCGGAGTCGATCACCCGCCCGGTCTGCGTGTTGGGATCGACCTGCCGCTCCTGGGAGCTCAAGTACTCGGCGCCGGCCCGCCGGTAGATGTCGGCCAGAGCCTCCTTCTTCCCGGGATCGCGGACAACAAGCCACCGCCAGCCCTGTCGATTCGATCCCGTCGGCGCCTGGACCGCCAACTGCAGGCACTCGAGCAGCACCTCATCGGGCACCTCCCGATCGAGGTCGAGCCGTTTGCGGACCGCTCGGGTCGTCGACAGGAGAGCATCGGTCTGGGTGAGGTCGAATTCCATGGCCCCAAGTGTGGCGCGGCGGACCTCCGTCGGCCAGCTATTGGAGCAGGATCTCGTGGGTGATGGTTCGGGTGTGGGGCTTGAATCCAAGACTGCGGTAGAGGCGGGGCGCACCGGACGGGCTGTCGGAATCGACCCCGAGGATGGCATGGTCGAGGCCGTCGGCGGCGAAGGCGTGCAGCGAGCGGATCATCAGCGCCGACGCGATGCCCTGGCGACGGTATCGCCGGAGGGTGCCCACATTGCCGATCCACGCCTCACGACGACCGTTCACGACATCGTCGGCCTCGAACCGATCGTTGATGCAATAGCCGACGACGTCGTCGTTCTCGTTCAGCGCGAGCCATGACAGGTCAAGCCTCGTCGTCGACGAGTCCATCATGATCTGCCACCGGGCTTCACTCGTCGGCGTCGACCCCCAGTGGTCGGCGAAGGCGTCGTTCTTGACGACCCGCACCTCCTCGCGCCGGTTGTCGTCCCACGGGGTGATGGTGATGCCGTCGATCTCGCTGCGTTCGAGCGGTGGCAGGTCGGTGAGGGGGCGGAGCAGCTGATCGAAGTAACGAACCGGTTCGAATCCCATGCGGGCATAGAGTCGGTGGGCCGAGTCGACGAAGTCGTAGTCGTCGACGCGGATGTACTTGGGCAGGTCGGAGCCGGACGACCGGAGTTGTTCGGTTGCCCGATCGCGACCCCACTCCAGCAACATCCGCCCGATGCCCTTGTTCCGGTGCTCCGGTGCCACCACGCCGTCGAGGTAGCATCGCTCGAGCCGGACCGAGCTGGGGAGATAGACCGTGTGGACGAACCCGGTCAGCTCGCCGTCGAGGACGGCCAGACGGGAGTCGGTGGCCATATCCGCCTCATCGCCGCTGAGTTCGTCGACGAGCTCCTCCATCGACAACACCTCGGGCGCGCCGTCATGGCGTCGGGTGTGATTGATCAGGTCGAGCACGGCGTCGAGGTCGCGTTCGGTGGCCGGCCGGAGTTCCGGTTTCATGGACGCAACGTTAGTCGGCGGGCCGGCAACGGCGCCGACCATTTCCGGCCGCGGGTGACGGCCTACAGGCGACGATTGTCGGACGGAGGCGGAGGATCGCTGGGCGGTCCGGCGAACAACTGGGCCTTCTCCAGCCAGTCACGAGCGGCATGGCCTTCGACCACCAGTGCGGTGTCGACCACGCTGCGGCGCTGACTGGTGACCAGGCAGAAGTCGAGGGCCGATCCCGTGACGTGGCTCGTGGCCTCCTCCGGTCCCCACGTCCAGATCGCTCCCGACGGTGCCGTCAACTCCACCCGCACGTCTCCGTCGGGCACATCCAGACCGCGGTTGATGTAGGTCCAGGCTCGGGTGATGTAGCCGAGCTGGGCGATGTGACGCAGACGGTCGGTTGGAGCGCGTTCGACACCGACGGCGTCGGCTATGTCCTGTCCGTGGGCCCATGCCTCCATGAGGCGGGCGGTGAGGAAGGACTTGGAGCCCATCGACGGTCCGTACCACTCGATACGGGTGTCGTCGCCGAGCGTCGCGGCGGCATCCGCCAGCTCCCGACGGCCGGAGCGCCAGTACTCCAGCAGATCCGGTGCGGTCATGGCCCGGGGCCGGGAGAGGGTGATGGCATCCGCGCCTTGTGGATCGGCGAGTTGCCCGACCAGCTCGTCACGCATCGTTCGGAACCGTTCGACGTCGACGATCGCTGTGGCTGCGGCCCGGTCGAAGTAGGCCAGGTGGCCGATCTGATCCCGAACGGACCAGCCGGGACTCGGCGTGGCCAGCTCCCATTGCCCCGGCTCGAGCCGGGCCACGACGGCGTCGAGATCGTCCTGCTCGGCCACGAGGTCGAGGCGGACGGTGGCTGCCGTGATCGGGAGTTGGCTCATGGCGCCGACCCTATCATCCCGCCGAGACGAGAGAGTAATCTTGACAATCAAATATTACCGCCCTACGGTGCTCCCATGAACCGATCACTGCTGGCGCCGCCGTTGAGGTCAACGATCGACCCGTCGTCGGAACAGTTCGTGAAGAACCGGTCGGACGTTCTGGAGCAGCTGGCCACCCACGACGAACTGCTGGCCGTTGCCCTCGGTGGGGGCGGAGAGAAGGCGACCGACCGCCACCGGTCGCGAGGTCGGCTGCCGATCCGGGAACGGATCGCCAACGTCCTGGACCCCGACACCCCGTTTCTGGAGATCACCCCACTCGCCGGCTACGGGTCTCAATACGCGCTGGGGGGCGGCATGGTGGCCGGTATCGGGATCATCGCCGGCACCGAGTGTGTGATCATGGGCAACGATCCCACGGTTCTGGCCGGGGCACTCACCCCGTACGCCTCGAAGAAGTGGATGCGGGCCCTCGAGATCGCCCGCGACAACCGCATTCCCTACATCAGTTTCGTCGAGTCCTCCGGCGGTGATCTGCGGATCGACAAGAAGAAGGGCGACGCCCGTGCGTGTTCCGCCGATGCTGACGATGACGACGCGGCGTCAGCCGCTGTTGGCAGTGCCGTCGTACCGGAGCACTTCGCCGAAACAGGGCGCTTCTTCTACGAGATGATCGAGCTGTCGAAGATGCGCATACCCACCGTCTGCGTTGTGTTCGGCAACTCGACGGCGGGCGGGGCCTACCAGCCGGGTCTTTCCGACTACAACATCTTCATCAAGGAACAATCCCACGCCTTTCTGGCCGGGCCGCCGCTGGTCAAGATGGCCACCGGCGAGATCAGCGACGCCGAGACGATCGGCGGTGCCGAGAAGCACGCCGAGATATCCGGTCTCGCCGAGTACCTGGCCGAGGACGAGATGGACGCCATCCGCATGTGTCGGGAGGTCGTGTCGCACCTCAACTGGCGAAAGCCGGACCGGGGACCCCGCTTGAGCGACGAACCGCCCGTCCACGATCCCGAAGAGTTGCTGGGCCTCGTCAGTCGCGATCTCCGGGCTCCGGTCGACGTGCGCGACGTGATCGCCCGGGTGGCCGACGGTTCCCGGTTCGAGGAGTTCAAACCCCGCTTCGGTCCCTCGATCGTCTGCGGCTGGGCCTCGATCCACGGCTATCCGGTCGGCGTGCTGGGCAACAACGGCGTGATCTACCCCGACTCGGCCCAGAAGGCGGCCCACTTCATCCAGCTCTGCAACCAGATCGACCTGCCGCTCGTGTTCCTGCAGAACATCACCGGCTACATGGTGGGCAAGGACTATGAAGCCGACGGGATCATCAAGAAGGGCTCCCAGATGATCAACGCCGTCACCAACTCGACGGTACCGCATCTGACGGTCATCATCGGCTCGTCCTACGGAGCCGGAACCTACGGCATGTCGGGTCGGGCGTTCGGCAACCGGTTCACCTTCCTGTGGCCGACGGCCAAGATCGCGGTGATGGGGCCGAAACAGATAGCCGGCGTGATGTCGGAGGTCAGGCGGGCTCAGGCCAAACGAAAGGGCATCGAGTTCGACTCCGAAGCCGATGCCGAGCTCGTGGCCTACGCCGAGGCGGTGCAGGAGAAGGGCTCCCTGGCATTGCGAGCCACCGGTGCCATCAGCGACGACGGGATCATCGACCCTCGCGACACCCGCACCGTGCTCGGAATCTGCCTGAGCGTCGTCGGCAACCGACCGATTGCCGGGGCGGAGAACTACGGGGTGTTCCGACTGTGAGCGGGTCATCACGAACCGCCCGCCCGATCGCACCGCTGCGCACCCTGCTGGTGGCCAACCGGGGCGAGATCGCCCGACGGATCTTCGCCACCGCCCGCTCGATGGGCCTCACCTGCGTCGCCGTCCATTCCGACGTCGACACCGACGCCCCCTTCGTGTCCGACGCCGACCTCGCCGTTCACCTCCCCACCGGCTACCTCGACGGCGAGGCCGTTGTCGCCGCCGCCGTGCGGGTCGGGGCCGACGCCGTCCACCCCGGCTACGGATTCCTGTCGGAGAACGCGGCGTTCGCCCAGCAGGTCATCGACGCCGGACTGACCTGGATCGGCCCCGCTCCCGGTGTGATCGAGACCATGGGCGACAAGATCGCCGCCAAGAAGGCGGCCGAGGCCGCCGGCGTACCCACCCTGGCGTCCGCCGACGACCCCTCGGAAGCAGCGTCGGTCGGCTTTCCCCTCCTGGTCAAAGCCGCCGCCGGCGGTGGTGGGAAAGGCATGCGCCTCGTCGAACGGGCCGAGGATCTCGACGAGGCGGTCGCCGCGGCCCGGCGGGAGGCGGCAGGGGCATTCGGCGACGACCGGGTGTTCCTCGAAGCCTATGTCCGGCGATCGCGTCACATCGAGATCCAGATCCTCGGCGACCGCCACGGCCAGGTGATCCACCTGGGGGAACGGGAGTGCTCCATCCAGCGACGCCACCAGAAGATCGTCGAGGAGGCACCGTCGGTTCGCCTCGACGACGACCTGCGCCAAGCCATCGGCTCGGCCGCCGTGGCGCTGGCCTCCTCGATCGGCTACGAGTCGGCCGGAACCGTCGAGTTCCTGCTCGACGACGACAGTGGCGAGTTCTTCTTCCTGGAGGTCAACACCCGGCTCCAGGTGGAGCATCCGGTGACCGAGGAGATCACCGGGCTCGATCTCGTCCGGGAGCAGCTGCTGGTGGCCACCGGCCACCGTCTGACGGTGACGCAGGACGACATCACCACCTCCGGTCATGCCATCGAGGTGCGGCTCTACGCCGAAGACGCAGCGAACGGCTATCTGCCGGCCACCGGCACCATCGAGGCCTGGGCACCGCCGGAGGAGCCGGCGGTGCGGTGGGATGCAGGGATCGAGGTCAGTTCGGTCGTCGGCGTCTCCTATGACCCGATGCTGGCCAAGGTCATCGCTCACGCTCCGACCAGAGGCGAGGCCATCGGCCGGCTCCGTCTCGCCCTCGAACGCCTCCACCTCGGCGGCCTCATCACCAACCGCGATCACCTGGTGGCGATACTGGCCAGCCCCGAGTTCGAGGCGGGCGACACCACGACCGATTTCATCGAACGGGTCGGGCCGACGGCCACGATCACCGACGACGTGGTCCGAGTGGCCGCGGTGGCGGGTGCGTTGTGGCTCCAGGGCCGCAACCGGGCCGACGACACGTTGTGGGGCTTCGCCCCGTCGAACTGGCGCAACGCCGGACTGCCGCCGCAACAGGTTTCGTTCATCGACTCGACCAACGACGAGGAGTTCACGATCGCCTACACGACCGATCGCAGCGGGAGGTTCACCCTCGGCTCGGGCGAGGCGGTCGATGTCATCGAGTGGTCGACGGACCACATCGAGTTGACGATCGACGGGGTTCGTCGTTCACATCGAATCACCACCGCCGGCCGGCGTCTGCACGTTCAGACGACGGCCACCACCGTCAGCCTCGATGTCGTGCCCCGGTTCACGCTCCCCGGGTCGGAGGCACCCACCGGCGGACTGATTGCGCCCATGCCCGGGTCGGTGGTCGACATCCGCTGTGCCGTCGGCGACCGGGTCACCGCGGGCCAGGTGCTGGTCGTTCTCGAGGCGATGAAGATGGAGCACCACGTGCAGGCCCCCTTCGACGGGACCGTCACCGAGGTGCCGATCACAGTCGGCCAGCAGTTGTCGCGAGGAACGCCCCTGATGACGATCGACGGCGACGAGTCGGGCGGTTCCCCCGATGTCGACGGGTCCGAGAAGGCGGCGGACGGTGACTGAGCCGATACGCATCGCCAACTGCTCGGGCTTCTACGGCGATCAGATCGACGCCGCAGCCCGCCAGGTGCGAGGCGGCCCGATCGACGTGTTGACCGGTGACTGGTTGGCCGAGCTGACGATGCTGATTCTCGCCCGGACCAGGGCCAAACGCCCCGGCGGGGGTTTCGCCCGCACATTCGTCACCCAGATGGAACAGGTGATGGGGGAGTGCCTCGACCGCGGCATCACGGTGGTTTCGAACGCCGGCGGACTCGACCCGGATCACTGCGCCGAAGCGGTGGCCGAAGTCGCCGACAAGCTCGGTCTCGAGCCGACCATCGCCTCTGTCGGCGGCGACGACATCCTCGACCGTCTCGACGAGCTGGCGGCGGCCGGCATTCACGTCACCGACTTCGAGACCGGTGAACCGTTGACGAGGCAGGATGGAGATGAGACCTTCATCTCGGCCAACGCCTATCTCGGCTGCTGGGGCATCGTCGAGGCTCTCGACGCGGGAGCCGACATCGTCATCACGGGGCGAACCACCGACGCCGCCATCGTGTGCGGCCCGGCAGCCCATCACCACCGTTGGCAGCGCACCGACTGGGACGTCCTGGCCGGAGCCGTGGTCGCCGGTCACGTGATCGAATGCGGCACGCAGGCCACCGGCGGCAACTACTCGTTCTTCACCGAGCTCGACGGGATGGACAACCCTGGCTTCCCGATCGCCGAGATCGCGGCCGACGGATCGAGTGTCATCACCAAACACCCGGGAACCGGGGGAGGGGTGACGATCGGGACCGTCACCGCCCAGCTTCTCTACGAGATCGGAGGTCCCGCCTACCTGGGGCCCGACGTCACCTCACGGTTCGACACCATCGCGCTGACCCAGGACGGCCCGGACCGAGTGACCATCACCGGCGTCAAAGGCGAACCTCCACCGTCGACACTCAAGGTCTCGATGAACTCCTGGGGCGGATACCGGAGTGACCTCCGCGTGGCGTTGGTCGGTCTCGACATCGAGGCCAAGGCGGCGTTGGCCGAATCGGTGCTGTGGCGGTCGACCCCGTATGGCCCCGACGACTTCGACGCCGTCTCCATCTCCGTCGACCGAACCGACAAGGCGGACCCGGCGTCGAACACCGAAGCCACGGCCACGTGGCGGGCAACCGTGAAGGACCGGGACGAACGCAAGGCCCGTTCGGTGGGCTCGGCGATGAACAACATGGCACTGGCCTCGCTACCGGGGTTTCACGGGTTGCCAGGCACCCAGATCGCCCAGCCGTTCGGTGTGCACACCTCCGGTTTGATGCCGGCCGACCTGGTACCGCAACAGGTCACGATCCTGGGCGGCGCCACCACCGTCGTCGAATCAGCCATCGACCGGTCGAGCGCCCCCGATCCGTCCGATTCGGCCGATCCGATCGATCCCGGTCGTCCGGAACAGCTCGACGAACCGACCCAGACCATGCCGCTGGGAACCATCATCGGTGCCCGTTCCGGCGACAAGGGAGGTAACGCCAACCTTGGACTCTTCGCCCGCTCGGCGGCGGCGTACACCTGGCTGGCCGGGGAGCTGTCCACCGAACGACTCCGCAGGCTCCTCCCCGAAACGGCAGATCTCCGAATCGAACGGTACGAGCTTGCCAACATATGGTCGCTTAACTTCGTGATCCACGGCCTCCTGCAGGAGGGGGTGGCCGCATCGACCCGGGTCGACGGCCAGGCGAAGAGCCTCGGTGAATGGATACGGGCCAGGCATATCGAGATCCCGACGTCACTTCTCCGTGATGGGGGTGAGCGGTCGTGAACGCCGCCGCCCGGGCGTCGAGCGCCGGACGAGACCCGGGGCCGGGCGATCTGCAGGTCGCCGAATCGGTGGTCGACGTCATGCGGGCCGTGACCCCGCCCCGACCCGTGCTGACCCGACAGCACGAGGCCGCTCTGACCGACCGCCAGCGGGAGATCCTCGACCAACTGGCCCTGGCCGTGTCGACCGACGGATTCATCGACCTGACGATGGCCGACCTGGCCGCCCGCCTGAACTGCTCACTACGGACCCTCTATCAGCTGGCCGGAAGCCGCAACGAGCTGGTGGTGACCGTGATCGACCGGGTACTACGATCGCACGGACGGGCCGCTCACAACGCGGTCCGACCCGACATGTCGGCGCTCGAGGCCATCGGGGCCTACCTGTATGCCGCCAACGATGCGGTCAGCGCCGTCAACCCGGACTTCGCCGCGGACATGGCCGCCATCGAGGAAGGTGTGGCACTCAACGAGGCCCACAGCAACTATCTCATCGACATCACGAGGGCGCTGCTCGATCTGGCCATCCGGCGGGGGGAGTTCGAGGGTCCGGTCGACACCTCGGCACTGGCCAGGATGCTCGGTGGTCTGGGGCGCGACTTCGCCCGCCCGGAGGTGTTGGGTCGCCTCGATCATTCGCCGGCCCGGTCGGCCAATGCAATGGTCGACCTGGTGCTCGATGGGCTTCGAAGGAGCAGCACATGAGTGAGCGGATCTGCGTGGAGACGGCGACCGAAGCAGGGGTGTGCACGATCACGCTCGTCGATACCGAACGGCGCAACGCCCTGAGTCACGCCCTGGTCACCCAACTCAACAGCGCCATCGACCTCGCCGAGGCCGACGAGTCGGTCCGTGTCATCGTGTTGACCAACGAGGGCCGCGTGTTCTGCGCCGGCGCCGACCTGAGCCATCGAGCGGCCGATAATGCCGAAGTGGGCGACGGAGGAGGCGGCGGTGCATCGTCGATCGACAACACCAATGCCGTCCACCTGTTCCGTCGGTTCGGGCGCTCGCCCAAACCCTTCGTCGGTCGGATCGCCGGACACTGCGTGGCCGGCGGCATGGGCCTCGCCGCCGCCATGGACATCTCCGTCGCCGTCGACGAGGTGAAGATGGGCTTCACCGAGGTCCGCATCGGCGTGGCCCCGGCCATGATCTCGGTGCTCTGTCTACCGAAGATGCGGACGGCCGATGCAGCCGACGCCATCCTGCGCGGTCGACGGTTCAACGCCGCGGAGGCCGCGGCCATGGGCCTGATCAACCGGGCGGTTCCGGCCGGTGAACTCGACGCCGCCGTCCACGAGGTCGTTGAGGATCTGCTCGCCGGCGGGCCCAACGCCCTGGCCGCGTCGAAACAGCTCCTGGCCCGGGTGCCGACGATGACCGTCGACGAGGCGTTCGAGTGGACGGGCCGGCTGTCGGGAGCGCTGTTCCGCTCCGAGGAGGCCACCGAAGGCATGACCGCCTACTTGGAGAAACGCCAGGCGGCCTGGGTGCCGGGCGACGGCGAAGCCGACACCTCGACCTGAGGACGCACGAGAGGACACCATGGATTTCGACTTCCCGGCTGATGACGACCCACGGCGGCTGGCCGTGCGCCGGTGGCGGGCCGCCCACCCGGAACCGACCCAGGAGGATCTGGCCGACGCCGGTTACGTCGTGCCCCACTGGCCCGAGCCGTGGGGGCTGAACGCCGACCCGGTCCACCAGGTCATCATCGCCCAGGAGTTGGAGGGCCTCCGGGTCAAGCGGACGGCCAATGAGATGGTGAGCAACGCCATCGGAATCGGCTGGGCGGCTCCGACCATCCTGCTGGCGGGGACCGAGGAGCAGAAGCAGCGCTACCTGCCGAAGATCTTCAACCACGAAGAGATCTGGTGCCAGCTGTTCTCCGAACCCGAAGCCGGGTCCGACCTGGCCAACCTCGCCACCCGAGCCGAACGCGACGGCGACGAGTACGTCATCAACGGCTCGAAAATCTGGTCGAGCGGCGCCCACCGCTCGGATATGGGCATCCTCATCGCCCGGACCGACCCGCAGGCCCCGAAGCACAAGGGCATCTCCTACTTCGCCTGTCCGATGGACGCGCCCGGCATCACCCTGTCGCCGATCGTCGACATGGCCACCGCCCACTCGTTCAATCAGGTCTTCTTCGACAACGTGCGGCTACACGAGTCCCACCGCATCGGGGCCGAGGGCGACGGATGGCGTCTGGCCAAGGTGACCCTGGCCAACGAACGCGTCTCGCTGTCGTCGGCCGGATCGCTGTGGGGGGAGGGTCCGACGGCGGCGACGCTCCTGGACCTCGTGCGCCAGGGACCGCCGGTCACCGACGCGGCGATCCGCCAGCGCCTGGCCCGGCTCCACTGCAACGCCGAGGTCCTCCGTCTGAACCGGCTGCGCACCCTGAGCGCCAAGCTCCAGGGTCGAACGCCCGGCGCCGAGGCGTCGATCCAGAAGCTGATGGCCGACGAGCACGGTCAGGAAGTCATGGAGTTGGCCAAGGATCTCCACGGGGCGTCCGGCATGGTGGAGGGGTCGGGACCGAGCGGGGATGTGCCGGTCGGCGAGCGGAACGGGATCACCGAGATCAACTTCAGGCGGGGCCCGGACAGCCAGTTCCCGGAGGTCGATCCGATCTGGCACTACGGCTACCTCGTGTCGCCGGCGCTGACGCTCGGCGGCGGAACATGGGCGATCCAACGCAACATCGTGGCCGAGCAGGTCCTCGGCCTGCCCCGCGAACCCAACGTCCAGCAGGGCCTGTCGTGGGCCGAGACACAAACCGCCTACCGGCATGGTCGGGATCGGCGGGAGGAGCAGTCATGAAGACCAGCGTCACCGAGATGTTCGACATCGAGTTCCCCATTCTGGCGTTCAGCCACTGCCGGGACGTCGTCGCCGCCGTGTCGAAGGCCGGTGGCATGGGGGTGCTGGGTGCGGTCGCCCACACGCCGGAGGAGTTGGAAACCGATCTGGCCTGGATCGAAGACGAGATCGGCGACCGCCCGTACGGGGTCGATCTCATCGTGCCCGCCAAGTACGCGGGCGACGGCGACGGCGGGTTCACACTCGACGACATCCGGGGGCTGATCCCGCCGCAGCACCAGGAGTTCGTCGACGACATCCTCGCCCGCTACGACGTCCCGGATCTGCCCGCCGACGACGAGACCAAGGCCAACACCTCGATTGCCGGCGATGGAGCGGACGCCCCGTTCTCGGCCAACGCGGCCGGCCCGCAGCTCGACATCGCGCTGGCCCACAACACCGTGTTCGTGGCCAACGCACTCGGTCCGCCACCACAGTTCCTGATCGACCGGTGCAAGGCCGAGGGCCGCCTGGTGGGCGCGCTCGCCGGCCGCCCGTCGCACGCCGAGCGCCACCAGAACGCCGGCGTCGATCTCATCATCGCCCAGGGTTATGAAGCCGGTGGCCACACCGGGGAGATCGGTTCCATGGTGCTCATCCCCGAGATCGTCGACGCCGTCGACATCCCGGTGCTGGGAGCAGGCGGCATCGGCCGTGGTCGGCAGATGGCCGCTGCCATGGCGCTCGGGGCGGAGGGTGTGTGGTGCGGCTCGGTGTGGCTCACCACCGACGAGGCCGAGACCCATCCGGTGGTCAAGGAGAAGTTCCTGGCTGCATCGTCGGCCGACACGACCCGGTCCCGCTCGCTGACCGGGAAGCACGCGCGGATGCTGCGGTCGGCGTGGACCGACGAGTGGGAACGTGACGACACCCCCGATCCGCTCGGCATGCCGATGCAGCCCGTCCTGACCGCCACCGCTCAGCGCCGTATCGCCCGGGCCGCCCACTCGAAAGGCTCGGGGGCCGAGAAGCTGGCCAACTACTTCGTCGGTCAGATCGTCGGAACCATGAACCAGCGCAAGACCTCGGCCCAGGTGGTGTTCGAGATGGTCAGCGAGTTCATCGAGGCGGTCGAGGGCCTCCAGGCTCAACTCGAAACCTGATCGCCGATCCTGAACCGGTCACACCCCTGTCGTTTTCCGGCGGCTCACGCCCCCCGGAAAGGGTGGTCTACAACCGCCGGTTCGGGTGGGTTACCAGGTCACCTGTTCACAGCCGAGATGGCTCTCGGGTTCGACCTGCAAGGTGGCATGGGCGATGCCGTAGGTCGACGACAGAACGTCGCGGGCCTGGTCGAGAACACTGTGGGGATCGCTGTCGTCGGTCGTCTTGAGGTGGGCCGACGCCGCCTCCATCTCCGAAGTGAGCGTCCAGACGTGGAGATCGTGGACGTCGAGCACACCACCGATGGCCCCCAGATCGGCTCGGAGGCGCTCCAGACTGATGTGATCGGGCGCAGCCTGAAGCAGGATTCGCACGGCGTTGCGGCCGAGCCGCCAGGTCCGGGGCAGGATCCAGAGGCCGATGAGTGCAGCGATCACCGGGTCGGCCCAGCCCCAGCCGAGAAACCGGATCAGTAGAGCGGCGATGATGACGCCGACCGAGCCGACGGTGTCGGCCAGCACCTCCAGGTAGGCGCCCTCCAGGTTGATCGACTCCCGGGCTCCCTCCCGGAGCAGCCAGAACGCGACCAGGTTGGCGACCAGACCGAGCACGGCGACGATCAGCATCGGCCCGTCGAGCACCTCGGGCTCGGATCGGACGCGACCCACCGCCTCCGCCAGCACCCAGATGGCCACGGCGAACAGCAGCAGGGCGTTCACGAAAGCGGCGAGGATCTCGAGGCGATACAGGCCAAAGGTATGGCTCGTGGTGGTGCCCGGGTTCCGTTCGAACCGGTTGGCCAGTTGAATGGCGGCCAGGGCCATGCCGAGCCCGATCACGTCGGTGAGCATGTGTCCGGCGTCGGACAGCAGGGCCAGCGAGTTGGTCAGCCAGCCGGCCAGGGCCTCGACAACGAAGAACGCGGCGATGACGACGAAGGCGAGCTTCAGCCGGCCCAGATGCCGGGCTCCCGCCCTCAGGCTCGGGGCATGGCTGTGACCGTGACTTGCACCCTGACCGTGACTTGGACCATGGCTCTGCGAAGAAGCGGCGTCGGAAGCGATGGTTCCAGTGTAGAAGCCGTCAGCGGTCGGGTTCGCAGTCTTGGCAGTAGCCGTGCAGGTCCAGGCTGTGGTGGGTTGGGGTGAAACCGGCCGACGCAGCCGCCTGAGCCAGCTCGGCGTCGACCAACGCTTCGAGCTGCTCATCGAGGTGAACATCCTGCACCGAACCGCAGCCGACGCACACCAGGTGGTGATGATGATCGACGAGCGGTTCGGCCAGCTCGAAGTGCGCATGGTCGGCGGCGCCGGCAATCCTGCTGATGACGCCGCAGCGCTCCAGGATCTCGAGGTTCCGATAGGCCGAGCTCTGCGGCAGGTCATCGGTGTGGTCGGCCAGCTGTGGCAGGGTCACGGGGCGGGCGACCCGCGCCAGGGTTTCGACGAGGTGACGGCGGCCCCGGGTGTAGCGATGATCATGGCGCTCCAACCGGCGAGCCACGGCGTCATGGAGCTCGGTCAGCACTTCGTCATCCGGTCCGGGATCAGCCTCGGACGGCGACGGACGGTGCGCGGGGTTGGTTGCCGAACCCATCATGTGAGTATAGACCGACGACGTCGACTGTGAATGAGACCCATTCCCATCATGGTCACGGCTCGTCTCTTCTCGTCTAGGACCAGATCCGGTCGGCCATCTCGACCACATGGGAGAGCTTGGCCCACTGCTCGGCCTCGGTCAGCGCATTGCCCTCGACCGTGCTGGCGAAGCCGCACTGGGGACTCAGGCAGAGCTGCTCCATGGGCACGTACGAAGCGGCCTCGTCCACCCGGCGGGCCAGGTCGTCATAGCTCTCGAGTTCGGGGCGCTTGCTGGTCAGCAACCCCAGCACGACGGTCTTGTTCGACGGCACGTGCCGGAGTGGGGCGAAGTCACCGGAACGGTCGTCGTCGTATTCCAGGAAGTAGGCATCGACGTCGAGCTCGTTGAACAGCACCTCGGCCACCGGTTCATAGCCCCCCTGGGCGAACCAGGTGCTTTTGTAGTTGCCCCGGCAGAGGTGGACGCCGACCGTCAGATCGTCCGGTCGACCGTCGATGGCGTTGTTGATCAGCTCGGCGTAGGAGCGGGGGAGTTCGTCGGGGTCGTCGCCGCGCTCGACGGCGCCGTCACGCATCACCGGATCGCAGAGGTAGGCCAGGTTGGTGTCGTCGAGCTGGATGTAGCGACAACCGGCGGCGTACAACGCATGGATCTCGGCCTTGTAGGCGGCGGCCAGATCGGTGAAGAACACCTCGAGATCGGGGTAGGCGTCGATGTCGATTCCGGCCCTTCCACCCCGGAAATGCACCATCGTCGGGGAGGGGATCGCGACCTTCGGTGTCTTGGATGTCAGCGACGCCAGATACCGGTAGTCGTCGACCTGGATGTCGCGAACGTGGCGAAGGGGGCCGTCGACCGTCAGCTTCGGCGGCGTCATGTGCACCGTGTCGGCCGAGTCGGAGCTGGATGCGATGTTGCCCGTGACGGCGACCCCGTCGAGCTGTTCCAGGAAGTCGAGGTGGAACCATCCTCGACGGAACTCGCCGTCGGTGATGGACTCCATGCCGGTCCCTTCGAGCTTCCTGACCGCCTCGGCGATGGCTTCGTCTTCGACCTGTCGTAGTTCCTCGGCCGAGATCTCGTCGGCCGCCCGCTTGGCCCGGGCCTCGTGAACACGCTCGGGTCGAAGGAGGCTGCCGACGTGATCGGCCCGAAACGGAGGATTGAGATGGTTCACGGCAGTTCCCCTTGCTGATCGTGGTTTGGCTCGATGATCAGCGACAAGCGTAGTCGCCGGACCGAGGTCGACTGACGCCGGTACCGTTGGTCCGGTGAAGCCGATCGACATCCACGCCGGGCGGGTGGCCCGGTACCCGGTCGGCGCGTCGATCACCGTCGAACAGCTGGCCGACGATCTGCATCCGGCGCTGGCGCACCTGCGGGCACGGGAACCGGTCTCATGGCTGCCATCGATCGGCGGCTGGTTGGTCACCGACTACGGCACCGCAGTGCAGGTTCTGCGCGACCCTGTCCGGTTCACGGTCGACGACGAGCGGTTCACCACCGGCCGGGTGGTCGGTCCATCGATGTTGTCGACCGACGGAGCCGATCATCGGATCCACCGCGAGCCGTTCGAGCCCATGTTCCGCCGGGCGTCGGTCTCCGAGACCTCCGGCATGATTCACGCGATCGCCGCCGGGCTACTGGAGCGGCTCGAGCCTGTCGGACGAGCGGAGCTACGGACGTCGTTTGCCGCGCCGCTGGCCACCTCGGTCATTGCTTCGTTCCTGGGATTCCACGGAGAGGAGGACCCGGCTGAAACGGCGGCGACAATCGACGAGCGGCTTCTGGCCGCCTACCGGGTGATCGTCGACACCGTGATCGGGCTCGGCACCGGCGAATCCGAACCCGGTGACGCGGCCGAGGCCATGGCCGACATCGGTGACCTGGTGGAGCGGGGCGTCGGACGTGGCGGGCCGCTCGCCCAGCTGGCCGACGCGACTGGCGGGGCGATCGACGCCGATCGGCTCCGATCGAACGTTGCGGTGATCCTGTTCGGAGCAATCGAGACCTGCGAGGGCATGACGGCCAACGCGATCGGGCATGTGCTGGCCGACGGCGACTGGCCGGCGCGGATCCGCGCCGGCGAGGTCGACGTGAACCGAGTGGTCAACGAGTCGCTGAGGCTCGAGCCGGCCGCAGCGGTCGTCGACCGCTACGCCACGGCGGATGTCGAGCTGAAGACCCCGGCGGAGGCAGTGCGGATCCAGGCCGGCGACCTGGTCGAGGTCTCCCTGGCCGGGGCCAACCGCGACCCCGTCGTGTTCGCCGACCCCGACCGCTTCGATCCGGACCGGCCGGCGGTCGGACAGCACCTCGCCTTCGCCCGCGGACCCCACGTCTGTCTGGGCCTGCATCTGGCCAAACTGCAGACCACGGTCGCACTCGAGACCGTGCTCACGATGTTGCCGACGATCAGGCTCGACGAGGCGGACTCGACACCACCCCGGGGTCACATCTTCCGAAAGCCGGAACGCCTGACGGCAACATGGTGAAGGCCTGGCCGGGCAAGGCGTGGACCGGCTGATCGTCGGCTGTCGTGCCGCTCGTGCTAGACATGGCCCCCATGACCGACTTCGATCCGGACCGGGCGGCCGCCGAACTCCTGCACCACGCTGACGACGACTTCGAAGCCGGACGACCGATCGGCCCCCCGATCGTGCCGGCCAGCCTCTACGTCCTGCCCGGTGATCCGGCCGGCCCCTATCAGTACGGACGGTGGGCCAACCCGACGTGGGACGCCACCGAGCACGCGCTCGCCACCCTCGAGGACGCGCCGGTCGTGACCTTTCCGTCGGGAATGGCGGCCATCGCCTCGATCCTGTGCTCACTCGCCCGGTCCGGCCAGCGGGTGATGATCCCCTCCGACGGCTACTACACGACGCGCCTGCTGGCCGATCAGTATCTTCGACCCAACGGCGTCGTCGTGGAGGAGTGCCCGACGGTCTCCATGGCCGAGGCCGACCTGACCGGGTTCGACCTCATGTTCATCGAAACCCCGTCGAACCCGACGCTGCAGATCTGTGATCTGCGTGCCGTGGCCGAACGGGCGGCGGCGGCCGGCGTGATCACCGTGGCCGACAACACGACGATGACCCCGCTCGGTCAGCGTCCCCTCGACCACGGAATCGACCTGGTCGTCTCCTCCGACACCAAAGCCGTGAACGGACACTCCGACGTGCTGTTCGGCCACGTCGCCGGCCGAGACCCCGAGTTGCTCGAACGGATCCGGCAGTGGCGGACGGTGACCGGTGCCGTTACCGGGCACTTCGAGTCGTGGCTGGTTCATCGCGGTCTGGAAACACTCGAACTGCGGTTCAGCCGGATGTGCGACTCGGCGGAGGTGATCGCCGAACGCCTGGTCGGCCGGCGGGCGGTGCGGTCGGTCAACCATCCGAGTCTCGAATCACATCCACAACACGAACTGGCCGGCCGGCAGATGCACCGTAACGGCCTGCTCCTCGGGGTCGAGTTCGCCGATGCGGCAACTGCCGACGCCTTCGCCCGACAGGCCGAGTTCGTCGTTCCCGCCACCAGTTTCGGGGGAACGCACACGATCGCCGATCGGCGGGCCCGGTGGGGAGACGTGGTTCCCGACGGCTACGTGCGGCTGTCGGTTGGCTGCGAGCCGACCGAGCCGCTCTGGGCGGCGATCGAGGCGGCGCTCGACACCCTGTGACCGTCGGTGCGGACGGTGACCATCGAGACAAGCTACGTCATCTCGCCGGACACAATCAGATTAGCGGTACTTGCTGGTTGGTGGTGTGCGACGTAGTGGCGCTCCGCAGCACCCCACCTGGCGACCCATTCAGGAGAGTCGTCGCGCAGCGACTGCCGTACCGCTCTGGCGTCGGCCGAGGCATCGACCCACACCACCACGTCGAAGATGTCTCGCAGCTGTGGCCGTGAGATGTAGACGCCCTCGGCTATGACAACGGGCGCTGGTCGAGCCTCAACCCACCGACCGAGCTGCCCAGTCGACCAGTCATAGCGTTGGAATCTGGCTGGTTTGCCGGCCCGGAGTGGGTCGAGGACCTGCTGGCGGAGCCGCTGCCAGTCGAAGTCGTGGTCGTAGCCCTGCTCGGGGGACATCCCGAGGCGTTCGTTGTCGTCCATCACCCGATAGAAGTCGTCGCCTCGGATCAGTTCGGCGTCCGGCAACTGCGCAACGACAACTGTGGCGAGGGTCGACTTCCCCGCCGCACTCATGCCGTCGATCGCCACCATGAGGGGCCGGCGCCGACTCACAGAGTCGATCAGATTCAGTACAGCGGTCGCTGTGGTGCCAGTCACGGACACCATCATGCCGTAGCCAGGCACACTAACGTTCGACGTGGTTTTGGTGAAGTGCTCGCATCAGGGCGATCCCGGCCGTAACATGGTCGCAACAAAGTCGGACTGTGGGGGTCCGGCCGAGCAGGCAGAACCATCTTGTGTTGACACGCGGAGACGTCGAGATCCTCGACCCGGTCGAGGAGGAACAGAGCTGGGACGATCATGATCTCCCGGCGCTGCCCGATGACGTCGCGTTCACCACCGGTGACTGGCTGGCCCTCCTGAAGCCGGGCGGTGGCCGGTCGATCCGATCCTGGCGGGCCGCCAAGCGAGTGTCGGGCATGGTGGCGGTCATCTCCGGAGTGGCGCTGGTTGTCGTCACCTTCTCCTCTGGACGCCCGCTCAGTGACGCGACGGTCAACCTGGAGACGGCCGGCGTGCCGTCCACCGCCTCCGAGGTCGTGGCCGAGACCGAACCGTCCGTTTCGGCGGTGCCGCTCGAACCGAGCGTCGGCGTCAGCCCGAACCTCCTCGTGTCGGCGGAGGCGGTCTTCCTCGGCCTGACCACCGAACCCGATGGACCGTCGACGTCCGCCACGACAACCACCATGGCCACCTCCACCACCGCCGGCTGGGCCCAGCGGCCGATCCCACCGGAGTCCGAGTGGATCGACGCCGGGAACGGGGTCGCCGTGCCGGAGGTGCTGCTCCGAATCCGGTACTGCGAATCGACCAACGATTATCGGGCGGCACACGCCGTCTCCAGCGCCCGCGGCGCCTACCAGTTCCTCACCGGGAGCTGGGAATGGTACGGACATGCCGCCCGCTACGGGGCGGCCCGGGCCGACCTGGCCACTCCGGCCCAACAGGACGAGGCCGCCGTGCTCACGGTCAAGCAGGACGGCACCCGGCCGTGGCTGGCCAGCCGTCATTGCTGGGGGTCCAACGGGCTCCCCGCCAACTACGCGTCGATCAGACCGCCGACGCGGTCCACGACCACGACGTCGGCCGACACGACGACCACCTCGTTGGGATCGACCCAGTCGACCTCGTCGGCCCCGGATTCCAGCTCCACGACCGATACCACGACCACATCGTCGACCGACGACACCGCCACCACCGACACAACGGCAGCGACGTCGACGTCGGAATCGACCTCGACGTCGGAATCTACCTCGACGTCGGAAACCGCGAAATCCACGACCAGCGGTGAGTCGACCTCGTCGACCGCCGGAGCCGGCACCGGTTGATGTCGAGCGGCCCCCGGCCCGCGATCCTGTTCCTCTGCACCGGCAACGCCTCCCGATCGGTGATCGGCGGTGCGGCCCTGGCCCGACGGCGGCCCGATCTCGCGATCGCCACCGCCGGCACGCTGGTGCTCGAAGGCCTGCCCATGAGTACCAGGACCCGCCACGCCATGATCGAGGCCGGGCTCGCACCGTCTGATCACCGGTCGCGGCAGGCGACCCAGGCGATGCTGGAGGAGGCGACCCTGGTGGTTGCCGCGGCCCCTGAGCACGTGGCCTGGATCGGCCGAGAACACCCGGCCCACCTCGACCGTACGGCGACCCTGATCCACCTCGTTCAAAACCTGGCGGTGACACCGGTGCCCCTCATCGAGCGGGTGGCCGAGCTCCGTTTGGGAACCCACGACCCGGGTCCCGACGAGGAAATCATCGACCCCGGCGGCGGTGAAGTCGAGCTCTATGTCAGCGTGGCCCGCCAAATCGTCGCCCTGGTCGACGACCTGGCCGATCGCCTGTAGCGCCAAACGAGGGGCCGCCGGGGTGGTTCGTCAGCCGAGGTTGCGCCCGAGGCCGTAGAACTCGTCGTTCGGTCGCATGGCCGACAGGTTGGCCAACCGGTTCGACATCGCGAAGAAGGCCGCGATCGCGCCGATGTCCCAGACCTCGTCGTCGGTGAATCCCGCCGCTCGCATGTCGTCGAGATCCTCGTCGGTCAACGACGCCGAGTCGAGGGCAACCGCCAGCGCGAAGCCGACGATGTGGCGTTCCCGCTCGGACAGATCGGCCTTCCAGGGGTTGATCGCCAGCTGGTCGGCGAGAATCTCGTTCTTGCTGCGTATCCGCAGGATCGCGCCGTGGGCGACGACGCAGTACAGGCACCCGTTCTGGGCGCTGGTGGCGACCACGATCATCTCCCTCTCCGCCTTCGACAGACCACCTTCGGCGTCCATGAGAGCGTTGTGATGGTCGAAGAACGCTCGGAACTCGGCGGGCCGGTGGGCCAGAGCGAGGAACACGTTGGGTATGAAGCCGGACTTCTCCTGCACCTCCGTGATGAGAGCCCGAATGTCGTCCGGTAGATCGTCGAGTTCGGGAACGGGAAAGCGAGAGATCGGGTGCTCGGACATGGCCCCAGCATGGCACAGGGCGAGGCATGCCGTCCTGCTCGGACGGCGTTCTCAGGTACTACGATGCGCTGAGAGGAAACCGGCGCGAGATGACGGGTTGGCCGTGAGCACCTACGAGATACTGAGCCTGATCGACCACCTGCCGGACCCGGTTTCCGGACACGTTCCGACCCAACAGGAACGGATCCGATCGGCTGTCGATCAGGCGGTGGCAACCGAGGCTTTGGGCTTCTCCGGTTTCAACGTGGGGGAGCACCACTTCGGCCGCTACATCATGCCCGCCCCGGAACTCCTGCTGGCCTACGCCGCAGCCAGAACCTCACGGATCCGTCTGGGCACGTCGGTATCGCTGCTGGCCAACCTCGATCCGGTTCGCTTCGCCGAACAGCTCTCGGTGCTCGACGTCTTGACCGACGGCCGCATCGAGGTCACCTTCGCCCGTGGCGCCTCGGAGGCGACCGCCAAGGCGTTCGGCTCCGAGAGTTTCGAGGAGCTGCGGCCGAAGTTCGACGAATCGCTACGGCTGGTTCTCCGGCTCCTCGAAGAGGAAGAGGTCAGCTGGACCGGCCAGCACCGCACCCCACTCGATGGAGTCCGGCTGGAACCTCGTCCACTGCAGCCGGCCCGACAGATGATCTGGGTCGGAGGCGGGCTCTCGACGATCTCGGCCGATCTGGCCTCCGATCTTGGCCTTCGGTTCATGCTGCCCAGCCTGTTCCGGTGGCCCGAGGACTATTCGGAGATCGTCGCCCGGTACCGGGAGCGGACTGCGGCCAACGGGTTCACCGACGGTATCGAGGTCGGCTTTCCGACCTACGTTCACGTGGCGCCGACCTCCCAGCTGGCTCGGCAGCGGTGGCGTCCCTACCTCGAGTCGTACCGCGACTTCGCCATGTCGCTGCGGGGCAGCTTCGGTCGACCGGTCGACTACGACTCGCTGCTGGACGGTCCGGCCATCGCCGGCAGTCCCGCCGAGGTGGTGGAGCGGATCTCGGCCATCGACGAGACGCTCGGCCTGGACCGTCAGCTGTTCCTCCTCGACGTCGGCGGTCTTCCCGAAGGGCTCCTCGGTGAGTCGATGGAGCTGCTGGCCGGCGGCCTCGGTCTGGGCTGAGGTCGAGCGGCCAACTACAGTGACCGTTGATGAGGGTTGCGCTGTTCGCCACCTGTCTGGTCGACGCCATGTCACCCGGCGTCGGCCGAGCCACCGTCGAGGTGCTCGAACGTCTCGGCTGCACCGTCGAGTTCCCGCTCGACCAGACGTGCTGCGGTCAGATGCACACCAACTCCGGCTATCCCGATCAGGCGGCGCCGATGGTGGAGGGATTCCAGGCGGCGTTCGCCGGCTACGAGTACATCGTGGCCCCCGGCGGCTCCTGCGTTGCGTCGGTCCAACACCAACATGAGTGGGTGGCAACCAACCAGCTCACCGGCGACAACGTCGTCGCGGCCCGGGAGTTGGCGGAGCGGACCTACGAGCTGTCGCAGTTCATCGTCGACGTGTTGGGCGTGACCGACGTCGGGGCGTTCTACCCGCACCGGGTCACCTACCACGCCGCCTGTCACGCCACCCGCATGCTCGGAATCGGCGACCGGCCGCTCCAGCTCCTACGGAACGTTCGGGGGCTGGAGCTGGTCGAACTGCCGGAGGCGATGAGCTGTTGCGGATTCGGCGGGACCTTTGCGCTGAAGAATCCCGACGTGTCGAGCGCCATGCTGGCCGACAAGATCCACCACGTGCTGTCGACCGGCGCCGAGAACTGCGTGGCGGCCGATGCGTCGTGCCTGCTCCACATCGGGGGCGGGCTTTCCCGCAATCGGACCGGCGTCACGACGGTCCATCTGGCCGAGATCCTGGCCTCGACGGAGGGACCATGACCCCACCTCAGGAGCCGGACGGCGACACGGCGATGACGACACCATGGCCACGGGCGACCAACACCGGCCATCTCCACGGTGACTACTTCCCCAGAGCGGCCAGGGTCGCTCTCGCCGACCCGCAGCTGAGACGCAACATCGGCAAGGCGACCACGACCATTCGCGACAAGCGGGCTTCGGTGGTGGCCGAACTCGACGATTGGGCCGAGCTGCGATCGGCGGCCGCGGCGATCAAGGACGCCACCATGGCCGACCTCGGCGACCACCTCGAGCGCCTCGAAGCCGAGGTCACCGCCCGGGGCGGTGTGGTTCACTGGGCGGCCGACGCCGACGAGGCCAACCGGATCGTGATCGAGATCGCCCGGGCGGCCGAAGCGACCGACGTGGTCAAGGTCAAGTCGATGGCAACCCAGGAGATCGGACTCAACGAGGCCATGGCCGACGCCGGCATCTCGGCCTGGGAAACCGATCTCGCCGAACTGATCGTCCAACTGGGCGACGACATGCCGAGCCACATTCTGGTCCCGGCGATCCACCGCAACCGGTCCGAGATCCGAGACATCTTCCGCCGGGAAATGGGCAACGTCGGCATACCGGCGCCAGAGGGGCTGACCGACGACCCACCGGCGCTGGCCGAGGCGGCCCGGATCCATCTCCGCAACCGTTTCCTGACCACCGACATGGCGATCTCCGGCGCCAACTTCGGGGTGGCGGAGACCGGCACCGTGATGGTGGTCGAATCCGAAGGCAACGGTCGAATGTGTCTGACCCTTCCTAGGGTGCTGGTCACGGTCATGGGCATCGAGAAGCTCATTCCGACCTGGCAGGACCTCGAGGTCTACCTCCAGCTGCTGCCCCGCTCCAGCACGGGGGAGCGCATGAACCCCTACACGACGATGTGGACCGGCGTGACACCGGGCGATGGACCGGAGGAGTTCCACCTGGTGCTGCTGGACAACGGCCGGTCCACGATTCTGGCCGATCCCGAGGGCCGCCCGGCGTTGCGTTGCATCCGCTGCTCGGCCTGCCTGAATGTGTGCCCGGTGTATGAACGAACCGGCGGCCACGCCTACGGCTCGATCTACCCCGGTCCGATCGGTGCCGTGCTCTCACCGCAGCTCACCGGCGTGGCCGACAATGCGTCGCTGCCGTTCGCCTCCACTCTGTGCGGAGCGTGCTACGAGGTGTGCCCGGTGGCGATCGACATCCCGACGATGCTGGTCAAACTCAGGGCCGAGGTGGCCACCGACGAAGCCGACAACAACCCGGTCGAGCGGGCGGTGTTCGCCGCCGCGGCATGGGCGATGTCACGCCCCAATCGATGGTCGAGGCTCCTCCGATCGATGCGGGCCGGCCGTTTCCTGGCCCGGGGCGGCTCGTTCCGGAGTCTGCCGCCGCCGCTGAGCGGCTGGACCGCCACCCGTGATCTACCGGCGCCCCCCGAGCAGTCGTTTCGCGAGTGGTGGATGCACCGAAACGAGGAACCGGCCGATGACTGATGAATCGGTGTCGAAGCCGCTTGTTTCGGCCAGCGTCGCGTCGAGGCAGGCGATTCTCGACCGGGTCCGAGCGGCAACATCGGCGTTCGACCCGCCTGCCGTATCCCGCGACTACCGGCGAGCCGGAGCCGATCCTCAGCCCGCCGCCGAGATGATCGAGGTGTTCGTCGATCGTCTCATCGACTACAAGGCCGTGGTCACCCGCTGTCCCCTCGCCGATGTCAGCGCCGCAGTGGCCGCATTCGTTGCCGCGGAGAGCGCGACACGGGTGGTCGTGCCCGACGGATTCCCGCACGAGTGGCTGGCGACGGCAACCGGTTCCGAGGCCGGCATGGTCCGGCTCGACGACACCGAACCACTCTCGGTCGATGAGCTCGACGGCGCCGACGGGGTGGTCACCACCTGCGCCGTGGCAGTGGCCGAAACCGGCACGATCGTGCTCGACGGGGGAGCGGGGCAGGGGCGGCGTGCCCTCACGCTGCTTCCCGACCTCCACATCGTGGTCGTCACCAGCGACCAGTTGGTGGCCCGAGTACCCGACGCACTCGAACGGCTCGATCCGCGGCGACCGTTGACGTGGATCAGCGGGCCGTCGGCCACCAGCGACATCGAGCTGAACCGGGTGGAGGGTGTGCACGGCCCTCGTCGCCTGCGGGTCGTGGTCGCCGAGTCGACTTGACCTAGGCTGTCGGACACGCCGACCGCTGGATCGGTCGACCAAGGGCCATCAGGGAGGTCGTTGCGCATGACGGGACAGAGCGATCCCGGATCGATCGAGAACCGTGCCTACGACTTCGTCGTCATCGGCGGCGGGTCGGCGGGATCGGCCATCGCCAACAGGCTGAGTGCCGATCCGTCCAACCGGGTTCTCGTGCTGGAGGCCGGGCGTCCGGACTACCGCTGGGACGTGTTCATCCACATGCCGGCCGCGTTGACCTATCCGATCGGCAGCCGCTTCTACGACTGGCGCTACGAGACCGAACCGGAGCCCCATATGGGCGGTCGACGGGTCTACCACGCCCGCGGGAAGGTGTTGGGCGGATCGAGCAGCATCAACGGCATGATCTTCCAGCGGGGCAACCCGATGGACTACCAGAAGTGGGCGGCCATGCCGGGCCTGGAGGCGTGGAGTTACGCCCACTGCCTGCCGTACTTCAAGCGGATGGAGACCTGCCTCGCCGGGGTCGACGAGTGGCGGGGCGGTGACGGCCCACTGATCCTCGAGCGGGGTCCGGCATCGTCGCCGCTGTTCCAGGCCTGGCTCGACGCCGGACCCCAGGCGGGTTTCCGCCGGACCACCGATGTCAACGGGTATCGCCAGGAAGGCTTCGCCGCCTTCGACAAGAACGTGCACCGGGGCCGGCGGTTGAGTGCGGCGCGGGCCTACCTGCACCCGGCGATGGACCGCCCCAACCTCGACGTCGTCACCCGGGCTCTGACAACCAGGATCGACTTCGACGGCGACCGGGCGGTCGGCGTCACCTATCGCCACCGACGGCGTACCCGAACGGTGAAAGCGGCCAACGTCGTGTGCTGCGGTGGGGCGTTCAACACCCCCCAGCTGCTGCAGCTCTCCGGGGTCGGCGAGCCGCAGCATCTGCGCTCGGTCGGTGTCGAGACGGTGGCATCGGTGCCGGGAGTCGGGGAGAACCTCAAGGATCATCTGGAGGTCTACATCCAGTTCGCCTGCACCCAACCCGTGTCGATGCAGCCCCACCTGGCCCACTGGCGCAAGCCCTGGATCGGGTTGCAGTGGCTGGCCCGTCGGGGACCGGCGGCCACCAACCATTTCGAAGCCGGAGCGTTCGTGCGCAGCAACCCGAACGAGGTCTACCCGAACCTGATGTTCCACTTCCTGCCGATCGCCATCCGCTACGACGGAACGGCCCCCACCAACGGCCACGGCTACCAGGTTCACGTCGGGCCGATGTACTCCGACTCCCAGGGCACGGTGAAGATCCGCTCCAACCGCCCGACGGACAAACCGGCCATCCTGTTCAACTATCTGTCCACCGAACAGGACCGACGGGAGTGGATCGAGGCGGTACGGGTCACCCGCCACATTCTGGGCCAGCCGGCGTTCGAACCCTTCAACGGCGGCGAGATCTCGCCCGGACCGGCGGTCGAGACCGATTCCGAGATCATGGACTGGGTGGCGCGCGACGCGGAGACGGCGCTGCACCCATCGTGCACGGCCCGGATGGGTACCGACGACATGGCCGTCGTCGATCCGGCGACGATGGCGGTCCACAACACCTCGAACCTCTTCGTCGTCGACGCCTCGGTCATGCCGGAGATCACCAACGGCAACATCTACGCCCCGACCATGATGATCGCGGAAAAGGCATCGGATCTCATCCTCGGGAACACGCCGCTCGCTCCGGAGCCGGTCGAGGTGTTCCATGGCGACTGAGCCTGAAGGGCACGACGATGGGCCGGCGAAGGTCATCGTCGTCGCCGGAGGCGCAGGAGGGATCGGCCGCGCCGTCATCGACACATGCCGGACCCGCTCGGTGATCGTGGCCTCGTTCGTCCACCGGCCGAGCGCGCCGTCTCCCGCCGCCGGCCCCGAGTACGTGGTCGACGTGACCGATCGGACCTCGGTGGCGGCCGCCTTCGACCGGGTGGCCTCGGAGGTGGGAAGCATCGCCGGTGTCGTCAACACCGTTGCGGTGCAGGACCTGGGCCGCCTCGACGAGTTGACCGACACCGAGTGGGACACCACGCTGCGCGTGAACCTCACCGGCGCCCACCATCTCACACAGGAGGCGGCCCGGCTCATGGCCGCAAGCGGCCGAGACGGCGGATCCATCGTGCACATCGCCTCGATCGACGGGCACCGACCCGCCCCGAGCCACGGCCACTACGCCACCTCCAAGGCGGCACTCATCGCCTATGTGAGGGCGGCAGCGGCAGAGCTGGGCCCGGAAGGAATCCGCGTCAACTCGGTCTCGCCCGGCCTCTGCCATCGACCCGACATCGAAACGACCTGGCCCGACGGCGTGGAGCGCTGGCGTTCAACATCACCGCTGGGCCGGCTGGTTGCACCCGACGACGTGGCCAACGCCTGCTGGTTTCTCCTGTCCGACCAATCAGGAGCGGTAACCGGCATCGACCTGGTCGTCGACACCGGCGTGATGGCGACCGCCGGCTGGTAGAAGGGAAACATGCTCAACCCCCGAACGCTTCCAACCGGTTGGAACGACCTCGACCCCGGTCAGCTCGACCTGGCCGATCCGGTTCACGCCTGCTGCCACGGGTCCCGCCTCCTTGGACGGGAACCGTCGTTCGTGCTCCACGGCGGTGGCAACACATCGGTCAAACACACCTGGAACGACATCACCGGTCACAACATCGATGCGCTGTACGTGAAAGGCTCCGGTTGGGATCTGGCCACGATTGAACCCGCGGGATTCGCACCGCTGCGGTTGAGCCGCCTCCACGAGCTGCTCGAGCTCGACCGGCTCTCCGATCCCGACATGACCAGGGAGCTGGCTGCGGCCAAACTCGACCCGGGGGCTCCTCAGCCGTCGGTCGAGGCGCTGCTCCACGCGTTCCTCCCGTATCCGGCGGTCCAACACTCCCACGCCGACGCCATCGTTGCCATGACCAACACCGCCGACGGTACCGCCAACTGCCGGGAGATCTACGGCGACGATGTTGTGGTCATCCCCTACGTGATGCCGGGATTCGATCTCGCCCGCGAGGTCCGCCGGCTCTGGCCCCAACAGGCTCACGACCGCACCGTCGGCATGGTGCTCCTCAACCACGGTTTGTTCACCTTCGGACCGGACACCGAACAGGCGTTGGCCCACCACGTCAGGTTGATCGAGCGGTGCGAAGCCTGGCTCCGCGATCAGGGCACGAGCGCGCCCGTTTCCGCCCCGGCAGCGGTGCTGTCCATCGACCGTGTCGACATCGGCCGTGTCCGGGCCGATGTCTCGGCGGCCGCCGGTCGACCGATGATCACCACCGTCCATCAGGAACCCGACGTCGCTGCCTTTGTCGGCCGCGACGACTGGGCCGATCTGGCCCAACGAGGACCGCTGACCCCCGATCACGTGCTCCGCACCAAACGGCTGCCCCAGGTCGGTCGCGACGTCGACTCCTACGTCGCCGACTACCGTCGCTACTTCGAGGAGCAGTCGGCCCGAGCTCGTGCCGCCGGAGGCGATGACCTCACGATGCTCGACCCGGCGCCGAGAGTCATTCTCGACCCCGAGATCGGCATGCTCACGATCGGTCGGACGAGAACCGAATCCGACATCGTCGCCGACATCTACCACCACACGATCGACGTGACCACCACGGTGGAGGACGAGCTCGGCCGCTATGTCGCGCTCGACGCGGCCGACATATTCGACTGCGAGTATTGGGATCTCGAGCAGGCCAAACTGCGACGGCCGGGCTCACCGCCACCTCTGGCCGGTCAGGTCGCCATGGTCACCGGTGCCGCATCCGGTATCGGCCGGGCCTGCGCGGCCGAGCTGCTCGAACAAGGAGCAGCTGTGCTCGGCCTCGACGTAGCCGACGACGTCAGCGCCACCTTCGATGGGCCGTCCTGGCTGGGCCTGGAAGTCGACGTCACCGACGACCAGGCGGTCGACCGGGCCCTCGACGCCGGAGTGATGGCGTTCGGAGGGGTCGACATGGTGATCGTGTCGGCCGGGGTCTTCGCCGCGTCACTACCGATCGCCGAACTCGACGGGGCAACCTGGCGGCGAACACAGGCGGTCAACGTCGATTCGGTACTCACCCTGTTCAACAAGGTCCACCCGCTCCTGCGGCTGTCCCCGGCCGGGGGCCGGGTCGTGGTCGTCGGGTCCAAGAACGTGGCGGCCCCCGGTCGGGGCGCGGCGGCCTACTCCGCATCGAAGGCCGCGCTGACCCAGCTGGCCCGCGTCGCCGCGCTGGAATGGGCCGGAGACGGGATCCGGGTCAACACCGTCCATCCCGACGCCGTCTTCGACACCGGCCTCTGGACCGACGAGTTGATCGACCAGCGGGCCGAAAGCTACGGCATGACGGCCGATGAGTACAAACGACGCAACCTCCTGGCCACCGAGGTCACCTCGGCCACCGTGGCCCACGTCGTGGCCACCCTGTGCGGTCCGGCATTCACCGCAACCACCGGAGCCCAGATCCCGGTCGACGGCGGGAGCGACCGGGTTGTCTGAACGAGCGAGAGAGGCGAGAAACATGCAGACCATCACCTGGACCGACGGCGCCATCGATCTGATCGATCAGACGAAGCTTCCTCACGAGCTCACCGTGTTCCGGGCGACAACGGTGGCCGAACTCATCGACGCCATCAAACGACTCGTCGTTCGAGGGGCGCCGGCCATCGGGGTGGCCGGAGGATACGGCGTGGTGCTGGCGCTGTCGGAGGCCGACCCGGCGGTCGACCCCCTGGCCTTCGACCACCTGGTCGACAGCGTGCGCAACGCCCGGCCCACCGCCGTCAATCTGGCGGTCCGGGTCGACGAGGTCCTGGCCGCTGTACCCGAGGGGACCGAGGCCGCCCTGGCCGCCGCCCACCGGATCAAAGACGAGGAGATCCGATCGTCGGTGTCGATGGGGGAGCGGGGCGCCGACCTGATCGCCGAACTCGTCGACCGCAGACCGGTCCGGGTCATGACGATCTGCAACACCGGCGGGTTGGCCACCGTCGAGCGAGGCACCGCACTCTCGGTGATCCAAACCCTCCATGAGCGTGACCAGCTGGAGGTTGCCTATCCGCTCGAAACGAGACCGCTGCTGCAAGGGGCCCGACTGACCACCTGGGAGCTGGGGCGAATGGACGCCCCGTACCGGCTGGTGGTCGACTCGGCCGGCCCGGCACTGGTCAGCCGAGGCCATGTCGACGTCGTCGTCGCCGGTGCCGATCGGATCGCGGCCAACGGCGATTCGGCCAACAAGATCGGGACCTACTCACTGTCGCTGGCCGCACGTCGAGCCGGTATCCCGTTTCTCATCGTGGCCCCCGAGTCAACCGTCGACCCCTCGACCCTCAGCGGAGCCGACATCGAGATCGAACTCCGCGCCGAAGCCGAGGTCACCGGTTTCGGCGAGGCCCGGTTCGCCCCGGCCGACGCCCGGGCTTTGAACCCTGCGTTCGATGTCACGCCGGCCGACCTGATCACCGCGATCGTCACCGACAGGCGGGTGGTGCGTTGCGATGCCGGAGAACGACCGGAGTGAGTCGCGCAACCGGCGACCTCGACGCCGAGTCGATCAAGCGACTGCTCGGCCTCGAGCCGCTGGCCGGCGAGGGCGGCTGGTGGAGTCAGGTGTGGTACGACGGCAACTCCAGCGCCATCTACTATCTGCTGACCCCACACGACTTCTCGGCCCTGCACCGCCTTCCGGAACCGGAAATCTATCACCACTACCTGGGCGCACCCGTCGAGCTGGTCACGCTCGACGACCGGGTCGGTCTTCGACAGCGGACGCTCAGCCCTGATCTCGCCGCCGGGCATCGCCCGGTGCACGTCGTCGAAGGCGGCTGCTGGCAGGGCAGCCGCACCACCGGAGCGTGGAGTCTCGTCGGCACCACCATGGCCCCCCGATTCGAACCCGACCACTTCGAACTGGCCGATCGGGCGGCGCTCACCGACCGATTCCCGAGCGCCGCCGCCATCATCGCCGACCTGACCCGGCCCTGAGTCGCTCGGAGAACGGCAGCTCCACAACCTCCACGAATCGGTGAGAAACGAGCGCATGTTGTCGAAGATACGACAGGCTTCTCCGAATCGGTCCGCCCATAGAGGCGCCAGACGGCCTAATCTTTGCCGCCGTGAGCGCGTATGTCATCGAGGAGTTCACTCCGAGCGAACAAGACATCCTCCGGCGTTACTTCACCAACCTCGATCGACCGGTTTTCGCGCTGGTCAATCTGCCCGAGGTGGTCAAGGGTGCCCTCTTCGCCCGGTACTCTCGTTCGGCGAAGAGCCTTCGACGGCTGTTCCTCGACGAGTTCGTCGGCGAGCTGGACATCGAAGGCGACCGGTCCATCGATGCGACGGTCGGTCTGGCCCAAGCCGAGCGGCTCTATGACCGGATCTTCTTCGAGTACGGCGACGACTCGGTGGCCCAGCTCGGGGGGATCCACCTCGCCTGCGAGCAGGCCTCGAACCTGCTGACCAAAATCCTCGAGTGGGGGCGGTTGGCCGCGTACCTGGAGCAATCGACCCGCTACATCGCCTACGACACCAGGATCAACGGGCGGTATCGCTACTTCCGCGACCCCGACGTGTTGGGATCGGACATGGGGGCCCGCTACATCGGCGACATCGACCGCCTGTTCGAGATCTACAGCGGTCTCATCCCGGTGATGACCGATCATCTCAAGCGGACGACGCCGAAGTCGCCGTCGGACAGCGACTTCGTGTACCGTTCGGCCATCAAGGCCAAGGCGCTCGACGCCATCAGGGGCATTCTGCCGGCCGCGGCCCAGTCGAACGTCGGGATCTATGCCACCGGCCAGAGCTACGAGCAAATGCTGCTCCGGATGCGGGCCGACCCGCTCCCGGAGGCCCGCTACTACGCCGATCTCATTCTCGAAGAACTCAGAAAGGTCATTCCGTCGTTCGTGAAGCGGGTCGATCTCGCCGACCGAGGTCAGGTCGCGTCACAGTATCTGGTCGACAACCGACGAGCCATGGAGGCGCTCACCGACGAGTTGCTCGGCACCCCCGACGTCTACGACGACGACGAGCGGGTCGAGCTGATCGATTTCGATCCCGATGCCGAAATCAAACTCGTGGCGTCAATGCTGTACCCGCACACTCACCTGGCCGAGGCCGACATCGAGGCCAAGGTGCGGACGATGTCGGTCGAGGAACGGCTCCGGGTGATGACAACGTACAACGGCGATCGCACCAATCGCCGACACCGGCCGGGCCGAGCACTCGAGCGCCCGTTCTACCGATTCGACATCCTGGCCGACTACGGAGCGTTCCGCGACCTCCAGCGCCATCGCATGCTGACCGTCGAATGGCAGACGCTGAACCCCCGTCACGGGTACACCAGGCCGCCACTTGTCGACGAGGTCGGTGCGACCGATCGTTTCGACGACGCGATGGAGCGATCGGCCGGGCTCTACGACGCCCTGTACGAACGGGGATTCGAAGCGCAGGCCTCCTACGCCGTGTCGCTGGCCTACCGTCTGCGGTTCAACCTCAACATCAACGCCCGCTCGGCGATGCACACCATCGAGCTGCGCTCGACGCCGCAGGGCCACCCTGCTTATCGCTCGGTGGCGCAGAAGATGCACAAACTCATCGCCGAAAGAGCAGGCCATCAGGCAATTGCGGCTATGATGACGTTCGTCAACCACTCCTCTGAGGCGGAGCTAGAGCGGTTGGAAGCAGAACGACGGGCAGAAGCAAAGCGGACGGGTGGCGCCGTCCAACCGTAATGCCTCGAGCTCGGTGGGAGCTCACCCGTCTTTGCAGGAGGGCAGATGGCCCAGAAAAACCCCCATGTTCCGCCTCGTCGTTCGATGTTCGGGCGCAAACGCGGTGCCACAGTCGCGGTCGTTGTCACGGCGTTGACACTCGTCGTGCTGACCCCGTCGGTGGCGGCGGCGCACTCCGACTACGTGGTTCAGCCCGGCGACAGCTTGTCGGTCATAGCCAAACGTCACGGCGTGTCGGTTTCGGTCCTGGCGGCCGACAACGGAATCTCGAACCTTCACCTGATCCGTGTCGGCCAAGTGCTCCGCATCCCCGACGGCGGTGCCACCACCTATGTGGTGAAGGCCGGTGACACACTCAGCGGAATCGCCTCGTCGGCCGGGATCTCCACCCGGTCGCTGGTCGATGCCAACGGGATCGGCAATGCCGACTTCATCCGGGTCGGCCAGAAGTTGACCGTCCCGGCCGGTGGGCGATCGGTTGCGGCCAACCCGGCGGCCGGGTACAACAACCTGCCGTCGAAGCTACGGGCCAATCCTGACCGGCTCACCCTCATACCGTCGTTCGAGAAGTGGGCCAACCACTACGGCGTCCCACCCGACCTGGTCATGGCCGTGGCCTACCGGGAGTCCGGTTGGCAGTCGCAGGTCGTCAGTCCCAAGGGAGCGATCGGCGTCGGTCAGATACTACCCAACACCGCCGATTGGATCGCCGGCGATCTCATCAAAATCCCGGAGCTCGATCCGTACAACCCGGACGACAACATCCGTATGAGTGCCCGTTTCCTGTCGTGGCTGATCGGCTACATGGGTTCGACCGATGCGGCCCTCGCCGGCTACTACCAGGGTCCTGGATCGGTCGCCGCTCGGGGGTACTTCGACGACACCCAGGCCTACATCGACAACATCGCTCAGATACGCCGGCTCTTCACCAAGGGCTGATCGCCGCGCTTTGAATTTGCGGCCTTCGGGCGGCGCCGTGAGCTGACAACACCACGATTTTCCGTCGATTCCTGCGGCGAGCGTCGCAACGTGGAATGATGGCTCGGAGATTTCGGGCCCCTCCACGCCATCGGCGTGCCACGGGGAATGCCCGGCCGAAATCGGGAGTTTGCAAAAAAGAATGTACGCAGCGGTAGAAACGGCGGAATGTGAGGCTAGAGTCCGGCCGTCCTGCTCAAGTCAATTGTGAGGCACCATCGATGATTGACGACCTTGATGATGAACTGGAAGACAACGACGACGTCGACGCCGACATCGATGAGGACGACCTGGACGATGACGACCTAGACGACGACGACCTCGACATCGACGACGACGAGATCGATCTCGACGACGACGACCTCGATGACGATCTTGACGACGATCTGGAATCCTTCGACGACGATGATGACGACGACGATGAGGACGAAGAGGAAGAGGAGTCACGCCCTCGGGCCCGCAAAGTTTCCTCGGACGACGACGATGACGACGATGATCTCGACCCCGACGACGTCGAAGCCGACCTCGACGCCATTCTCCGAGACCGACTCGCAGCTTCGGAGGACGATGACGACGACGGCGAGGACGGCCCGTCGGCTTCATCAGGCGGTGGACCTCGGGGTGAGGAGTTCCCGTGCCCGAGCTGCTTCCTACTGGTCAACCGAAGCCAGGTGGCGAAGCAGGCCGAGCCGAGCTGCCCACATTGCGGCGAACCGCTCAGTCTTGCCGGCTGACCCTGGCGGCGGCTGCCTCGGTGTGAGAGGGTTGGAACCATGACCGCCGGCGTGCCGAAGTCCGACCAGCCCGATGACAATCCACTCGAGCAGCTGATCGAGCTCTTCGTCTACGCACCGATCGGCATGCTGTATGAGTATCCCGATGTGCTCCCCCAGCTGATCAGAAAAGGCCGCAGTCAGGTGCAGTTGGCCAAGTTCTTCGGGCAGATGGCGGCCAGACAGCGCGGGGCCTCGGTCGCCGAGCAGGCGATCCCGGGCGCCGATACGGCCGGAGCCGCCGGGGCCCAGGCGGCCGACGCCGTCGCTCGGGTGGCGGCTCGCTTCATCACCGAGTTGGGTTCGCAAATCGGGCTCGCGCCGCCGTCACCGGGATCGGAGTCGGAGCCTCCTACAACGGCGCCGAACACCGACACGACTCCCGAGCAGACGTCGACTGAAAGCTCGGATGACGATGGGGCCACCGAACACGACGAACGAGCGACACCGGCCCCGACGAAGACCACCCGCCTGCCGATAGCGGGCTACGACGATCTGACGGCCAAGGAGATCATCGGACTGTTGGAGGACCTGACCCACGATCAGCTGATGCGGGTTCGGGACCATGAGGCGGCAACCCGGAACCGCAAAACGGTCCTGGCCAAGATCGACCGGTTGGTCGCGTGAGCGGCCAACCCGGCTCCGCCGGCGACGTCGACATGTCGGAATCGTCCCGCCGGGCGACGGCCGACGATGTCGATCTCCTCGTTCGAATCGCGGCCGAGCATGCGGCCCGCATCGATGGCGAGCGGGGAGCGGATCTACTGCTTCGTCGCGAGCTGTCCTACACCGAGGACGAACTGAGGGCTCGACTCACCGAAGCCGTGGACGATCCCGACTCCGTCCTGCTGGTCGGCACCTACAACACCGTTGCTTTCGGCTACGCCCTTGTGGCGTTCGAACAACTCGACGACGGAAGTCTGCTGGCCCGCGTGGAGCAGTTGGTGGTGGAGCCGGAGGCACGCGAGGTCGGGATCGGCGAAACGGTCATGAACGCCGTCGTCGACGAGGCCCGGTCTCGAGGTTGTTTCGGCATCGATGCCGTGGCCCTTCCCGGTGACCGGGAGACCAAGAACTTCTTCGAGTCGTTCGGGTTGAAGGCCCGGCAGCTCGTCGTGCATCGCTCGCTCGACGAGAACTGATCGGGCCGTCGTGCCGACGCCGGATCGGGCATCTGCCGGGTCGTCGGATCTCCCGGTACTGGCCGTCGGTGCAATCGTGACTCTCGACGAACACCTGTTGCTGGTCAGCCGGGCCAACCCACCGGCACAAGGCCTGTGGTCGGTTCCCGGCGGTCGAGTCGAGCCGGGGGAGACGATGAGCGAAGCCGTCGCCCGCGAGGTTGCCGAAGAGACCGGTCTGGCCGTCACCTGCGATCAACTCGTCGGTTGGGTCGAGCGGATGGGGCCCGGATTTCATTTCGTCATCTTCGATTTCCGGGCCACGCTGGTCGGCGGAGCCGGCGGGGGAGCTTCGACCATTTCCACCGACGCCGTCGTGCCGACGGCGGGTGACGATGCCGATGACGCCCGCTGGGTTCGCTTCTCAGATCTGTCGTCGATGGAGCTGGTTCCCGGTCTGCTGGAGTTTCTCGACGAGCACGACGTCATCGATCGGCTCGATCGGCCGGCATAGGCCGCGTCCACCGCGGCGCCCGGTGTTCAGCCGAGGAGGGCGAGGTCCCGGCGGACATAGCGCAGGTGTGCCCACTCCTCTTCAAGGATCACGCGTACGCAGTCTCCAACGGTGGGATGCCAATCTCCGCCGCCCCACGGGTTGTCGCGCTCCTCGGCCAGCAGCTCTGGTGTGGCGGTGGCCAGGAAGTCCGTCACAAGCTGCTGCCGCTCGGCTCGCACCGCCAAGATCTCACCGGACGACGGCGTGTCGGTGCGGAACATCGAGACGTCGAAGCCCATCTCGGCTGCGCCGGTGAAGATCAGGCCGATCTCGTGGAACGGCTGTTCCATTCCCATGATCGCCCCGCGCAGCCAGGCGTCAGTCGCCAGCACGAGGTGACGTAGGGTTTCGGCGAGCGACCACTCGTCGTCGACGTGGGCGTCGACCAGTTCCGGGGGCGTGTCCGTGACGGTCGCCTCCCACGCGGTCTGGACCGCGACCCAACCGTCTCGCAGGCCCTCGGGCGTCTGCGCCTTCTGCAACTCGCGACCGGGAAACCGCCGGTTGAGCTCGGCCTCGACGAACGGCACCACGTCGACGCCGTTGACGACGACGCGGCCGAAGAACAGGTCATGGCTGTCGATGTCGAGCCCGTCGACCTCGACGCTGCGCATCGTCACCCCGCTCACATCGCACGATCTCAATGTTGCGCCCTTGAAGCTGGTCCTGACGAAGCTTGCGCCTTCAAACCCCTGGTCTCTGGACTGGTCCGTCATCGTGCCATTCTAATGCCCTGTGAGACAGCGTCTTTTGCACGATTGACGACGCACGACCAGCCCGACGAGGGCCGTGAGCCTTCGTACGGAGGAAGTGCCGGTATCGGCCGGCAATCGGGCACTCTGGAACGGTGGACGATCCTGACCTGGGCGAAGGTAGCTTCGGTGACCTGTTGGACGTCGCCGCTGCGGCGTCGTTTCGAGGCTGGGACTTCTCGTGGCTCGGCGACCGCTACCGGGTGGCTCCCACGGCGTGGGACTACCAGGCGATCGTGGAACGCGCCGCCAGGGAAGCCGGATCGTTGTTGGACATGGGCACTGGGGGAGGAGAGTTTCTTGCAACCATCGAGATCCTGCCCCACCGAACGGTCGCCACCGAGTCGCACCCGCCCAACTGGCACGTGGCAGGGGCGCGCCTGAGAGGCCGACGGATTCCGGTGGTGGCGGTGGATCCTTGCCCGAACAACAACGAATGGCAGGGCCAGGGCGGTGCGCTGCCGTTCCATTCCGATAGTGTCGAACTGGTCATCAATCGCCATGACGCCTACTCACCGATCGAAGTCGCTCGAGTCCTGACGCCTGGTGGCGAGTTCGTCACCCAACAGGTTGGCGGCCGGGATGAAGCCGAGCTGCTCGACTGGTTCGATCGACCGAAACCTCCTGGGCCGGTCTGGTCCCTCAGCTACGCCACACGGCAACTCGAGGCTGCGGGCCTTCACGTCACCGATGGGGCCGAGGCCGATTTGTCTGCGAGGTTCGATGATGTCGGGGCCCTGGCCTACTACCTGCGGGCGGTTCCCTGGCAGGTTCCCGACTTCGACATCACCAGAGACCGACACCACTTGGCCCGGCTCCACAACACCATCGTGACCACCGGCCGCCCGATCGAGATCACCTCGCACCGGTTCTGGCTCACCGCCACCAAGCCATCCTCAAGACAGCAGTAGTCGGGCGCGCGGATCATCTCGATCTGCTCGCCCCAAACGCGACAACGAACGAGTGCTATGGTCGGCTCAGGAGATGCTCGGTCAGGTGCTGCAGCACAGCGTCGGGGTTCTCCTCGGGCAGGAAGTGGCCACCGTCAACGACCTTGCCGGTCACGTCGGTCGCCCACCGTTTCCACGTTTCGGTCAGGTCGCCTCGCGCAGAGCTCGCCAACACCAAGACCGGGCAGGCGATGGTGCGACCGGCGCCGCGATCAGCACGATCGTGCTCGACATCGACTGTGGCCCCAGCTCGGTAGTCGGCACACGTTCCCGCGATGACTTCGAGCCGATGGAAGCAACGCCTATACTCCGCAATCGCGTCCGGCGAGATCCGTTCGGGGTACTTCGACCAGCTCGCCATCAGATGATCGAGCCACGCGTCGGTTGCGTGGGCGATGAGGGTCTCGGGCAGACGGTCGGGTTGGGCCAGAAACGGCCAGTGAAAGGTGGCGATCGATTCGGGTCCATCGATCAGTTCCCACTCCTCGATGGTTGGGACGATGTCGATGACGGTCAGTGACTCGACGACGCTCGGATGGTCGAGTGCCATTCGGTAGGCGACTCGCGCTCCGCGGTCGTGACCCACCACGGCGAAGCGATCGTGGCCGAGCTGGCCCATGAGGTCGACAAGGGATACCGCCATCTCCCGCTTCGAGAGTCGGACATCATCGCCCAGGGGTATGTCGCTGTCGCCGTATCCTGGCAGGTCCGGTGCGACGATTGCGTGTTTGTGCGAGAGCGCGGGCGCGACGTGATGCCAGCACACGTGGGTCTCTGGATAGCCGTGGAGCAACAGCACTGGCGATCCCGATCCCATGGTGCGGTAGATGGTCGAGCCGGCGCGCCGGCTCGAGCCCATTGTCGGCAGACCAAGCAGCGACTCCGGCATGCGCCCAACACTACCGATCGGACCTCCTGAGCGCTGGGAGAAACCACCGGCGTGCCGTCTGACCGCACCGATGACCTGGCCGTTACGTCCCGGCGAGTGCTGCGACAACTGGGGCGAAATCGTCCGGGTCCCGCGTCACGAAATGGTGGATGTCGAACTCCTCCCGAAGGGCCTCGACCTTTTCAACGATCTGATCGACCGACCCCACCAGCAGGAAAGGCGTTTCGTCGACCAGCGACGGGTCCGCCCCGAGGCGATCGGCCACGTCGGCCCGAACCTCGTTCGAGCCGGCGCCGATGTGGGTCTGCTGAACCAGGGCCGAGATCTCGAGATCGTCGTATCGATCGGCTGCACCTTCGCGAAGCCAGCGATGGCGTTTTGCGACGTCGGCTCGACTGAATCCGCCCGGGGCCGGCTGTCCGCTCGTCGGATCGTGCGTCAGGCCGGTGAACTGGAACATGTCGGCCTGGCGGGCGGCGATGGTCACCACCCTGCGGCCGTGGCCGCCGACGAGGATCGGGACATGATCCTGATGGGGTTGGACTCCGAGATCGTCCACGGCCAGCGCGACATGGGCGCCTTGCAGCGACACCGAGCCGTTGTCGAGCAGCGACCGAAGCGCGGTCAGTGACTCCCCGAATCGGGCGACCCGGTCGCCAGGATCCCGCAGCGGGATGTCGGCGGCCTCGTGCTCTGAGCGGGCGTACCCGGTTCCCATTCCAAGAACCAGACGACCATCGGTGAGCCGGTCGAACGACGCCGCCGTTCGAGCCAGCAGGACCGGGTTGTAGAACTCGTTGTTCAGCACGAGCGGACCGAATCGAAGCTCCGAGGTCACCTCGGCTGCCACCATCAGGGGCAGAAAGGGGTCGACGTTGTTCAGTCCTCCGCCGTTGATGTGGTCGGATGAGAACAGCTCCGCGTAGCCGAGATCTTCCACCTTGACGGCGAACTCCCGAAGCGATCGGTGGTCGGCAAAGGGACCCGACTGGATGGCGAATCGGAACGGACGGACCATAAAGCGCAATCTATCAGTTGCGCATCCTCTTTGCAGACCAGACGATGTTTTCGAATCGGCAACACCGACCGTGTCCGCTACTCCTCCTCGGAGTCGTCTTTCGCCTCGGCGTCTGCAGGATCCTCGGTCTCGATGGCGGCACCGGCATCGGCAGGCGGTTGCTCGCTCGTCTCAACAGCGGCCGCCTCTTCAGAGGGGGACGCCGGTCCGTCTTCGGTGCTGGATGCCTCAGGGTCAGCCTCAGCGGAACCTTCGGACTCGACCGTAGCCGCCTCGGGAGCCTCCTCAGATTCGACCGGAGCGGCTTCAACGGGAGCCTCGGACTCGGCCGGAGCAACTTCAGCGGAACCCTCAGGCTCGGCCTGAGCCGTCTCAGCGACCTCCGCTGACTCGGCCGGAGGCGCCTTGGGAGCCTCAGCAGAACCCCCTGATTCGACCGGAGACGCTTCAACGGGAGCCTCGGACTCGACAGGGGCCGCTTTGGGAGCCTCCTCGGACTCCACCGGAGCCGCCTCGGCGGGCTGCGTCGCCTTGCTTTCGGGCTTCGACTTCTCGGCCGGCTTTGCCTCGGCGGGGGACTTCGCCTTCTCGGCCGCCCGGTCGCCCCGTTTCGCCTTCGGCTTGCGCTCGGAGCCCTTGCCTCCACCTCGTGGCGGACGGCGCCGCTTTGCCCGTCGAGGTACCTGGGCCGGATCGATCCCGAACAGCCCCGCGATCGCCGGGATCCGGTCGGACAGTCGGCGTACCTCGTCGAGAAGCTCCTCGCCGGGTTCAGCCGGGACACCAACCGGTGTCACCGCTCCACGCACCGGCGAGAACGCCAACGCGTCGAGCACGATGGCCCAGCGGGACGGCTCCACATCAGGGGCGAGGGCGGCCGCCGCCTGGCGCGACAGCTCACCGGCAAGCTCGGTCGGGAGCGGGGCACCTGCCTTCACGGGGCGGGACGACAACCGCAGAGCCCGCACCACACGGCCGTCGGAAACCGCGGCGCGCAGATCGGACAACCACTGGCCGTGATCCTTCTCCATCCGCTCGTCGAGCGACGACTTGAGCTTCTCGGCCAGTGCCCGGGATTCGTCATCGCGAGCCACGTCATTGCCGACGACCACGACCGAGCGGAGGTCCCGCAGGTCCAGATCGTCGATCGAGGCCAACGCGGCGTCGGCTCGGTCCCGCCACTCAGCCAAACGAGCGGCCGCCAGATTACGCTCGGCGATGGCGAGAATCGGAGCGGCGTCGATCTCAGGTTTGCCGGCTTCCTTGGCCTCGGCGTTCTGCTTGTCGATCGCGGCGCGCACGCCTGGCATGCCGTCACGCACGACCTGCTCGACGATGGGACGGTGTTCCTCGGCCACCGACGCCAGAAGGGCGTTGCGATGGTCCCGCTTGGGACGAAGCCGTTTCGGTTTCGGCCGCTGGGGACGATCAGGGCGGGCTTCCCGGCGATTCGAAGCGCCGCGCCGGTCCCGGCGGTCGCCTCGTCCCGGTCGATCCCCCCGACGACCCCGATCGCGATCCCCGCGATCGCGGCGGGCCACCCGTTGGGTGGTGACGAGCTCGTCGTCACGCAGCGGTCGGGACTTCAGTTCGAGAAGGTCCGATCGTTCCTTCTTGGCCTTCGGTGGGAAGACCTCGACGATCTCGATGCCGTCAAGGTGAAAATCGGCTTCAACCTTCACGACGTCCCCGACCTTGGCGCCGCCGTAGAGCAGGTCCCCCCTCAGGTCTCCGCGGGGTTGTTTGGCCCCGGCGGCCCGCCATGTCCAGGAACCGTCGTCCCGGGTGCTCGTGAGTTCAACTTCGATTCTGCGGCCCACTGTGAGGAACCTACCCTTTTGCTTGCGGTGTGGTGTTCGCCGCCCTTCGGGGCGACATCGCTTGGTCACCGCGGAAACAACGAACGGCTACAAAGCCTATTGGCCCACACCTGACCTCCACGCCCAGGATCGGAGGTGAAATGCAGGTGACACAAGGCACAGACCGAGACTGTCATGCCGTGATCCCGGCCATCGGCCGGGCGTCAGTCCGGTGCCGGAGCCGCCGCCGTATCCCGCAGAACGCGGTAGGCGTCATTGGATCGCGCCGCCTGCCGGATCTCACGTGCCGTGGCATCGACGTAGCGCTGGGTCGTGGCCAGCGACTCGTGTCCGAGAAGACGCTGGAGCTCGGTGCCCGACGCCCCGTTGCGGGCCAGGCTGGTGGCGAACGTGTGGCGAAGGGCGTGCACGAGGGCACCCGCCGGCACCTTGGTACGGATACCGGCTTCCCGGTACAGCTGATCGACCAGATACTGCAGGGCCCCCCGTTTCATGGGGCGACCGCTGTTGGCGACGAACAGGGCGTCCTCGGGCGCGATCCGGCCGGGAAAGCGGCGCAGCCTGCTCTCAAGGTAGCTGTTGATGATCTCCTCCACCTCGGGTTCGAGGGGAACGGTTCGCTCCTTGTTGCCCTTACCCCGAACCCCGATGACGCGGTCGCCAGGCGGACCATCGATCGATCGCATCGTCAGGTCGAGAAGCTCGGACAGCCGGAGGCCGCACGTCAGCAAGGTGACGATGACGGCGAAGTCCCGCTCCGGCCACGGATCCCGGGCGCCCTGTCGCCCTTTCGAGGCGGTGAGAATCAACCGTTCGACACTGTCGTCGCCGACGATGGCCTTCGGTCGGCTCTTCGGGACACGAGGCTTTTCGATTGCGGCCATCGGATTGCCGGGCAGCACCTGCTCGGCCACGAGGAAGGCAAACAGCTGGTTCCAGGTCGACCACGTCCGGGAGATGGTGGCCGCGGACTGGTGGGAGATACCGGCGAAGGCTCGACGAAGCGTCTTGACGTCGAGATCGGCGACGCTCAGCTGGTCGACCGGCTTCTGTGTGGTCGCCTCGAGCTGGGTCACAATGGCGGCCAAGTCACGACGATAGGCGTCGAGCGTGTGGCGGGAGTGTTTGCGGGGCATCCGAGCGAGAAAGAAGTCGTCGATCGCCTCGTTCAGCCCGGTCATGATCCCCAATGGTAGTCGCCGGGCTGGTTCCGGCTGGTCACCGGCATGTCTCGGTGGAACTTTGTGCGTGCGGCGACCCGTCGGGGGGTCGTTGAGCGACCAAAGTTCGGGGTTGGAGGGTCGTTGGCGGCTCAAGGTTCTGCGGTGGTTGGTTGGTGGGTGGGTCGATCGGGTCAGCAGCGTGAAATTGCTGACGATCGAGTTTGCTACCGGAGCAACGGCCGTGCGACAAAAATCGGGTTAGCCTGATTGGAGCCGGTCGCGTCGGGCCGGCGCTGAGGCACCGCCGTGCGTTCAGACCGATGTGAACATGGCGCCGTTTGGCACATGCCGTCGATGGTGCCGCACGGGTTGTGATGGAGGTCGAGTGAGTATTTCGGTGCGGCAACTGACGGCCTGGGTCGGGTTGTTCGGTCTGGCGACGGTCGGCTTGATGCTCATGGGACGGCAGACTCTCGGCGGATCACTCGCCCTGGTCCAGCTCGGTGTTCTCGTCGGCATGCCGCTGGCCTGGATGCTCCACTCTCTCCTTCGGTCGCGAGCTGTCGTGCTGGTCATCGGTGTAGCCCTGTCGATAGCCCTGTCGAGCCTGGCCGCACAGTCATTGATCTGGTTCGGTTTGGCCGGGCGGGAGTCGGTCGTTCTTGCGGCGACCGCCTACGGCGTCGTGTTGGCGTGGCTGCTGTCGTCCGACGACGGGCAGGTGACCGGGCTGACGGCGGGAACCGACGGGCCATGATCACCCAGGTCGAGCAAGACGAAAGCTCGGTGGTTCGCGGGGTCGGCGGTCCCTCGAGGCTTGGTGTCGTCGGCGCCGTGCTGGCGGCCGTGGCCTCGATCCTCTGCATCGCCGGGGCTCGTGCGGCCGATACCACTCTCGTCAGCGGCTACGGTTTGATCCCGGCTTTGCCCGCGCTCTACTGGATCGGCGTTGTCGTGGCCGTGGTCGCGACCGTCGTCTTCCTGTGGCTCGCAGCGACCGACGAGGGCAACCGGTACGCATCCGGTGTGCCGATGCTGTGGCTCGCCATACTGCACACCGCCCCACAGCTCGCTCACGCCCACCCGCGGCTTCCGGCGGCATGGAACCAGGTGGGGTTGTTGCGTCTCCTGGCCGAGACCGGCGGCAACGACGCAACGATTGACTCCCCGCTCGCCTGGCCCGGGTTCCACGGAGCGTTCAGTGCCCCGCTGTCGGGCTCCGACGCGTGGCTCGTCGAGAGCATGCTGCGAATCTGGCCCACCGTCATCACCGGCGGCATCGCCGTCCTGGTGGCCGTGCTGGCCCACCGCTCCTATCCGACCATTCCCCTGATCGGCTCGCTGTCGTCGCTGGCATACGTCTTGACCGCCTGGGTGGGTCACGACCACTTCGCACCACTCGGTGTCGCTCTCCTGCTGTCCATCGCGGTGGTGGCGCTCCTGGAGAGCGGGCCTCTCCAGACCGGCACCGCCTGGAGTGGCGCGGTGCCGGTCCTTCCCGGCTTTTCCACCTTCGGGGGTGACCGGCCGGCGTCACGGTCCATTCCGGTCTTCGTCGCCTTGATCGTGCTGGGGCTGGGTGTTGTCGTCTCCCACCCGATTGCTCCGATTTTCGTGTGCCTGACCCTGGCCATTCTCGGAATCCACGGTCGCTCGTTGGCGTGGCGCCTCCTCGTGCTGATCGCCGTCTCCTTTGCCGTCTGGTTCGTCGCTGCCGGTCAGCCATGGTGGGCCGGTGCCGACGGGAGCTCGGGCTCGCTCCTGGATGGGTCACTGGTCGACGCCGACACACTGGCCGCACCGATGGCCGGCGCGTCGTCCGACTACCGGTTCGTCACCGACCTGCGCTATTCCCTCACGTTGGCGACCTTCGCCTCCGTGCTACTCATGGGAGTGGCCATGACCAGCGAGCGTTTTCGCCATCTTCGTCCCGCAGTGCCGCTCGTGCCCCTGGTTGTGTTTCCCGCGCTGATCCTCGGTTTGGTGTTCGGTATTCGCAGCACGGGCACGCTCCTCGCTCTGTCCTTCACCCTGCCGTTCACCTCGATTCTCATCGGGCGAGCCCTGGCCTCACTGCCGGTTCGAGCCCTTCCCGTGGTCGGAGGCATGATCGCCGCCGGGCTCACGCCGCTGTTGCTGCTCACCCGTTTCGGCGGCGAGCGGTTCGAGTTCGTCCCGGCACCGGATCTGGCGGCCGTCGAAACAGCCCACAACCAGGCCGGCGACGACACGCTGCTGGTGGCCGACAACCGATTCGTGGCCTGGCGGACCCAGGGAATTGGCGATCTCGCGTTCTTCGAGGCGACCGCGGAGACGTCACAGGCCTGGATCGACCGTGTTGAGGCGCAGGCCGCGGCGGCGGGACGGGACCGGATCATCGTCGTCCTCACCAACGGCCAGCTGGGCTGGAAGATCCACGGAGAGGGATTGGATGCCGACAGCCTGGACGCCTTCGCCGAATGGCTGTTGCAGCAGCCCGGCTCGAAACTGCTCCTCGACGGGGAAGGGACGTGGGTCATTGAGCTGTGATCGTGCCTCGACCGGGCGCAATCCGGGTCTTCCGAACCCCGAGGTGACCGGCAATGCGTGACACGGTCATGCAACTGCTCGGTCTCGTCGTGCTCGTTCTACCCCTCGTGGCGATCCAGTGGAATCTCAGCGGACGGCGGCGCCGCGTTCCGCTTCTCAGCCCGCGCCGCCAGCCCCGCTGGCGTTTGGAGATCTACTCCAACTCCGACGATGTGCAGGGTTCCCTGGCCAATCGGGCCGACATCCCGTTCCCGGTCAAGCAAGTCGTGTCGGCTCGTGGTCAGCTGGCCAAGACCGCGGGCGCGAACGCCTGGTCGTTGCCCAGGTTGGAGCTGGAGATCGACGTCGACGACCCGTACACCGACGAGGTGATGACCGGCCTGTTCGGCCCCGCTCATCGGGTTCGCTTCGTCTCCGGGAACGAGGCCATGGTCGATGTGTCAGGCCCGATCAGGCTTCGGTTACGGGCTTTGCCTCACCGGTGAACAGGCCGGGGTTCCGCCCGACGTGAGGCCCACGGCAGATCGGGACGGATTGAGACAACCGTCACCATCGCCGAGAGGCGATCGGGGTGCTGATCCACAACTCGGACTTGCTACTCTGACTGGCGATGCAGACGCACGAATCTTCGACGGCCGGCCGCATGGAACTCGACCACGACGCATTCGGGCGACATGGGCTCGAAGACGTCGTCGCCCACTTCGACCGATGCGGCTACGTGCCCCTGCCTGGCCTACTGCCTGAGAACACGGTCAACACGCTGCAAGCCGAAATCGCCGCCATGCTTCCGGTTTCGAACCGCAAGGACTTCCTGATGGAGTGCATGGACAACACTCCCCGTCACATGACCACGGTGAGCGGTCTGGCCATCGCCGAGCGCTCACCGGCCATCGTCGATCTGTACCACGATCCGGTGCTGGTCGACGGGATCTCAAAGGTCGTGGGCCGCAACCTCGAGGCGGCGGGCGATCCGGTCGAGCGCCATGTCCTGAACATGTTGCACCAGGCCGGCGACACGCACGGGTTCCACACCGACGACTACCCGGTGGCGTTGGTGATGTTCATCGAGTCACCCGACTGCCCCGACGGCTGCGGGCGCCTCGAGTTCTGCCCTGTCGAAAACGTGCACGATGCACAGACCAGGACACATGCGGTCGGAGACGCCTACGTGCTCCGGTCGGATCGGCTGAAACATCGGGTCCAGCCGATTCACGACGGATGCCGCAGGACCGTGTTGAACTTCGCGTACTCGGTCGAAGGCGAAGAGGTCCTGCACACTCCTTCCGCCTCCTTGCTCTACAACTGACGGGCAGCGAGGCCCGCCGGAATTTTGAGGCGATGACTGGCATCGACCCCTGATCCGACATAGGGTTCGTCTATCGAAGAACGACGGATTGACGAGCCAACGACCTACGTCCTCGATACATCGGTCCTGCTGAGTGCGCCGACCTCTCTCGTCTCGTTCGGCGACAACGATGTCGTCCTTCCGATCATCGTTCTCACCGAGCTGGAGGCGAAGCGACACCACCCCGAATTGGGCTGGGCGGCCCGTACCGTTCTCCGTCGCCTCGAGGCGGTGAGGGAGGACAACGGCGGGCTGTCCGATCCGTCGATCATCAACGACGACGGAGGCACCGTCCGGGTCGAACTCAACCATCGAAGCGACGGTCTCATCCCGGAGGCGATGCGCGACGACGGCAGCAACGACCACCGGATCTTGATGGTGGCACTCAACCTGCAGGCCGACGGCGAAGCCGTCGTCCTGGTCACCCAGGACCTACCCATGCGGCTGCGAGCCGGCGTACTCGGGCTTCCGGCCGTCGAGTACCGCCACCATTCCGGTGCCGATCTGGAATGGCGTGGAGTCGTGGAACTCGCCGTACGAGCCGACACGATCGATGAGCTCTACGAGCTCGGCGTCAGCGACGTTGCCGAGGCCGCCGATCTGCCGGTCAACACCGGCGTGATCCTGGAGAGCTCCAACCAGTCGGCTCTCGGCATCACCGCCGGTGACGGCAAGGTCAGGTTGGCGAGCGACCGATCACTCTTCGGGGTTCGGGGCCGCAACGCCGAGCAGAGGCTGGCGTTGAACCTCCTGGCCGATGACAACATCGGGATTCTCAGCATCGGCGGACCGGCCGGCACCGGCAAGTCCGTCCTCGCCCTGGCCGCCGGACTCGAGTCGGTTCTCGAACGCAAGTCCCATCGCAAGGTCATGATCTTCCGGCCGTTGTATGCCGTCGGGGGTCAGGATCTCGGGTTTCTGCCCGGTACCGAGGACGAGAAGATGCGTCCCTGGACCGACGCCGTCGGCGATGCGCTGGGAGCCATCGCCAACGAGCATGTTCGGGAAGAGGTCGAACGCCAGGAACTGGTCGAGGTGCTGCCGCTCACCTACATCCGCGGTCGAACGTTGACCGACGTGTTCGTGATCATCGACGAGGCGCAGAACCTGGAGCGGAGCGTTCTCCTGACCGCGCTCAGCAGGCTCGGTCCGGGGAGCCGGGTGATCCTGACCCACGATGTCGCCCAGCGCGACAACCTGCGGGTGGGGCGCCACGACGGCATCGCCTCGGTGGTGGCCAGCCTGAGGGGCCATCAGCTCTTCGCTCACGTAACCCTCAGCCGCAGCGAGCGCAGCGCCATCGCCGCGCTCGTCAGTGAGACGCTCGACTTCGAGTAGCCCGTCGTGGGTTGGTCAGGGAGAGGTTGGGGTGAGTCGCTCGCCGAGAGCGGCGAACGGCGAGCCTGAGTCGCCGGCAGCGGCCGGTTCGACGGTTGCGTTGTGGTCGTCACCGCCGTCGACACCACCGGCCTCCTCGACCGGCGTCAACTCGAGGTTCGGGTCCTTCACGAAGCACAGCTCGGCGACCCGATCGATCAACGGTCTGTCCAGAACCAGAGGTAGACCGTCGTAGCTGCAGATGCTGACGGCCAGTTCGCAGAAATCGATGGCGACATAGGGGCGGAGTTCACCGAGATAGCTCTTGGTCACCCGGTTCAGGTACTTGGCCGAATCGGCCGTGACCTCGATTCCGTGACGGTCGGCCGCCCGCACCAGGATCCAGTTGAAGGCCGTATCGGTACAGGGCCCGACATAGACCTTGTGGCGCAACCGTCGCAGAAACGCATCATCGCCCAGCGCATGCGGTTCGAGGTTGGTCGACACCACCAGCTTGAGCTCAAAGGGAACCGTGAACTTCGTGCCCGAATTCGGCTTCAGAAAGTCCACGCCCCGTGACAGGGGGATGATCCAGCGATTCAGGATCTCCTCCGGTGAGGTGGTCTGGCGTCCGAAGTCGTCGACGACGAGAATGCCGTTGTTGGCCAGCATCTGGATCGGTGCGGTGCTGAGGCCCGACATGGAGTCGTAGCGGAGGTCCATCATCTCCAGGTCGAGCTCGCCGCCGACCATGATCAGCGGCCGTTCGCACAGGACGTAGCGTGGGTCCAGGCCCGGCGGCTGCTCGGGGACCGCCTGGTGGAGCGCGGGATCGTAGACCGAGATCAGCTGCCCGTCGACGGCGGTGAACTTGGGGATCAGCACGAGATCGTCGTAGAAGCGGCACATCCGCTCGGCCAGACTCGTCTTGCCGGTTCCAGGAGGACCGTAGATGAAGATGGCGCCTCCGCTGACGAAGGCCGGGCCGATCTGATCGAGTATTCCGTCCTCGACGACCATGTCGGAGAACGCCTTCTTGACCAGCACCCGGTCGAGATGAACCTCGCTGTGCTGGAGTTTGACGATTGTCTGGTAGTCCTCGATGGGGATCGGCATGCTCGCCACGTGCTGCGCGTTCCGCATCCGCTCGGCCGTTGTCCTGAATCCCAATTCGGTCAGGGTGATGCGATAGTCGCGTCCATCGAGGCCCTGGTATTCGAGCAGCGCCTTCTCCCGTAATGAGGTGGCGATCTCGTTGGCCACAGCGTGGGAGATACCAAGCGCTTGCGACGCCTTGCCAACCGTCGTGGTCCGCTCGGCCAGCACCCGTCGGCTGAACAGATCCTCGGCCAGCCCCGGCGAGATGCCGAGATCACGAAGCTTGGCCGGCGCTTGCAGTTTCGTCAGTGCTTCTGCTCCTAAGCCCATAGGAGACCTATCGGACGGACACTGCGCATTCCTGACAACTTTGTCGCCGGCGACGACAGTGCCGCCGATGTGAACGGTGACCCCGGCACGTGCGCTGTTGGAGACGGTTTGTCCGGCTCAGGTGCTCCGACCCGGCAGGCCGTGCTGCGTCTCCCGGGCCTTGCGCAGCTGTTCTGCCAGTATCTGTTCGGTGGCGGCATCGGTTGGCCCGGTTCGCCGGTGGAAGAGCGCGAGCCGGGCGAGGGCCGAGTGAACCTCGTCGAAGCCACGCCGTCGGCTGCGTGGCAGGCTGCGCCGGGCCGCCAGCACCGACTTCCAGGTGTTGAACACGGCCACCTCCTGGCTTGACATGCCGTAGCGCTGAGCCAGGTAGGGGACCATCTCGGCGAAACGTCGTTGGTCCTGACGGCGGATCCTGGCCACCGTCACCATTGCGGCCACGAACAGCAGAAAGAAACCGACCGCGGCAACGATCAGCACCGACTCGTCACCGGTGTCGCCCGTATAGGTGAGCGCCGCGTTCCAGGCCGAATGACTGGCCACCGCCAGTCCGTAACCCCAGGCGGCGTTGATGATGACCGACTGCTGGTGGGCCACCGCAAGCCCGATGGCCATACCGATCCAGGCGGTGAACAGTGGGTGGGCGAAGGGTGTGAGCAGGGCGCGAACCACGAACACCTCCCGCCACTGGCCGGCCTCGACGGCGGTGGTGAAGTACAGGAAGTCCTCGACAACCGCGAACCCCAACGCCACCCAGCCGGCGTAGACGATCCCGTCGCTCACGCCGTCTATCTCGCGGCGGCGGAGAGCCCAGTAAACCCCGAGGCCCTTCGTGAACTCCTCGATCAGTGGCGCCGAGGCGACGGCGGCCCAGGCCTCACCGAATCCGTAGGCCACGATCGAATTGACGACGCCCGACACGAAACCGGCGACCGTGGCGCCCCAGAGCACGGCGTGGAGGCGCGACCGGAATGGCTCGGGTTCGACACGATCGAGCCAGGCCAGGACCGGTAGGACGACCGCCAGGGGAACGAGGCCGAGGGCGATTCCCACCATGGCGGCTTCGGTCTGCACGACGAGTAGACCGACCAGTGACAGAATGGTTGCGACGCCGGCGACCGCGACCGGCCAGCTGAGCCAGCCACCGAGCTTCGGCCGGTGATCGGTTGCATGCCCGAGGTGGGCGGTCCAGCGGTTGCCGTCCCACCAGCGCCAGACGCTTTGCTGCCAAGGGTCCGGGTACCAGCCGGCCGGCGAGTTCGATGTATGGGCCGGAGCCAGGGGAGTACCCACCACGACAGTGTCGCCGGGTCGCCGACCATTCACTACGTCGGCCGCCGGTCGCGGTTCGGGCTCGTTGCCGATCAGTCGGCGAGAATCACCGTGGCCGGGCTCGATGCCGCTGCGTCGTCGGACCAGAGGGCTGAGGCGGTCACGACGAGCGGCTGCCGATCGTCCTTCGTCGACAACCGGGCGCGGACGTCGGGTCCGAGCAGGAGTCGGTACGGCGGCCGATCGAGGTCCTCGATGACCGTACCGTTCACGGTGAACCGAACGATCGCCGGGGGCTGAGCACCATCGGACACCTCGGCCTCCAGCATCCAACTTCCTTCGGCGGTCAACAGGGGCTCGGCGATCAGGACCAACTGCTCATCGGCCGATCCGGCACGACGGGCAGCAGGTGCTCTGGTGGCGCCGGCGTCAGTGGATTCGCGCTCGACGTCGTCGGGGCCGGTGGAGAGGCCCGGGTCGAGAGGGCTGTCGGCGGCAACCGCCTGGCTGGTGAGATCGCCGGAACCGGAGTCGTCGGCTCCGACGTCGGCTGCCGTCGCGGTCGGTGGAGTTGCGGACCTGTCGAACTCACCGGCAGCGACGACACCCCCGCAGACCAACGCGGCGATGGTGGTGATCGTCAGTGCTCGGCGACGGGTCGTCGGGGTCATCAGCCAACCCATCAATCTGGAACGGTCCGCCGCCGGCTCGAGATCCAGCGACCGCGGGTAACCGGCTGTGAGTTCGGCCTGCTCGATCGGGGACGGCCCCTCCCACACGGTGCTCAACACGGTCGGATCGGGGGTCACCCCATCGATGGGCCTGTCGCGTCCAACTTCCACCTGGCCGCTCCGGCTCAACCGCCCGTCGGTCGGCATCAGCACCTCGTCTCTGGGTGTCATGGGGCCAGAATAACAACTCGTTCAAAACTGAATAATGATGGTCGTCTGTCGCGAGGTTCGAGGACACCGATTCTCGTCGACAGTCGGGAAGCCGACAGGTCGATCTACCCACGTCCTCGTCGGCGCCGGTCGACGCCAATGGCCGTCCGACCCGTCGATCGCCGGGCACTGACTGGGTCGTTGGGAACCGCTTCTGAGACATCTTGCCCAGAACGCCGAGATCGTCGCCAGAACGGTCGGGCACCCCCTCGGCCGGTAACTCAGTCGACGCGGCGCATCGAGTCGGGCGGCAGGGGCGGCGACGGGGGCGACTCGGGTGGGTCCGGCTCAATGCGGTGTTCATCGCCCGGCAACGGGGGAGCGGCCTGGACTGGATCCGAGACCTGCTGGAACTCGGCCGGTGGCAGCGGCGGCGATGAGCCGGCCGCCTCGTCGGAATGCTCGGTTCTCATCGCATCCGACGGCAGGGGCGGCGCCGTCGACAGAGGCGGCCCGGTCGGTGGTGGCGGAGGAGGGGGCGGGCTGAAGCCACCGGTCGGCTCAGCCGACGCGGCCGGTGGCATCGGCGGCGTGGTCGGCAACCGAAACTCCTCGTGAGCTTCCGGCTCTCCATCCATCGGCGGCGGTGGAGGAGGAGGTGCCGTCGGCTCGAAGGCCGTGGCTCCTTCGTACCCGAAGTGGGCGCCGGCGGGTGCGATCTCGCCAGTCTGTTCGAACTCGATGGTCTGTGTTGCGTCCGGGAGTGCGGAATCGGCGGCTGCCACCGCACCGGCCGGTGTTCCGGCGCCCGCTGACTCGTCGGATGCCGACTCCAGATCGGGGAAGAACCCGCGACTTGTCAAAGGCGAGAAGTGATCATCGGACCACTCGGATTCAGCGGCAGGAGCAACGGGCGCCTCGGCCGGATCGTGCCCGTCAGGGGCTTCGACGACTGGAATCTCACCCGTCGGCTCGAGGTCGCTCATGTAGGATTCGGCGGCGTTCTCGTCGACCGGATCGGCGTTCTCGTCGACCGGATCCGCGCCCTCGTCGACCGCCAGATCGATCACCGAGGCCGTCTCGGCGGCCCGCTCGGCACCGGCCACCGACGATGAGCCGGCGGCATCGGACCCGTAGAACCGCCTGAGCGACCGACCGATCCGATCAGTCTGCATCTCCGTCGTCCCATCGACGTAGGCGAGGATCCGGCTCTCGGCCAGAAGCCTGCCGACGGTGTGCTCGGCTCGCAGTCCCTGTGCGCCCATCGCCTGCATGCACGCCCGCAGCGCCGGTTCGACCATTTCGGTGGCGAACTTCTTCGCATGGGCCGCCGCCAATGCGCTGACCCGAGCGGCGTCACCGTCGTCGGAGGCCTGCTGCGCCTCGTCGTATCGGTCCACGGCCCGAGCCGTCAGTGCCTCGGCGGCCTCCAACCGGTTGGCCACCTCGGCCAGACTCCAGGCCAGGCCCTGATGGTCGAGAAGCGGCCGCCCGAAGCTCTCCCGGGTCGATCCGTAGTCGACGGCGTGGCCGAGCGCCGCTCGTACCGCGGCACACGCCATCGCTGCGACATAGATTCGAGCACCGTTGACACCGGACAGCGCCTGCCGGAATCCTTCCCCGGGGCCGATGATCATGTCATCCTCGGAAGCCTCGTAGTGGTCAAGCGAGAACCCGGCCACGCCGATCGTCGACCCGGCGACGAGGCGGTAGGCATCGGTGGCGTTGAATCCACGGCGTCGGCCATCGACGACAAAGCACGCGATACCGTCGCGGCCTCGGTCGGGGTCGGTCTGGGCGTAGCACAGGACCACATCGGCGATCGTCGCATTGGTGATCCACGCCTTCTCACCGTTGAGGACCCAGCCGCCGTCGGTCCGGACCGCCGAGGTCGTGATGGCCGAGAAATCGCTCCCCGCATCAGGTTCGGTCAATGCGGTCGAACCGAACCGACGCCCGGACAACAGATCCGGCAGGTAGTCGCGGCGATGGCGGTCGGTTCCCCGCACGGCCAGTCGCGCCGCAACGTTCTGGGTGTTGACGAGGCTGAAGGTGAACCCGAGCGACGACCGACTCAGAATCTCCGCCACCCGGACCTTCTCCCGAAAGCCGAGGCCGAGTCCTCCGAGATCCAGGTCGACCTCCATCCCGGTCATGCCGAGCCGAGCCGCCTCTCGAAGAGCTGTCACGTTCGGACTCCGGTCGGTGAACTCCCAGGTGAACGCCCCCGATTCGAGGGTGGTTGCCCGGAATGTCTCGGCTCGGGCCAGCAGAGTCTCAGCCCGAGGCACGGAGCCATCCACTTCGATCGACCTACTCTGCACAGTGGCTCCTCTCAAACCCGCATAACCCGCTTGTTGGCCCCCACACTAGGTGGCCAGTCATGTGGCCTCAACCCGGCCAGCGCCCGCATCAGGCAAAAGTTTCGGGTTCGCCGCCATACGATCGCGGACAGGGTCGCCCGGTGGCCGGATCGGAACCGGTCGATCCTAAGGTGGTCGACGATGTCGGTTGCCTCGGTGTTGTTCGACGTACTCGGACCGGTGGTGCTCATCGTGGCCCTCGGCGCTGCGGTGGGCCCTCGACTCGACATCGACACCCGGTCGCTGTCACGTCTGGCCTATTGGATTCTGGGCCCGGCGTTCATGTTCGACGTCCTCGCCGACGCCGACCTCGAACGGAGGGTGATTCTCCAACTCAGCGCCGTCGGCCTGGCCGGGATGGCCGCTGCCGCCACGGTGACCTGGGCGGTCCTGCGCGCCTCGGGCACCAGCCCGTCGATGGTGGCTGCCGGGGTGATGACCTCGGCCTACGGCAACGTCGGCAACGCGGGCCTGGCCATCTCGGTGTTCGCGTTCGGTGACGACATGCTTCCGGCCGCCGGTGTGTTCATGCTGGCGATCAACGTGACAGGCATGATGTTGGGAATCGGTCTGGCCCACGGCCGGGACGGGTCCGTCGGCTCGGCCGTGGCCCGCGCGCTGCTGGCGCCGATGACCTTGGCCAGTCTCGTTGCGTTGGCGGCCAACTCGTTCGATCTGCAAGCTCCGCCGATCATCGACCGCCCGACAGGTCTGATCGCCGGAGCACTGATCCCGACGATGCTGTTCACCCTCGGCCTGCAACTGTCGATCAGCGGTCGACCTGACATCGGCTTTCCCACCGTTGTTTCGACGGCCGCAAAGCTGGTGGTCGCCCCGGCGGCGGCGTTGGCCTCAGCGATCGCCATCGGTCTGACCGGTGACCTGGCGGGCGTGGCCGCAGTCCAATCCGCCATGCCGCCGGCCGTCTTCTGCATGGTGGTGGCACTCGAACACGATCTCGAACCCGAGGCGGTGACCGCCACGGTCGTCTTCGCCACGTTGGCGGCGCTCGCCACCCTGCCGGTGGTGTTGCTGCTCACGCCTCTACTGACATAGGTCGTCGGACCGGGACTGCTATCATCGGGCTCGACCGGGTTGGATGTAGCGGACATCGAACCAGACGAGACACTCAGGTCAGGGCGAACATGGGCGACATCGAAGACAGGATCCCCACTTGGGCTGGACGCGTGGTGTCCACGGCCGAGTTCCCTCTCACGACCGGGGCCTTGGCACCGGGGGACACCGAGCCGGCCCCGTCGTCCGATTCGGCGGTCGAGACCCCCCAGACCGGGTCTGTCGAGGCCGAGGTCGAGGCCGCGAGCGGACGCCGATCACGCCGCACGCTCGTCGTCCTGGCCACCGTGGCCGGCCTGTTGTCGGCGGCAGTGGTCGGTGTGGTGACGATCGTCGGGACGTCGGCTCCGGAGTCGTCCGCCCCCGATGCGGTTGAGCGGGGGACCGCCGGCGCCGATGAATCGGCGGCGGCTGCTTCCTCGTTGGTCCCCGCGGCTCCGGATGCCGCGACGACCACCACCACGACCGCACCCGAGCCGGTCTCGGCCATGCCGGACGTCTACCGTGCCGAGGCGTTGGCCGGCGGAGAAGAGGCCTGGGCGGTCTATGTCGACGGCCGGATCCATCTCCAGGGGACGATTCCCGATGGCGACGTCGCCGATCGGATGATCGCGCGCCTGCGGTCGATGCTTGGCCCCGACAACGTCGTGGCCGACCACGTCATCGATCCGACAAGCCCCCGACCGGTCGACCCGCCGCTTTTCATCCAGGAAACCGTCGTCTTCGAGCCCGGCTCGGCCTCCATTCGCGACGACTCGGACTGGATTCTCGGTCTGGCGGCTGTGCTCATGGAGCGGTACCCGGCGACCTCACTGTCGGTTGTGGCCGATCCGTCGACGGCCGGCGGACCGGCCCAACCGGGCGAGCTGGTCGAGCAACGGGTCGAAGCGATCATCGATGATCTCGTCGATCGCGGAGTGGCGGAGTCCCGGCTCGACTGGCGGCTGAACCCCGGTCGCTCAGCTGGCGGCGACGACACCAAGCCGATCGAGTTCGTCGTCGGCGGCCTCCTCCGGGACATCACACAGGCCGAGACCCCATAGCAAACGGTCGGCGACGAACGAGTGCCAGATGCAACAACGCCGAGCTCAGCTGATGCGGTGAGCGATTTGGTAGACGTTGCCGTTCGGGTCGCGAGCCATCGGCCATGACCATTGAGTCGCCGATCACCACCTCGGTCGGACGACCGTCGGCAACTTCACCGACTCCGTCGAACACGATCCGCAGAAACTCGACCTGGCCGGCGACATCGGCCACTGCGATCCGTGTCGTCACCGATCTGCATCCCTCGGGTGGACGTCTCACCTGACCATCATGGCATCAGCCGGCGGGATCGGTGACCTGGCCGGCGAACAGAACAGCGCCGGTGTCGACGTGACGGATGAGGTAGAAGAACGGCCGATCGGCTGCCACCAGCAACTCGGGCTCCGGCGGGCCCGACTCGGCGAAGCCCAGGGCCGTGGCTGCCGCCGCCTCGGTGCCGATCTGATCGACGGCGATGTCCGCGCCGTGCACCGCACCGTCGAGGAAAACCCCGGGCCCGATGCCCGGGTAGGCCCCGGGAGCAATCCCGCGCTCGGTCAACCAGCCAAGGAAGTCGATCGCCGTCGTGGTCTCCCATTCGGGCATGCGGAGCTCGTAGGGACCGGTTGTGAAGGTCCCGTCGATCTCGGTCAGGAGGTCCGACGACAATCGACCACGGATCTCCTCGAATCGACCTTCGTCGGGCACGATGATCAGCATGGCGTAGTCGTCGCCCAGGTACGGGACCTCGGCCCCGACGTAGCCGTCGCCAACACCTCGGGGTCCGGGCTGTTCTAGATCGACCAGGTACGTCACGTCGACGGTGGTGCCGTCCAGGCGGGTGAACGTTCCGTCGATCGGACCGTATTTGCCGAAGATCGTGCGCCACTGAGCCTTGAAGTAGACGGTATCGGTCAGCACCAGCACGGTGTTGCCGTGGATGAAGCCGCTCGGGAGGAGCTCCGGGATCAGCTCGTTGGTCTGGTCCGATACCCAGCTGTTGATCCGGTTCCGAGCGCCGTCGGGGTCGGTGACGTCGATCGTCTCGACGTCGGCACCGTGGTGGCTGGCCAGGAGGTCGATCCACTCCTGGCTCGGCGCGGCCGTCGTGGAAGGCCAGAGCCTGTCCGAGACCGTGACGATCGGCGTCGTGGTTTCATCGACGGCAATGGCGGTGCCGTTGGAGGTGGCCAGCTGAGCATCAAGGGCGTTCCACGCATCGTGGGCGGCCACGTCCGCCGGCAGAGCGAACGCTTCGTCGATGGCAGACGCTGTCGCGTCGTCGGCCGCGCCACGGGCCATCAGCAGGGCGTGGCCGATACTGAGCGGGCTGAAGACGAGGTTCTCGTCGACCGGCTGGGATCGCATCAGCTCGAGACCGCCGTCGGTGAACCCGGAGACGAGTTCATCGACCGGCGCATCGGCCGCAACCGGCGCACGTCCGACACCGGATGACGATGCGACAACCTGGCCGGTCGACACGGCAGCGTCCGTCCCGCCGGACCCGCCGGATCCGCAGGACACGGCAAGGAGGACAACGGCGGCAAGAGTCAGCGCTCCGAAGCGAGCACGAGCGGCGAGTACCAGTTCCATGTTCAGTTGGACGTCTCCGCAACCCCACTTGGTTCCCGACGAGATACGGTCGTCGCGGAAATCGGGCTAGAGCGACGAACTCACCATCGGCCAGATGATCAGGCCCAGCACTCCGAGTGCGGCTCCCAGGAAGGCGAGCTTGGCCACCCGACGGACCAAGCCCGACACCACAATGAAGATTCCGAGGGCGATGAGCACCGTCGGCCAGTTGTCGGCAAACCAATCCATAGAGCGATCAGCGTAGACGAATGGTCAGTCCTCAACGAGGATGACCTGGTCGGAGGTTTGCACGGCGACGACCTCGCAACCGGCGATCCCCTCGTTGTCGAGCCAGGGTTCGGGCAACACGTTGCGTCGTTCGCCGGGACGGAGGTCACGGGCTTCGGCGATCGCCGTCGATGTGGTGCCGTCGTCATGACGTACCGAGATCTGGGCCTGGTAATCGTCGACCACATCGGTCAGGTTCTCGAAGCTCACCAGAAGCGGGCTCTCTCCCTCGACCGGCATTCGGCAGCCGATCTCCATCGGACTTCCGGTCGCGCCGACCGACAGCACGATCGTGGTTCCCGACCCGGCCACCGCCGCCGGGTCGCTATCGATCGCATCATCGTCAGCGTCACGGTTGATGATCGTGAGGGCGGCAACGATCGCCAAAAGGGCGACGATGACGACGGCCAGGATCAGAGCCAGCTGTTTGAGCAAAAGGTCCGCCTCTCCGTCGGTTTGATCGACCGGAACCATACGCCCGGCGAGCGACGACAAGGCCGATCTTAGATCGCCACCATCTCCCGGGCGATGAACGCGATGAGATATCCGATCGACAGCACGATGAGAATGATCGAGTTGCTGTATTCGTCGGCGGGGTCGTTGGCGTCGCGGTGGATGAGGATCACCAGTGCCTTGACCGCGACCAGGGCCAGCACACTGGGAATACCCAGCCATACGAGGGTGGAGCTGGTGAACAGCGCAGGCCAGCCGCCGGGATGTCCACTCAGCGCCGCGAAGACCAGGCCGAGTCCGCCCAGTATCTCCACGATGCCGACGGCCCGGTAGAGCTCACGCCCCAGTTCGAGATGGTCCATCCTGCGTTGGATACGGCGGGATCCGGTGAGGTACACGATGCCGTCGGTGATGAAGGCGATCGCCAGGAGGAAACCGAGGATCCACAGTGTGATGACAAAGATCAAATCTGACGATCTCCCTGCTTCTGAGGGCTGGTGGTAGAATCAGCGCGCCGGACGTCACTAACATGGGCCTGTGGCCATGGCGAACGTTAGCGGAAGTCAGCCCAGGATCCTGATGGGTCCCACCGGGGCGAACAAGGAGATCGTCCAGCTCGCCCGTTCCCTCGAAGGTGACGGGTGTACGGTCCACACCTTCGATTCGATGCCGGTCGAAGTGGCGATGACGAAGTTCGACATGGCCGTTCTGGTGGTCACCGACAACGATCCGCTCTCGATCGAAAGCACCGACCACCGCATTCAACGGATTCTTCACGCCGCCGGATTTCTCGAGGCCCGGCTCGCTCGGGACCGGGTCTGTCTGCTGGTGGAAGACGCCGTCAACGAGCTTCAGGCGCCGCCCGTGACCCAGATCCGGTATCCCACCGGTGACCCCATGGGAGGCAAAGGTGAGCTGGTCAAGTTCATCCAGGCCCAGTATCCGCGGGTCCAACGGGACCTGCACCGCCAGGTGCCGATCCGGGAGCAGGCCCAGTCCGATGAGCTGCGGATGCCGTGGGCCATGCTCATCGCCGTGGCCCTGGCCGCGCTCATCCCCATTGTGTTGTTGGCCAGAAGTCTCGGAGGGGGCGACGATACCGAAACGGTCACCGATGTCGCCGAGGCCCTCGACAATGGTCAGCTGGCCGGACCATCGGCGAGCGACGACTCGGGTGACGGGTCCGCCGGCGACAGCGGTGCCGCCGGTGACGACGGGCTCGATGTCGGAGCCGACTCCGAGTCCGGCGATGCCGGCGGTGCGCAGCTGGGCGGCAGCGAGGGTTCGTCGTCGGGGAGCGACGGCGGTTCGGCGGCCGATCAGGCCACCGGTGATGGAACCGGCTCCGGCGGCTCGAACCTCGGTGGCGCCACCGATGGAAGCTCGAATTCGGGTGGCGCCGATGATGGAGGCTCATCCTCCGGTGGCAACGCACAGTCCTCGACCTCGCCGACCCTCACCAGGACCGATTCCACCCAGTCGTCCACCTCCGACACCACCCAGCTGCCGGCGATCTGCACGATCGACGTTCGCAAGAGCCTGATCCTGCGGGACGCCTACACCTGCGACAACGGCGGGGTGCTGGTGACCGAGGGCTTCGAGGGTCCGTGGCACAACGAGATCTCCGAGGTGGCGCTCAGCACCGGTGCCACGGGCACGCTGTTCTACGAGTTGGGTGACGAACTGGCCCTGCGGGCCGGCAACCTCGTGCTCGATCAGGATGATGCCCGGTACGGTGTCAACACCATCACCGTCATCTTCAGCGCCGAGGGACAGCACCTCCACCTGTATCAACGCCCGGAACGTGGTGGGAACTTCGCGACGCTGACCTTCCTCCTGGGCTGAACCACCGTCGGATGACGGGTAAGGAGCTCATCCATCATGCTTCCCGGACCGTTGGTCGACGCCGACTGGCTCGCTGACAACCTCGACGCGGTCGAGCTCGCCGACGTCAGGTGGTCGATCCCGACTGGACCCAAGGTCGACGATTTTGGCGCCGGCCATCTGCCCGGAGCGGTCTTCATCGACCTCGACAGTGACCTGTCCGACCCGCCCGGGAACCGTGGTCGTCATCCGCTCCCGCCGGTCGAGCGCTTCCGTCGCCTCATCGGTGAACGGGGCCTCGGCCGCAGAGCCACCGTCTGCTACGACGACACCTCCGGTGCCACGGCGGCCAGGCTATGGTGGATGCTCGATGCCATCGATCACCCGGTCGCGGTGCTCGACGGAGGGCTGGCCGCCTGGAGTGGTCCCATCGAACCGGGCGACGGCGCAAAGCCGCCCCCCATCGACGATCCGCCGGTCATCGGTGATCCGACCATCGTCGACTGGCCGGTGGCCAAGGTGGTGGGCGTCGCCGAGGTGCTGGGTCGAATCGCCGCCGGGTCCCCACTGCTCGACGCTCGCAGCGCCGAACGGTTCCGCGGTGAGCCGAACCCGGTCGACCCGGTGGCCGGACACGTGCCCGGTGCCGGGTCGAGACCGTGGACCGACAACATCGGTCCTGACGGACGATTCCTCCCGGTCGAACAGCTGCGAGCGGCGTTCGCCGCCCTGGGGCTCACCGTCGACGGGGAATGGCTCGCCAGCTGCGGGTCCGGTGTGACCGCGTGCCACAACCTCTTGGCCGCCCGGATCGCCGGATTGGCGGCAGGCAGGCTGTACGCGGGTTCGTGGTCGGAGTGGATCAGCGAGCCGACCCGACCCGTCGAGGTCGGAGATGTCGGGGATGTCGGGGATGCCGGGGCGACCTGATCAGACGGCCCGGTAACGCCGGCGCGGCGTGAGCAGATAGCCGACCGCGACCAACTCCCGCCCCTCGAGGGGAAGGCGTATGCCTGACCCGTCGGTGAACACGACCTGACGGTCGACCGAGGACAGGTCGACCGTCACGATCTCGGCCTTCGAGTAGACCCTCGACCGCTGTCCGTCTCTGATGACCAGCCGGTCGCCGTCGAGGATCACCGACCGCTGACCAGCCCGCCACAACCACCACAGACCGGCCGTGGACACCACCGCGCCCATGATGAGTGAGAACAGTGCTGGTCCGCCGCTGAGCAGCATCGCTTTGACGATGAAGTAGACGACCAGCACGGCACTGGCGACCGAGAAGAACGGAACCGATCGTGACCTGAACACTGTCGGGGTCTCGCTCATCACTACCCGCTTCCGCCGGATTCCGCCTCGATCATAGGCGCTCAGGCCGCCTTCGGTCTGGTGGCCAGGCGCAGCAACTCGTCGACGGCTTCGTCGCCCCGAGAGTTGAAAACCGCACCAAAGCGTTCCACCAGGCCTCGGCGGAGCAACGCCTGGGCCTCGGGCGACAGCCCGACGGCCGCCCCCGCGATGGCCTCGGCCAGCGCGAGATACGACGCGGCGGCGTCATTGATGGCGACGACACCGGGCGAGGCGCCGGTGCTCCGGGGCGGTGACGAGAGGTTTCTCGACATGCACCTAGTATGAGCGGCCGCAGTGACAGTTTCGTGGATCCTCGTCCTGGCCGGGGAGGGTGAACGGTCCTACACTTGCCCAATCGTCACCGGCCTTGTGGCCGGCTCGAACCGTCACGGGGTCAGAAAGCATGTTGAATCAGCCGATCCGCCGCCTCACCGAGCAGCTGTCGTCGGGGGCGACGACCTCGCGGGCGCTGGTGGAGGCGGCGTTGGCCGCCATCGACGATCCGGCGGGTGAGGGGAGTCGGGCATTCATCGCCGTGGCCGCCGAGCGGGCCAGGGCGGAGGCCGACGCCTGGGACACCCTCCGCAGGGCCGGAGGCTGGACATCGACCGTCGGTGGCATTCCGATCGCGGTCAAGGACCTGGCGGATGTCTCGGGTGAGGTCACGACGGCCGGGTCGAGAGCACTGGCGGCAGGCCCGCCGGCTTCGTCGGATGCCCCGGCGGTTGCCCGCCTTCGGGCCGCCGGCTTCATCGTCGTCGGCCGTACCAACATGACCGAGTTTGCATTCTCCGGGCTGGGGCTCAATCCGCACTACGGAACCCCGGCCAGCCCCTGGGACCGTTCGACCGGCCGCATCCCCGGCGGTTCTTCGTCGGGTTCGGCGGTGGCGGTGGCCGACGGTATGGCCGCCGCCGCGCTCGGCACCGACACCGGCGGTTCGTGCCGGATCCCGGCCGCGTTCTGCAACATCGTCGGCTACAAGCCGACCGCACGGCGGGTTCCGCTCGACGGCATCGTGCCGCTGGCTCCCTCGCTCGACTCCGTCGGCCCCCTGGCCAACACCGTCGACTGTGCGGCGCTGGTGGACTCGGTGCTGGCCGCGAAGGCACCGCCTTCGCCACCTGGTGACGAAGGCGGACCGTCGTCGCTGCGACTGGGAGTCGTCACCGATTTCCTCCTGGACGATCTCGACGACACCGTGGGCGCGCGGTTCGAGGAGGCCGTGACCGCCCTGTCCAATGCCGGAGCGTCGATCGGCGACATTGCGTTCCCCGAGCTGAACGAACTCGGCCTCATCAATCGTGACGGCGGCCTCGCGCCGGCCGAAGCCCTCGAATGGCACAAGCGGCTCATCGCCGATCGCGGAGACCAATACGATCAGCGTGTTCGGCGTCGGATCGCAGGGGGCACTCAGGCCTCCGCCGTCTACTACATCGAGGTCCTGAACCACCGCCGGCGTCTCGTACAGCGATTCGGTGAGGTGGCGGAGGGCTACGACGCGATCATCGCACCGACGGTGGCCATCGTCCCGCCGCCGATCGAGAGTTTCCCACCCGACGGTGATTCATCGGATCCCGATGACAGCTACTACAGCACCACCAACCTCAAGGCCCTGCGCAACACCGCCGTCGGCAACTTCTTGGACGCCTGCGCCATCAGCCTGCCGCTGTGTCGTCCCGAGGATCGAGCGACCGCGCCCGCCGTCGGCGTCATGTTGATGGCGCCGGCCATGGCCGACCGCCGACTTCTACGGACCGCGGGGGCGCTCGAAACGACGCTGCTGGGCCTGGGTGACTAACTCGACATTCCTCCCGACCTGGGGCTGTCACGGGTTGGCCGGTTCTATTGCAGTGTGCCGACGTCATCGGTGGTGATACCGAGGGCATCCCAGGCGGGCTCCAATGCGGCCCGAACCTCGTCGGGTCCACCGGACGACCCCGGCTCCGCGTCGAGATCGAAGACCGCGTTGACAGCGGCAACGTCGGCGCCACGCTGCGACACCAGGGCCTCGATGACCCGGAAGAACGCCAGACCTTCGATGCGGTGCTCGTCCGCGGCATCGACGTCGTCGTTCGCGACATCGTCGATGACCAGGGTGGCGTAGCGGATGCTGGCCTGGCTGTAGGTGATGACGAGGTTGCGAATCACCTCGTCGACGGCCTCGGACGCGACGGCGGCATCGCCGGCGATGAGGGCGTCCCTGCCGTCGTTCATGGCGGCGACGATCGCCTCGTTGACCTCGGCCACACCGTCGGCTGACAGCGTGGCGAAGTTCTCGGCTCGACTGTTGGCGGTGGCGAACGGCGCACAGCCGGGCTCGGCGCCGTGGTAGAAGGCCCAGGCCTCATCCCAGTTGTGAGGAGCCCCGTCGGCCGGGTCGATATCACCGCTTTCGGCTTTCGCCATGGCGGTGTTCAGCTCGTGGATCGACCAGGCCACCAGGAGTTGATTCTGAATGCCCTTCTCGACGGCCTGGGCTCGGACGTCATCCGCGGCGCCGGCGAAACGCCCGGACGCATCCAGGGCCTCGGACACCCAGTCGTCGAGCGGCGTCGCGGTGCCGTAGTAGGTGTCCAGACCGTGGAGGCGATCGTCGGCCGTCGCAAACCCGGCAAGGGTCCGCACGCTGCCGTCGCTGTTCACCGAATTCCCTCCGTTGCGATAGACGTCGGCGGCGGTGGCGAAGTCGACCGGCTCGGCGTCGAGCGCCGCCTTGATCGCACAGACGTCGGCGGTCACCTGACGATGAGCGGTGACATCGGAGGCGTAGGTGTAGCCACCCTCGGCGCCGGTCGGCGCTCCGGATGCGTCATCGCCGGTCGATCCCTCGGCCGGGGCGCTGGCGCTTGCGCTCCCACTGGCACTTGCGCTGGCGCTTCCACTTTGGCTGGCACTGGCCGAGCCGTCGGCCGATGACGCCGAGCCGTCTTCGGCGCTCCCGTCCTCCTCGGCCAGGTTTCGTACGGTGGCGCCGTCGTCGCTACTGCAGCCGGCAATCAGCAGGCAGGCTGCGAGAGCGGCGCAGAGGCCGCGGATCCAGCGTCGGGTGTCCATGATTCAGGCTCCTCCTGGGAAGCGACCGGGCGTCGACCCGGATTGAGTTGACGCCATACCGTCGGTATGACATTGCGGAGATAACGATCGAGGCGTACGAAGGAGCGCCCCGACCGGCGAAACGAGTAGGTGATGCCGACCTCGTGATAGTCGAATCCCTTGCCCAGCAGATCGATGGTGAGGACCTGGGCGTAGTTGTAGTCGTGTGCGATCTCGACGGCCGCCAGCGCATCGGCCGACAGGGCGCGATAGCCGGACTGACCGTCGGTGACCGCGGCGCCGGTCATGAAACGGACCCAGCCGGTCAACATGCGGTTGCCGAGCCGTCGGTGGGGGCGCATACGACAGTGATGGCCCGAGAATCGGCTTCCGATCACGTAGTGTGACCGGCCCTCGATGATCGGACCGACCACTGTCGCCAACTCGGCGGGGTCGTACTCACCGTCGGCATCACAGAACGCCGCCGCGACGGCGCCGACCTGTCGGCTGTGCTCGAGGCCGGTCGACACGGCGGCGCCCAATCCGCGATTCATCCGATGGCTCAGCACCAGCGCGCCCGCCCCACGGGCCGCGGCCGCCGTGCCGTCGGAGCTGCCGTCGTCGACCACGACGACCTGGACCGGGTGTCCGCCGACCTCGGAAGGGGCCCGAGCCACGACGCCGGCGACTCGCGGCTCCTCGTTGTGAGCGGGAAGAAACAGCACGATCGGGCCCGAGCCGGGGAGGGGCAACGGTCGGCGACCGGTTGGCGGTGCCATCCGCAGGTGGCCAAGAATCGAGGGGTCGGGCCACACCGCAGCGATCAGTGCCGCGATCAGGCTGTAGAGCGTCTTGACGCCGTGCAGCAGCACCGCCAGCGCCAGGGCCGTGGCGGCCGGGACTCCAAGTGCGGCCAGGGCGGCCGCCGCGGCAGCCTCATAGGTACCGATGCCGCCGGGAGTTACGGCAACGATCTGGACCGTCACGGCCGCGGCCAGCACGGCGATCGCCTCCCGAGGCCCGAGGCCCACGTCGAACCATCGGGCGACCTGCCAGACGACGACGGCCTCGGCCAGCCAGGCGAGAAACACCAGCACCACCGTCGTCAGGTCGGGAAGACGGATGGCTGCCACCCGCCCCGATGTTCGGACCCGGAGGCGGGCCAGGAGCGCCAGCGACCCGATTCCGATCGTGGAGATGACCCCGACGACAACCAGTCCGGACGGCTCCAACAGCCCGGTGGCCAGCGAGGGCAGGCAGATCGCTCCGAGGATCAGAAGGCTCAGCACATCGGCCGACCGCAGCAGAAGGGTGCTCGCCGTGGCCTCGGCCAGTCCGACATCGGTGCGACGCACGACCGACGTGATGCGAAGCGGTTCGCCGAGCCGAAACGGAAGCACGTGGTTGCCGCCGAGGGCCAGGTGGATGGCGGCCAGGGCGTGCGAGAATCCCAGCCGTTCGATCAGGCGACACCAGGCCAACGCCCGCAACGAGAAGGCCGCCAGGAGCGCGGTGACGATGACGGCGAGGCCTGCCGGATCGGACACCGCCCGGCTCAGTGCACGGGCGAGACTCACGCCGTCGACGGTCCGCACCAACGCGTAACCGGCGACGGCCAGGGCGACGATCGAGACCACACCCAGCGCAAGCGCCGATTGGGAACGGAGCCGATGCCCCAGAGAAGGGCGCCGATTCAGCGGCTGTTGTCCGATGTCCCGCTCCACAACTCCAGAGGTTAAACATGCTTTACAGTGTGTTACAACCTCTCCTGACACGATATCGTTTCCAGGCGTCACGCGATGGCTCACAAGTGCCCGTCGAAAGGAACCTCGTGCCCAAACTCGGAGCAGGCCGCACCGTCGGCTCAGCAGTCCTCGCCGTTCTTGCCCTGGTCACCGCGTCGTGTTCGACCGGAGGTGACGAGGAGGTCGTGCGGATCTACACCGGGCGCCACTACGACCTGGAGACCGCGTTCGTCCAGTTCAGTGAGGAAACCGGGATATCGGTCGAGTTCCTGCCGGGCAGCGACGCGGAGCTGAGGGAACGGATCGCGGCCGAGGGGGAGGAGACACAGGCCGACATCTACCTCACCGTCGACGCCGGGAACCTGGCCATGGCCACCGAGCAGGAGGTCTTCGCTCCCATTGACTCACCTGAGTTGGAGGCGGCCGTGCCGGAGAGCCTCCGAGACCCTGACGGAAACTGGTTCGGGCTGACGGTTCGGGCCCGCACCATCGTCTACCACCCCGACCGGGTGACCGGCGAGGAGATACCGTCGGCCTACGCCGACCTGGCCGAGCCCGAATGGGCCGGTCGGGTCTGTCTGCGTGACTCGTCGAACGTCTACACCCAATCGCTGGTCGCAAGCCTGATCGCCAACCACGGTGAGGAGGAGGCGTTGCGGATCGTGACCGGGTGGGCCGACAACGCCGAGATCCTCAACAACGACATCTTGATCCTGGAGTCGATCGCGGACGGGCTGTGTGATGTCGGGATAACCAACCACTACTACCTGGCCCGCCTCCTCGAGGAGGAGCCCGACTTCCCGGTGAAGCTGGTGTGGGTCGACCAGGACGGGCTCGGCGCGCACGTCAACATCTCGGGCGGTGGCGTGACCCGATACGCCGATGATCCCGAGCTTGCCATCAGGCTGCTCGAATGGCTGGCCACCGACGGTCAGAGCGCATTCGTCAACGGCAATCACGAGTACCCGGTCAACCCGACGGTGGCGCCTGAGCCGCTGATTGCCGCCGAGTTCGGGACCGAATTCGTGCGTGATGAGCTACCGGCATCGGTTTTCGGGGGCCTGAATGCCGACGCTGTGAGGCTGATGGACGAGGCCGGGTATCGTTGAGTCGATGACGAGTGTCGTCGCAGACGATCGCTCCGGCCGCGACCAGCCACCCCTGCGGGGTGGCACCACCGACCGACCCCGGGATCGAGTCGATCTCGATCTCGGTGACCGTCTCGGCGTCCTGGTGTGGCCGGGTGCCGCCTGGCTGGCCGCCGTGCTGGTCGTGGCGCCGGTGGCCTTCCTGGCCACCAGCATCTTGTCGCCCCGGGGAGACGTCTGGCGTCAACAGTGGGAGACACGGCTTCCGGGCGAACTGATCCAGACCGTCGTGCTGCTGATCGGGGTGTCGGTCGGAACACTGGTTCTCGGGGTCGGTCTGGCCTGGCTCACGTCGGCGTACCGGTTTCCAGGGTCGCGGCTCTTCGGGTGGCTGCTGATCTCTCCGCTGGCGATGCCGAGCTACGTCCTCGGATTCGTGACCCTGTCGGTCATCGGCTTCACGGGACCCCTCCAGGGTTGGTGGCGATCACAGTTCGGAGCTGACGCGTGGTTCCCCGACGTTCGCTCGATGGGCGGTGCCATCGCCGTGTTCAGTCTGGTGCTCTATCCCTACGTGTATCTGCTCGCACGGGCGTCGCTGCGCGACCAGGCCGGCGCCGCATTCGAGGCGGCCCGCAGCCTGGGTGCCGGCCCGCTGGAGGCCGCACGCCGGATCGTCCTGCCCCAGCTGCGCCCCGCCATTGCGGCCGGCGTGGCCGTGGTGATGATGGAGACACTCACCGACTTCGCCACGGTCCAGTACTTCGACGTCGACACGGTCTCGGTCGGGGTTTTTCGCATCTGGCGGGGCACCTTCGACCGCGACGCCGCCAGCGAGATCGCCACCCTGGTTCTCGCCTTCGCGCTCGCGGTGATCGGGCTGGAGCGACTGCTGCGCGGTCGAGCCCGGTTCGGTGAGGCGGCGGGCCGGGCGTCGGGCATCGTGTCCCGCCCGTTGTCAGGCTGGCGGGCGGCCGGAGCAACGCTGCTCTGTACCGGCGTCTTCGCGCTGTCGTTCCTACTGCCGACGGTGCAGCTCGTGCTGTGGGCCGTCGAGCGGGCCGGGTCCGACAACGGCACACCGGTGCTCGACCGCTTCGTCGAATTCCTCTACCACTCGCTCCTCCTGGCCACGATCTGTGCGGTGATCTGTGCGGTGATGGCCATGGTCGTCACCAACGCCGCCCGGTTCGGTCACCGTCGCTCCACCGGACTCGCCGCCCGGCTGACCGCGGTCGGCTACGCCGTTCCGGGACCGGTGGTGGCCATCGGCGTGCTCCTCGCACTCGTGGCGCTCGACGATCTGCTCGAACGGCTCGGCCTCGATCTTCCGGGTGTCGCCGCCACCGGGTCGTTCCTGGGTCTGGTCTATGCCTACTCGGTCCGGTTCATGGCGCCGGCGTTGAATGCGGCGGAGGCCGGCCTCGATCAGGTCTCGTCGGACATGACCGCGTCGGCCCGCACCCTCGGCCATCGTCCGTCAAGCATCATGGCCCGCATACACTTTCCCCTTTCCCGCACGAGCCTGGCCACCGCCTTGGTGCTGGTGGCCATCGATGCCTTGAAGGAGCTCCCGATTGTTCTGCTGCTACGCCCGTTCGGCTTCGACACCTTGTCGGTCTGGACCTTCAACCTGGCTTCGGAGTCACGCTTCGAGCAGGCGGCGCTACCGGCGTTGACGATCGTGGTGTTCGCCTTGATACCGGTGGCGGTCCTGTCGCTGAGCCTCAACACCCGATCCGACGCCGCCAACGCAGCCGAGCGCGGCACCGGACCACCGACCGAGGGTCTGCTATGAGCGGAGCGAGGAGCGGAGACGGTGATGCGCCAGCAGCACCGGATCCAGATGGGGCCCGGGGGCGCAGCCCCCGAAACAACATGAGCGGAGCGAGGAGCGGAGACGGTGATGCGCCAGCAGCACCGGATCCAGATGGGGCGCGGGGGCGCAGCCCCCGAAACAACATGAGCGGAGCGAGGAGCGGAGACGGTGATGCGCCAGCAGCACCGGATCCAGATGGGGCCCGGGGGCGCAGCCCCCGAAACAACATGAGCGGAGCGAGGAGCGGAGACGGTGATGCGCCAGCAGCACCGGATCCAGATGGGGCCCGGGGGCGCAGCCCCCGAAACAACATGAGCGGAGCGAGGAGCGCGAACGGTGACACGCCGGCGCTGGTGGTCGACGGGGCGGTCAAGTGGTATGAGTCGACGACGGCCATCGATGGCATCTCCTTGGAGCTGACCAACTCCGACATCCTGGCGCTCGTCGGTCCGAGCGGGTGCGGCAAGTCGACACTTCTACGGTCGGTCGCCGGTCTCACCCACCTCGACCGGGGGTCCATTCGCATCAACGGTGTTCTCGTCGAAGACTCGAAACGGCGGGTTCCGCCGGAGAAGCGCAACGTCGGTCTCGTGTTCCAGGAACACACGCTGTTTCCTCATCTGTCGGTGATCGACAACGTGATGTTCGGTATCCGCAACACGGCCAAGAAAGCGGCCCGGGAACGGGCATCGGAGGCATTGGCCGTGGTCGAGCTGTCGGGATTTCACGACCGCTTCCCCCACGAGCTGTCGGGCGGCGAACGGCAACGGGTGGCGCTGGCCCGAGCGCTGGCCCCCCGGCCGGCCCTGATGTTGTTCGATGAGCCGTTTGCCAGTCTCGACCCCAACCTTCGCACCCAGTTGCGTCATCACGTGATCGGGGCTCTGCGGGCCACCGAGACACCGGCGGTGTTCGTCACCCACGATCAGAACGAGGCGCTGGCCGTCGGTGACCGGCTTGCGGTGATGCGAGCTGGTCGGATCGAGCAGATCGGAACTCCACCGGTCGTCTTCCACGAGCCGGCCAACCGATTCGTGGCCGCCTATCTGGGTGAGGCGTCCTTCCTGCCGATCAGCGACGGGGCCTCCGGCCCGACCACTGCGCTTGGCCCGGTGTCGACCAGATGGGATGTCAACGGGGCCGAGGTGGCGATGGTGCGGCCCGACGACGTCGTCTTCGTGCCCGACCCGGAAGGTGACGCCACGATCACCGCCGTCGAGTTCCGTGGCGTCACCTGGAGCTGTTCGGTGGCTCTGGCCGACGGGACGACGATCGTGTCGAACCGGTCCCACGTCGACCCGGTGGAGGTCGGCGACCGAGGCCGGATCGAGATCATGCCCGGTCACCCGCAGATACCTATTCCCGGCGACCGGTGACCCTGCGACATCGTGACGACAACCGGCCCGGCGGCACAGTCGTGCGTACCGCTGACGTCTTGGTCGTCGGCGGTGGACCGTGCGGCCTGACGGCCGCGTTGGCGGCCGCCCGGCGAGGGTTGTCGGTCGAGCTGGTGGAGGCGGCTCCGCATCTGGGCGGGATGGCGGCCTCGTTCACCGTGGCCGGGCAGCGGGTCGATCTCGGAAGCCATCGCCTCCACCCGGCCGCACCGGTCCGGGTTCTCGACCTCTTGGACGACCTGCTCGGCTCCGATCTTCAGGTGCGGCAGCGAAATGGCCGCCTTCGCCTGCAGGACCGTTGGGTCCGCTTTCCGTTCAGGCCGCTGGACGTGGCCCGCAGCATGCCACCACGGTTCGTCGTCGCCGCGGCCGCCGATGCATTGACGGCGCCACTTCGTCGGGCTCGCGACAACTCGTATGCCGACTTCGTGCGGGCAGGGCTCGGCCCGTCGGCGCTGTCGGCGTTTCATGGGCCGATGGCAACCAAGCTGTGGGGCCTTCCACCGGAACGGCTCAGTGCCGATCTGGCCCGCAAACGAATTTCCCAGCGCACACCGACCCGAATCCTGGCCCGGATCGCATCCGCCGGACGCCAGGGAGGGGCAACGTTTCTCTACCCTCGCCTCGGCTACGGTCAGATCCCCGAGCGTCTGGCCGAGGCGGCGGCCGACGCCGGTGTGCAAATGCACACGAGCTGCTCGGTCGAAATGCTCCACCGCGGACACAACGGAGGCGGCGGCCGAGCTCCGACGGCGCTGCTGTCGACCGGCGAATCGGTGCGGTCCGGTCGGGTGCTCTGGACCGCGCAGGAGTCGGCGCTGCGAGCGTCGCTGGGCCTCGAACCAGGTCCGGAGCGGCCGATGCGCGGGCTCACCCTCGTGTATCTGGCACTCGACCAGGACCGGTACACACCCTTCGATGCGCACTACGTGCCGACACCCGCCGTGGCGTTCTCCCGGCTTTCGGAACCGAAAAACTACCGTGACGGTCCCGATCCCGCCGGTCGTACCGTGTTGTGTCTCGAAGTCCCATGCACCGTCGGCGACGAGATCTGGTCGTCCGACGACGACGCTCTGGCCGAACGCACCGCTGCCGATCTCGGCCGCCTCGGCCTGCCGCCGGTCCGTGTCGTCGAAACGGCGGTGCGTCGCCTGCCATCGGTCTATCCGGTGGAGACCGTCGACGGCGATTGCCACGGTGCCGGCCATCTGGATCTCGACCTCTGTCCAGGTGTCACCGTGCTGGGCCGTCAGGGCCTAGCCGTTGCCGACAACCTCCACCATGTGCTCGACATGGCGATGAGTGCCGTTGACTGCATCGATGACGACGGCCGGTGGCTCGACGACGCCTGGACCGAACAGCGCCATCGGTTCGAGCAGTTCGTGGTCGAGGACTGACGTGCCGACACCGATCGGTTGGAGACCTCTGGTCGGGGTCTTCGCCATCGTGACTTTGCTCGCCATGGCCGGGCTTGATGCCAGGGCAACCTACGGCGCTCGAACGACGGCCGACGAACCGCAGTATCTGCTCTCCGCGACGTCGCTGGCCACCGACTTCGATCTCGACATCAGCAACCAACTCGACGCCCGGGCCTACGAGCCCTACCACGAGATCACCGTCGACACTCAGACCCGCGAGCTCGACGCCGCCGGTCGCCGGGTCAGTCCCCACGACCCGCTGTTGCCCGTCGTGCTCGCCGGCCCCATGGCCCTTGGTGGCTGGGTGGCGGCCAAGACTCTTCTCGCCGTGCTGGCCGGTCTCACGGCAGCGGTGACCGCCTGGGTTGCGAACCGACGTTTCGGCATCGACCAGATCACCGCCGGGGGAGTGGTGGTCGGCTGCTTCGCCGGGCTCCCACTGGCCGCCTACGGCACCCAGGTGTACCCCGAGATCCCGGCTGCACTCCTCGTCGTGGTGGCAGTGGCCGCCCTGACCGGCGAACCCGATCGGGGACGGTGGCCGCAAACGGTGCTTGCGCTGGGGGCGATCGTCGGGCTGCCGTGGCTGGCGATCAAATACGTCCCGGTGGCCGGGGTGCTGGGGTTGGCGCTTGTCTGGCGGAACCGTCAGCGCAAGAGCGCGGTCATCGGCATTCTCGTCGCCGCGGTCGCTGCCGGTGTCGTCTACCTGTGGGCCCATCAGGCCATCTACGGCGGGTGGACCGTGTACGCCAGCGGCGACCACTTCGAGGCCACCGGGGAGTTCTCGGTGGTCGGTACCGACGTGAACCCTGTCGGTCGCAGCCGCCGAATCGTCGGGTTGCTCGTCGACCGACACTTCGGCATCGCCGTCTGGTCGCCGATCTGGTTCCTGCTACCACCGGCGCTCGTTTCCGCCGTGCGGGCCGGCCGAATGGCACTCGGTGCGGCCGTCGTCGGTAGCGGTTGGCTCACGGCATCGTACGTTGCCCTCACCATGCACGGCTGGTGGGTTCCGGGGCGTCAAGTCGTCGTGGTCCTGCCCGTCGCCGCCCTCCTCATCGCCCGCTGGGCGTCGGTCGACCGGCACCGGCTCCTGGCCACCGGATTGGCTGCCGCCATCGGAGCGTCCAACTGGCTGTGGCTGGCCGTCGAGGCGAGCACGGATCGACGCACCCTGGTCGTCGACTTCGCCGAGACGGCGGCTCCGTTCTATCGCCTCGTGTCGCCGTGGTTTCCTGATGGCATCGCCGGTGGTACGGCAAACGACCTGGGTCTACTCGCCTGGGCCGCCGTGCTCGTCGCCCTCTCGGTTCTCCTGAGCTCAGGGCAGGAACTTCCGGATCCAGCGGCCGGATCGGCCTTTGTCGACAACAGTTTGCGTGCTTCCCAGCACGGCCGCGCGGTGTCGGGACGCGGCCGCTGACACCGGCGGTTCGAAATTCGAACTGATGCGTTCGGGGCTTCGATCTACGATCGGAGCATGGCGAACTACGGCCAATACTGCCCGGTGGCCAAGGCGGCCGAACTTCTCGGTGACCGTTGGACGTTGCTGATCGTTCGGGAGCTGCTCTACGGTCCGATCCGTTTCGGGGAGATCGAGCGAAACCTGCCGGGTATCTCCAAGTCGGTGCTCAGTCAGCGCCTCAAGCGGCTCCAACGCGACGGCATCGCCCGCATCGACACCAAAGGCGCCTACGAGTTCACCGACGTGGGTCAGACACTTCGGCCCGTGGTACAGACGCTGGGGGAGTGGGTGGCCGCTTACGTCCTGGGCGAACCAACCCGGGCCGAGGCCGATCCCGAACTTCTGATGCTGTTCGTATCCCGTCATGTCGACGTCGATCAGATCCCACAACGTCGACTCGTGACCGAATGGCGGTTCCGTGATCGCAGCCAACGTATCTGGCTGACCATCGAGAAGGACGATGTCTCGGTCTGTCTGGACGATCCGTGCCTCGACGTCGATGTCTACGTGGAGGGTGACACGGTCGACCTCTACCGGGTGTACGTCGGTCGAACCAGCCTCCGACAGGCAATCCTCGACGGGTCGGTCAAGCTCTCGGGAACCCGAGACGCGGTCGCCGGATTCAAACGGGTGATGTTGTGGTCATCGTTCAGTCCACTGGCCACGCGCACTGCAGAGCCGGGTCCGTCCCCGGCGACAACGTTCAAAGGAGTCCGACAGTGACACCAACAACAGCAGCGACACCAACAGCAGCAGCAACACCGGAGGCGACGGCGACCGCAGCACCCGGCCACTGGGCCGGAGTCGACCCCACGAGCCGGTGGCTGAGCGCGGCTGACGCCCTGACGCCGCTCCTCGCAGCCAAGGCCGAGCGTCACGATCGCGACGGCACCTTCGTGGCCGACGGATTCGAACAACTCTCCGCCGGTGGGTTTCTTTCGATGTTGGTGCCGGCCGGCCTGGGCGGCGGCGGCGCAAGCCACGCCGAGGCGTGCGCGGTGCTCGCCCGGCTCGCTCACGGGTGCCCGGCGACGGCACTGGCGTTCTCGATGCACTGCCACCTCATCGCCGCACAGGTCTGGCGTCACAAACGAGGGCTCGCCGCCCCATTGCTGGAGCGGGTGGTGTCGGAGAACGCCGTGCTGATCTCGACCGGCGCGTCTGATTGGCTGGAGTCCGGGGGAGTGGCGACCAGGGTCGAGGGTGGTTACCGGGTCACGGCCCGCAAGGCACCGGCCAGCGGCTGCCCCGCCGGCGATCTCCTCGTCACCAGCGCCCGCTGGGACGACGCTCCGGACGGGCCCAAGGTCATTCACTTCGCCGTGCCGTTCGACGCGCCCGGGATCGACATCGACGAAACGTGGGACGCCATGGGCATGCGAGGAACCGGCTCTCACACGGTTGCCATCGAACAATTGTTCGTTCATGACGGGGGAGTGGCTCTCATCCGCGAGGCCGACGTTTGGCACCCGTTCTGGAGCGTCGTCGTCGGAGCCGCATTGCCGCTGATCATGGCCACCTACCTGGGAGTGGCGGAATCGGCGACGGAACGAGCGGTCGAGCTCGGACGACAACGCTCGCGGCGGCCGGAAGATCTTGCCCCGCAGATCGGCTCCATGTTGAATCAGCTGACCATGGCCCGGGACACGGTTGCCGCCATGATCGACTCGAGCGACAACCTTCGGTTCGACAACACCGTCGAGGCGGCAGCCCGGGTTCTGAGTCGCAAGACGAACGCCGCCGAGGCCTGTCGGGAAACGGTTCGGCTGGCACTCGAGCTTGGCGGCGGGGCAGCGTACACCCGAACCCACGAGGTCGAGCGTTTGTTTCGGGACGTCCACGGGGCGACCTACCATCCGCTGCCACCGGCACAACAACAGCGATTTACCGGCCGAGTTGCACTAGGTCTCGATCCGGTGGCCTGAAGCCGGCGGTTGCGGAGTCCAGTCGCTTTCTCGCCACATTTCAGACATAAGCGTCATTATGCAGCAAACCCGCAGGGATCAGCACTCCTCTCAAAAGGGCCTGTGTCCGATCTCACGCTAGTTGGCGACAATCTCATCTCTGCAGCGAGCTGTCGCCGATACGTGGCAATGGATCTCATCAATCTGGAGAGACCTCTCCCAGCAGATCGACGGCTTCAGATCCATGTACTGCGGCGAGTCCTCTGTCCAGAGTCGCAAGTCGACCGCGGTGCCTTCTGGCCAGCGCCGCCAAGCACGCGTCAGTTACCTGGCGATGACCTAGTACGCCGGTCATGAGGTCGAGCTTGTATGCAAGGTCATCGGGCCAAAACTCGTGCCGGTCGTTGGCCCGCACCCCATCAAGCACGTCGAGCGCCACATCGATCGGTTGGCCCTCTCTCACCAAGAATCGAATCAGCGTGCCCTCAGTGATCGGGCACGCAGCCAATGCCACGGATCGCCGGATGCCTGGTTGCCCCCAGAACAGTGGGCAGCCTCAGTCCCCCATTCCGAGCTGCGTTGTCCGATCCCGTCGCCCAGGAGGAAGCCCGTTGCAGAGGTGAGGCGCGAGATTCGCTCGGGTCGTTCTCGGCCGCCTGAGAGACGAACGCTCCCCCGGCGAGCGGTGTAAAGCCACGTAGGTCGACGGCGACCGCTCGGTGGCCATCGCCTTCCAGCTTCCGGACGACATCATCCCAACACCATGGTTCGTGCATGAGCCGTACACCAATCCGAACGTTTCATGATGAAACTGCCCCAGTGGACTCCAGCAAGCCCAGTTGAGACAACACCGGACGGCATTCGGGCTGAAGCCAAGGCTCACGACAACACCGCGCTATCCGGTACCTTCGTCTACTCCCCGTAGCCCGCTCAGCGTTCGGCCTAGGCGCCCTGGGTGGCGTCAATTGAGTAGTCCCGACTCGACCGGCCCTGAAGTCGGTTTCGTCGGACGTGGCCGAGGAATTCTCTGCGCCCCGATCCCCGATCAGTTTGAGACATCGATCCCCATGCGGGTGAGGACGTCCCCCTTGCTCCGCTGGTAGGACAACACCCCGACGATGTGCATCAGGAACAGCGCCGTGTACACAATCGCCAGCGCGAAGTGGGCGTCACCGGCTCGCACGTCATCGACGTCGGCGGCCACCACGTCAGTCGGCAGCGGAGTCATGTCGTTGGACACCAGGACGACGATTCCGGTGACCGCCAGCGCGAACAGCCCGAGGTACAGACTGTAGTGGTTGGCGAGGTACAGGCGTCGTCGCCAGGTCGGCATCGGCGGCGTGGCCGGCGACGGCTCGACCAGCCGCCACCCCACTCGAACGATGGTCAAGGCGGCGACGAGTAGGCCAACGGCGACGTGGATGCGGTACATCGTTGTGTTGTCGCCGCCGTCCACCCGGGTCATGATCAACCCCAGCGGAACGAGAGCGAGTACGAGGGCGGCGCTGACCCAATGAAGGGCCCGCGCCGCGGCTCCGTAGTGGGTGTCGGTACTTCGAGCAGTCATGGATTTCGTCCTTCTCCGGTTCGGCGGGTTATCGCCTCTGCGTTGCTAGGCGACGCAGATGCCTTCGACGGCAATTCGCTGGAATACATGGGGGGAGACGACGGCGCCGTCGGGATACTGGCCGATGCGACGCTGGAACTCGTCGCTCATGAACGCGTCACGGAGGTGCCGGGTACTCTCCCAGACGGCGATATTGAGCAGCGTGCCGCTGCCTGCACTCCCCCGATGGAGCTGGGTCGATATGAACCCGGGTTGCGCCTTCATGAATTCGGCGTCGGCTTTCCAGACCGCGACGAGCTCATCGAGACCGTCGGGCGACACCGTCAGCGTGTTGGCCAGGACGATCGGCCCGGTCTCAGCCCCGAGTTGATCTCGGTAGGTGGTGTGCGGGTCCATCTCTTCAAAGATCGGCATGGGTCGGTCCTCCTCGGCGTCAAACTCTAACAAGTATTGCTAGACATGTATATCTATATCCAATAAGATCGACCATGTCCACCCCAACGACAGCAACCGAACGGCTCCGCGGCTCGGGGCCCCTCGCCAGGAACGAGAACGGAGATCATGAGATGAACCCGGATATCCGGCAGGAGATCGAGACGTTTCTGTCCACGCAGCGGACCATGGTGCTGGCCACCGCCGATGCCGATGGCGTGCCGATGGCCCACGGGATGCACTACTACCCCACCGGACTCCGACTCTACGTGTCGTCGCTGCCGCACACCCGCAAGCTCGCCAACGTCGAGGCCAACCCGGTCGTCGGCTACACCGTCTGGCGGCTCGCCAGCTACGACAAGCGCGACTCGACCCGAACCTTGCAGGTCAAGGCCGCGGCGTCGGTCATCACCGACGAGGTCGATGTCGAGGCCGTCCAGCATGGACTCACCGAGCGCTATCCCTGGGCCGAGGAACTCCAGCTCGATAGCAACGTGGTACTCGCCCTCGATCCGATCGAGCTGCTCTGGATGGACATCTCCAAGGGTCTCGAGGGCCGCCTCGTCCACTCGTTCCAGTAGCCGTCCGGCCAACGGTTCACGCGGGATTGACGGCCACCCGTGAAGATGTATAATCATACATGTCTAACACAGGGGATTTTGGAGAATGTTGCCACCAGAATCAGCACGGTTCGTTGACGACTTCGACGCTGCACCACCCGAGCCCGACCCTTGGCCCGCCCTGATGGTTCGCCGTGGGGAGATCGAGGCTCAGATCGAACGTCTGGCCGATATGGCCCGACCGGCGAGCGGTCTGAGACGAAGCCATATCGTGCATCCGAGCGCTACCACGGGGCGGGGCTTCAGTCCGGCAATACGGGTCTCTCTCGAGGTGCTACGTCCAGGCGAAGCGACCGAGCCCGTGCAGCACCTTGGCGCGACCGTCGGGTTTCCGATCCTTGGCTCGGGCGCGGTGCGAGTGGCCGACATCGAGCTGGTCTTCGATCGCTATGACACCGTCTCGATCCCATCACTCACCCCCTACCAGTACCACAACACCGGCGATGGCCTGCATGCCCGCCTCACATTCAGCACCCTGCCGGTGTTGGAGATGCTCGGCGTCTCCCACAGCGTGGCCGATCCCGACCTGACGTCGATGTCGTTCGCCGCCGAACCAGCACGGGAGCGCGATCCATTGGCGGACGAGGTCTTCGATCTTCCGGGGCGTGGGGCGACGCTGCGACCGTACGAGGCCCTCGTCGATCCCGACATCGGGGCTCAGACCCCCGAGCACTGGTCGTGGCCACAGGTCAAGGAATGGCTCGACCCGCATGCCGGGCTCGGCGATCAGTACCAGGGCCGCCCGGTCGCCATCCTCGCTCATCGGGCCAACGAACGGCACCTGGGAACGACCCCGACCCTGTCGGCGATGTACGGCACCATGCCGCCCCACTTCACCATGTCACCCCACCGCCACAGCGCGGCGTCGATCGTGTACCACTTCGGGGGCAGCGGCCACAGCGTGGTCGGCGGCCGGAGGTTCGATTGGCACGCCGGCGACCTCATGTGGGGAGCGCCGGGTATGGCCATCCACTTCCATGCCAGCGGTGAGGAGCAGGACTGGGCCATGATCGTGCAGGACAACGCCCTCCAGCTGGCAATGGACAACGAATTCTGGCAGGAGGACCTGAAGAAGCCGCCCATCCTCATCGGCTCACATCAGGGTTACCGGACGAACCGCGACCAGCTCGCGGATGCCCAGCCCGAAAATGTATAGGAGGTAGTCATGGGACAATGCACTCGCACGATGCGGCTCGACGTTTCCGCTGATCAGGTCTGGGACTGGCTGAAGGTCCCGCAGAACGCGTTCGCCGTGAACATGTTCCACGCCGAGGTCCACTACGACGGCGACAGCGTCGAGAAGGGCAGCAAGGTACGCGTGCTGCACGACTTCTTCGGCGTCCACCAGGAGATGCGCCAGTCCCGGGTCACCGAGGCCCGGCGCTACAAGGTGGCGTGGGGTGAGTACCTCGCTCCCGAGGTCGAGAGTACCGATTCCTTTCCCCACACCCAGTCCTATGAGGTGGTCCCGCTCGACGATCACAGCTGCGAGTTGGTGAACAGCCTCACCGGCACCTATCAGTTCCCCGGTGCCAAATACGTCGGCGAGCGGTTGTTCCGCCGGTACATGCCCCACATCCTCGACGACGACAACCGGGTCATCGCCGCAGGATGTGGGGCCATCCAGACCAGTGATGTCCGGTTGCCTCGTGGCCTGCTCCTCTGGCCGTTCATGGCGATGGCGACCCGGCGGACCAAGAAGTCCTCGCGGCGCGACGTCCTTCAGGCGGCCGAACGACGGCGAGGTATCGAGGCGGCCAGGCGCCAATCGACCGCCCCGGACACCACTACCACATCGGACGACGATTGAGCCCGTGACCGATCACACCGAAACGGAGCTCGGGTTGGCGCTGTCGCTGTCGGGCAATGCGCTCGGCAGCGGCCTCGAACCGTGGCTCGCGCCCGTCTCGGCCGGACGATTCGATTCGGTCTGGTCGCTCGAAAACCCGCTCGTGGACCAGGCCGAACCCCTTGTCTGGCTTGCCGCGGCAACCACCATTGCGCCGGGAGCCGGCGTCGGCACCGCCGCTTTGATCGCCCCGACCCGCCATCCCGTCCTGCTGGCCCGGCAACTGGCAACCCTCGACCATCTCGCCCGCGGCCATCTGAGCGTCGGCGTTACCATCGGACGCCGCCAAGCCGACTACGACCTCACCGGAACGGCGTTCACGAAGCGGGGGCGTCTCCTCGACCAGACGCTGGATGCGCTACGAGCCATCTGGTCGGAACGTCCAGTCGACATCGCCAACGAGTTCTGGCAGTTGCACACCGACAAGCCGGTCGGGATCAAGCCTCGCACCGCATCCGGGCCGACCCTGCTCATCGGCGGCCACGCCGAGGTGGCGCTCCGACGCGCCGTCCTCCGCGGTGACGGCTACCTTGCCGGTGCGACCAGCGGTCCGGCCCACGCGCTGGCCACAAGGAAGCGGCTCACCGAATTGCTTGTCGAGCACGATCGGGATCCCGAGGCCTTCCGGTTCGTGACCAACCTCTTTGTTGTCGTCGACCCCTCCCCCACGACCGCCGCCAAACAGGCCGAGGAGATCCTCCGGCAACGACACGGCGGTCGACCCCCCTACGATCCGGCCACGGTCGTTGCCGCCGGGCCAGCCGCCATGGTGGCCGAGTCCGTGCATGGGTTGATGACCGGCGGCTACACCGGCGTCAACCTGATACCGGTGGCCATGACAATCGACCAGGTCGAGGCGGCCGCCGCGGTCGCGGACCTGGTCCGGCGTTAGGGCTGCACAAGGATGAGGATCGTCCGTGTTCTCCACGCCGGTAGGCCGACAACCTGCATGCTCGACGGATCGAGCCACATACCGGTCACTCGACTCGACGGTGCCGTGCCCGGCGCGTGGGAGCTGGCCGAAGACGACCCGAGCTCATTCCGCTACGGCACTCCGCTGCCGGGTGAACAGCAACGTCGACTCCCGCCGGTCGAGCCTCGGGCGGTGCTCGGCGCCGAAGACAACTTCGCCTCCCAACCCAGGCCGAGAAAGACCGGACTGGCGGCCATTCGACCGGCAGCGCTCGAACCCTTTCGACGGCCCGACCCCTGCGAGGACGTTTGGCTCATCCCCCGCCACCCGGCTTCCGTCGCCACGTCGGATCGACCGATCCCGCTCCCACCCGGTGACACCCGCCTCGATGCCGGGGTGGCCCTGGCGGCGATCACCGGATCCGACGGTACCGTCGCCGGCTACTGCGTCGCCATCGACGTCGTGCGCCGTGATGTTCCGGTCGAGCACGCCTACCTCGCTCGCAGCCATCGGGGCCATACTGTGCTCGGTCCGATACTTTGCACACCCGACGAGCTCCCCGACCCCGCCCTCGTCGAGCTCTCCCTCCATGTCGACGACGAGCTGCGCCAACAGAGCCTCCTGTCGGACATGATCGTGCAGCCGTCGACACTGCTCGAGTCGATCCGACGCCGCTCGACCCTCAGTCCCGGCGATGTCGTCCTCCTCGGCACGCCCCCGGGCACTGCGGACGACCGCGGCAGCGGCTGGCTCACCGACGGCACCATCGTCCGGGCCGCCATCGGTGGTATCGGAGAGATCGAAGCCGTCGTGGCGAGGGAGCCGGCGTGAGGGTGGGCACGTCCACCGACGCTTCCGGGCGGGCGTTCCCCGCCGCCCACACCGAGGTCGGGGTGATCGACCTCTCCGCCCACGGCTACCGAACGATGACGGATGTCTTGTCGGCCGGCCCGAAAGGCGTGGCGGGCTCGCTGGGAACCGACACCGGCGTCGTCGTCCAGACAGCCCTTGGCGCACCCCTCACCCCCCGCACCGTGATCGGCACGGGAACCAACTACCGATCCCACATCGACGAAATGGGCGGTACCGAACCCCTCAGACCGACCGCCAACTTCGTGAAGCTCCCCAACTCCCATGCCGGTCCCGGAGACCTCATCGACATCCCGGCCGGTTGCCTTCTCGACTACGAGGCCGAGATCGCCGTCGTCATCGGCCAGACGATCAGCCGGGCCGGCGAGCGTGCCGCTCGGGACGCGATCTTCGGCCTCTGCCTGGCCAACGACCTGACGGCTCGCGACGCCCCGACAACCCACCTCACCCTGGCCAAGAGCGGCGACCGGTTCTGCCCTTTGGGTCCATGGATCACCACGCTCGACGAGTTCGAGCTCGGCGAGATCTCCTTCGAGCTGTCGGTCAACGGCCAACGCCGTCAACAAGGCCACAGCTCCGACATGGTCCACTCGATCCTCGAGATCGTCGCCGCCTTCTCCCACTCCCTCCCCCTCCATACCGGCGACGTCATCCTCACCGGTAGCCCCAGTGGGGTCGGTGTCGGGCTCGATCCGCCCGCGTTTCTCGCCGACGGCGACGTTGTCGAAATCTCGTCCCCACAGTTGGGCACGCTCACGAACTCCTTTCGACGGACAGCTATCATCAGGTCAGGTTGATGAACATACGAGGACGCGGAGCAACAACACGATGAGCCTTCGGTACGCACTGCTCGGGGTGCTGGAGGCCCGACCCATGACCGGCTACGAGCTGGCACAGTTCTTCGACGGGTCCACGGCATGGGTGTGGTCCGCCCCTCACTCCAACATCTACCCTGCTCTGCGGAAGATGGAGGGCGAAGGCCTCCTCGAGGCTGAAACCGATATCAAAGGCGAGAAGCTCGAGCGGACCACCTATCGGATCACCGACGCAGGCCGCGCTGCACTACGGGAATGGGTCGTCTCCGACCCGGGGGCACCGCCAAGAGATCCGATGCTGTTGCGTATGGTCTTCGCCGACATCGTCGAGCCCGACGATGCAGTCAGGCAGATCGAGGCTCTGATCGATCGGCAGACCGACCTCGTCGCTCAGTGGACCGCGCAGGCCGAGGCGCTGAGGCGCAAGGACACGGTACTGCTCAGGGAGCGACTCAAGACGAGACCGGCGAAGGACCATGATCGGATAGCGGCCATCAAGGCCAACGTGTTCGATCTCATGGTCGCCCAAGCCCAGACCTGGATCGAGTGGGCGAACCAGACGATCAAGCTGCTCGAGGATGACCGACGCTAGCGCCGTGACCGACGAGACCCGGCGCCGGCTACGAGTCGGCGCCCGGGCGCTGGCGAGGGCAGGACTCGTGCATGCCTACGGGCATTGCAGCGTCCGGATCGATGGCGAGCACTGCCTCGTCAACGCCCCGAAACCCCTGGGACTTCTCAGCCGCGATGACCCCGGTGACGTCGTGACGATCTCCACGCCCCTTCCGGACGGCATTCTCGGCGAAGTCCGACTCCATCAAGCCATCTACCGACGACGGCCCGACGTCGAGGCCATCTGCCGGATCACGCCACCGACGGTCACGGCCCTGTCGGTCATGGGCATCACACCCCGTGCCCGTCATGGCTTCGGCGCCTACTTCGCACCTCAACCCCCACTCTGGCCCAGCCCGGCGCTGGCCCGCAACGACGATACCGCAGGCCAGGTGGCCGACCAGCTCGGCGAGCATTCGGCGATCGTCCTGCGCGGTAACGGCGCAGTGGTCACCGGCCGCTCACTCGTCCAAGCCGTCGTGTTGTCGTGGTACCTCGAAGACGCAGCTCGCGTCGAGCTTGCCGTCCGCCAGACCCCCGGAGAGAAGGGAATCGAGCTGAGCGTCGCTGAAGCCGAGCAACGGGCGACCTGGCAAGGCGGAATCGCCGAGCGAATGTGGGATCACCTCGCCGCAGGCGACCCTGAAACCTGATACATCTATATTTGGACATGTATCGCTATCGGTATTAAGCTAGGTTCAGTCGTTCAACCGAACGGAGTCAAGCCAATGGGTGAAATCCTGGGCCTCGGCCTGTCGCACTACCCGCCACTGTGCGGGATGGACGAGGACATGGCCCACCCGCTGCGCACGACCCTGTCGGATGAATCGATCCCTGCGGCCCACCGCCACCCATCGTCTTGGCCGGCGGCCATGCAGTCCGAATGGGGAGACGACGAGGGACGATCCGCCGCCGCCCACCATCGGTCCGAGCTCGTCCAGGCATTCGCCAGGATCCGTGCTGCGCTCGACGACTTCGATCCCGACGCCATCGTCATCGTCGGTGACGATCAATACGAGAACTTCCGGGAAGACATCATCCCGCCCTATGCCATTCTCGCCTACGACGACCTCACCTGCCGGCCATGGGAGGAGGCGCAAGGCTCCTCGGCAATGTCAGGGCGCCGAAACGTCTGGGGAGAGGGCCCGGACACCAGGTTCGAAGTCAGGGGCTCACCGTCACTCGGTCGTGCCCTGGCCACCGGTCTGCTCGAACGCGACATCGACATCGCCTACGCCTACCGGCCTCTCCACCACCCCAACCTCTCCCATGCGTTCATCAACGCCCTGCTCTTCCTCGATTACGAGCGGACGGGGCTGTCCTATCCGGTCCTACCGCTTGCCGTGAACTGCTACGGACGCGCCGTGATCTCGCGCCGCGGCTACATCGGAGCGTTCGACAGTCACTGCGAACCGGACCCACCGTCCCCGTCACCGCGCCGTCTCATGGCCCTCGGCTCCGCATTGGCCGATGTCATGCGACACCGCGATGAACGAATCGCCCTCGTCGCCTCATCGAGTTGGTCGCACGCCTTTCTCTGTGACAAGACATGGAGAATTCGCCCCGACACCCCGGCCGACCACCAGATCTACCGGCACATGATCGATGGGGACTACCAGATGCTGAGTGATCGGCCACTCCGCGCCCTCGAGGATTCCGGCCAACAGGAGATCCTCAACTGGTATGTGCTCTTCGGCGCCATGCGGGAGCTGGGTCGAACACCAGTGTGGTCCACGCTCATCGAGTCTGACATCTTCAACTCCAACAAGGCATTCGCCATCTACCCGACGGAGGACTCGGCGTCCTAGCCACTCGCGTCATCGACCCGAATTGCGATCAATCGCGCCGGCGACTGGGGATGAGAGCCCGCAACTCGTCCTCGTCAACCCCCAGGCTTGTGGCAGCGGCGGCGAAGTCGGGAGGTGGCCCTCCCAGAGCCGCCTCGATTTCGGCCGCCGTCACGCCAAGCGCTTCAGCGGCGGCCGTGTAGTCACGGGCCGGGCGTTGTCCCCCGAACCCGCCCCCGCCTCGATCGCCAGGGACGGTCGAGGCGGTTGTTTCCGTTGACGCAGCGGTGCTTTCGCTGGTCGTCTCGGCCGAGATCGTCGTCGACGATGACGCAGCGGCCGGGTCGGTGGAAGCAGTCGATGGTTGGGTACCGGCGACGGTGGACGAGGAGGCGGGGAACGGCGGTTCCTCGACCTCGAGTGTCGGGGCCTCGGTGACAGTGGCCGAGAGCGTCGCCGCCGACTGATCAGCCGGCGGCGAGGAACAGGCCACCGGCGCGGCGATCGACATTGCAGCGGCGAGCAGAAGCCGGGGTGAGCGGATGGCGGTCGGTGGGAGCATCGTCGAGTTCCTGTTTGTCGGTCCGACTCCAAGGCCCGCCCGAGGAGCGGGCGCAGCCTCGGAGCATTGAGCGGTGGTCAGCCCGTCCGCAACGCGTCGGTTGGTGAGAGGCGGGCGGCCCGGATCGCCGGGTACAGCCCGGCTCCGGCGCCGATGAGTAGGGCGGCGCCGATACCGCCGGCGATGGCGATGGGTGGGATGATGGCGTCCCAGCCCCGGATGCGGGCGTAGATGGCGGTGGCGGCGACGCCGAGCCCGACGCCACCGACACCACCGACGCCGGCCAGGAGCAGCGCTTCGCCCAAGAACTGGAGCGACACGTGCTTCTTGGTGGCACCGAGGGCTCGACGCAGCCCGATCTCGGCCCGGCGTTCCAGCACCGAGATGACCATGACGTTGGCGATGCCGACTCCGCCGACGAGCAGTGCCACCGCTCCCAGCCCGAGGAACAGGGCGGTGAGCGCATCGCCGGCGGCTTCTCGAGCTTCGAGGGCGTCGGTGGGGCGCTCGACCTCGACCTCTTCGGGGTTCTGGGGGTTGGCGGTCGGGGCCAGCACGGCGGTCACGGTGTCGACCTGGTCGGGGTCGACCCGGACCAGGATGCTGGTCGGAACATTGTCATCACCCAGGTAGGTGGCGGCAGCCTCGAGGCTGACCAGCGCCGCCCGATCGAGATCGGGACTGAGCTCGAACTCGTCGAGGACGCCGGTGACGGTGAACCACTGGTCACCGACGAGTACCTGCTGGGTCCCGGTCACCTCGTGGATGCCGAGTCGCTCGGCGGCGACGGAACCGAGCACGGTCGTCGGGTAGGCGGCGGTGGCGTCGTTCAACCAGGCTCCGTCGGCAACCGATCCGGCGAGGGTGTCGATCAGGGTGAGGTCGACGGCCTGGACCGTGATGCCGTTCGTCTGGCCTTCGGGTACGTAATCGGTGCGGTAGACGTTGGCGCCGTCCACCGCGCTGATCGTAGAGGTCACCTCCACCGGTCCGATGCGGGAGATCATCTCGGCTGCGTCTTCGGGCAGCTCGCCGGAGCCGGCACCGATCCCACCACCGGCCTGGACGGTCAGAAGGTTGGTGCCGAGTGCGTCGAGTTGGGCCAGCAGTTCGGACTTGGACGACTCGGAGAGCCCGAGAACGCCGACCATGGCGGCGATACCGATCATGATCCCCAGGGCGGAAAGCGCCGTGCGCATCCTTCGGGTCCGCATCCCCACGGTGGCGGTGCGGGCCATGTCGACCGGGTTGACACGGCTCGGTGTGAGCTCGGTCGCCACCGCAGGTGTGTCGAGGGTCGATGTCGTCGAGGTGGTCATGGGCTTGTCCTGGTGTCGTATTCGATGCGGCCGTCGCGGATCCCGACCGAGCGGGGAAACAGGGCGGCGATCTCCGGGTTGTGGGTGATCACGACGATGGTCGCGCCGGCCGCGTTGAGGGTCTGAATGAGCTCGACGATGGCGTCACTGCTCTTGGAGTCGAGGTTCCCGGTCGGCTCATCGGCCAGGATGATCGACGGGTCACCGAGGATGGCCCTTGCCACGGCCACCCGTTGCCGTTCGCCGCCGGAGAGCTTGTTGGCCTCATGGTCGACCCGGTGGGCGAGACCGACCTTGGTCAGGGCCTCGTGGGCCATCTCCCGTCGGGCCTTGAGTGTGTCGCCACGGTAGAGAGCGCCGTCGGCCACGTTGTCCAGGGCGGTGTACCCGTTGAGGAGGTGGAACTGCTGGAACACGAAGCCGATGTGGCGGGAGCGAAGGCCCGACAGGTCGGCATCGGAAAGCTGTGACACGGAGTGGCCGGCCACCGTGACCTCGCCCGACGTCGGCCGATCGAGGGTGCCCATGATGTGCAGCAACGTCGATTTGCCCGAGCCGGAAGGTCCGACGATGGCCAGCAGCTCACCCCGGCTCACCTGGAAGCTCACCCCGTCGAGGGCCCGGACCGGTGGCGTCGACGGGTACTCCTTGACCACCTCGTCGAAGGCCAGGACCGGCGGGACGGGACGGGTCCCGTTGGAGCGGGTGGGACCTGTGCTGTGAAGGTTGACGGTGGCGTTGGTCATGGCAGCGTCACCTTGTCGCCGGCCGACAGCCCGTCACCGGTGACCGCGACCAGGCCATCGGCGAAGAACCCTGGTTCGACGGCGATGAGCCGGTAGCCTCCGGCGTACTCGACCTCGACCGCGTAGCCGCCCTCGCTCAACGCCACCAGCGCCGTGACAGGCACGGCCAGCACATCGGTGGCGGTGTCGCCGGCCACATCGACGGTGACCGGCGCTTCGTCGAGGCCCGGTGCGGCGGCCGGGTCGTCGAGCTCGGCGATGGCCTCGAACAGGGTTTCGCCGTCGGTGTCGACGGTGGCGGTCGTCGAGATGCTGACCACGGTCGCCGAGACCTCCTCGAAGTCGGGCAGGACCACGGTGACCGGCTCGCCGATCTCGATGAGGGCTTGGTCGGCCGCCGGGACCTCCATGCGCACGACCTGTTGGGCCGAGGAGATGACCAGCACCGGCGCCCCTTCGGTGACCGTGGCTCCGGTGGTCGCCAGCTGATCACCAACCCGGATCGGACCCGGCAGGAACACCACGTCGCCGAGGTTGATCACCCCGTCCGGGGTCTGGCCGATATCGGTCTGCCACTCCGCGATCGCCGTGCTGGTGGCGGCGGTGAACACCGAGTCGACGGTCAGCTCACCGTCGGCGTCGTGGCCAAGGCCGGCCAGCGCCTCCTCCAGTTGTTCAACGTCGGACCCGGTCAGCGGGTCCCCGGTGGCCAGGGTCAGCACCGGGGACCCCGGCTGGAGGGTCTGGCCGGTCGTGGCCGTCACCTCGGTGATCTGGGACGGTCCGGGAACGAAGAAGATCTCGTTCGGATCGAGCTCGCCGTCGACTTCGACGCCGAGATCCTCCTGCCAGATCTGGACGGCCAGGCTGGTGTAGTAGGTGAACTCGCCGTCGATGCCGAGGGAGCCGTCGAAGTCGTAGCCGAGGTCGGCCAGCGCCTCCTCCAGTTGCAGGACGTCCTGTCCGTCGATGTTCGGGGATTCGTCCTGCAGCGTGCGGTACGCCGGCGTTGTGCCGTAGAGGGCGATCACCGGCTCACCATCGACCCAGTAGACGATGTCGCCCTGTTCGATGATGGTCCCCGGTGCTGCGATGTCGGTCACCACCCCGGCACCGGCCGCTGCCACCGTCATGACCTCCGATCCCAGGGCGAGGTCTCGATAGGCCGGCGTTTCGCCGTAGAGCAGCACGGTCGGTTCGTTGTCGACCCGGTACAGGACGTCGGCCTCCGACACCGTCGATCCTGCGGGAGCCACGTCGGTCACGACACCGGCCGCGGAGCTGACGATCGGATCACCGGCGACCGTGCCGAGCGTGCCGTCAAAGGCCACCTGCTGAACGAGGTCGGTCAGCACCACCTCGGCGGTGTTGATCGGTCCGGCGACCTCCTCCGGATCGCCTCCTCCGTTGCCGTCGGCCGTGAAGGCGACCGCGGCGACCAGCGCCACTGCGGCCAGCGCGCCGCCGATCAACCATCTGCGTCCGGGGAGGCGGAGTCGCCGATCCGTCGGTCCTTGCTCCGCATCGTCCCCTTCAGCGTGGGTGTCCGGTGGCAACTCCGCTCCGAGTGCTTCGGTGTCTTCTTTTGTCGTGGTCATGTCTTGTCCTCTCGAGATCGATTCCTGAACAGCGGGCCGGCGGGCCTCGCCGTCCTCCTAGTTGCCGCCTCGGGCGCCGCCACCGAAGCCGCCGAGGATGTCGTCGCATTCGGCAAAGGCGGCCTGGTACGCCGGGTCGTTCTGGTCGACCTGTTGCAGCAGCCCCCGACCGCCGGCCTCGGAGAAATTGGGGTCGGGCAGGTCGTAGCCGTTGTCGCGCATGCAGGCGCTGAACTCCAGCAGCTGGTCCTGTCGCTCGGTCTGGTCGCCGCTCCGGAACCCGAGGGTCACGCCGTCGAGGTGCTCGGCGCACGCATCACGGGCCTCGGCGAACCCCGCCGGCGGGCCCTGGCCCTGGGCATCACCGCGGGGCAGGATCACGTTGCCGTCGGCATCGACGGTCGGGTCGGCAATGTCGAAGCCTTCGCTCCGAATGCACTCGGCGAACTCCAGCAGCTGCGCCTCGGGATCGAGCTCACCGTCGGTTCCCCCGGAGACATCCTCCGCCTCGGTGTCGGTGCCGGCTACGGAGGCGACGCCGTCGCTGCTACTCAACGACTCACCGCCCCCCGAGGCCTCGGCCGCTCCACAAGCCGAGACGGCCAGGACCACGGCCAGGAGTAGTGCAACAACTCGAACGCTCATCGAAAGCTCCTCATGGAAGGGGCCGCACCGCGGAGGCGGCGACGACCGGTCTGATACCAACCACGATGACCGGCCCGGCTGAGACGACCCTCAAACGACGCTGAGAGTTGCCTGAGAGATCCGGGCGTCAGCCGGCTTCGGGATCGGGCAGGCTCACGGTGAACCGGGCCCCCCGGCCGGGCTCGTTGACGACCCGAACCTCGCCGTGGTGGGCTTCGACGATGGCCGCCACGATGGCGAGACCCAGTCCCGAGCCGCCGGTCCGGCGAACCCGTGACGGATCGGCCCGGTGGAAGCGGTCGAACAGTTTGCCAAGGTCGCCCTCGGGGATTCCGGGACCGTCGTCGACCACGTCGACGATCACCCGGCCATTGTCCCGACGAACCGAGACGTCCACTGCGGTACCGGCCGGGGTGTGGGCCCGCGTGTTGGCCAACAGGTTGGCGACGACCTGGGTCAACCGCTGCTCGTCACCGACAACCATGACCTGGCGCGGTCCATCGAAGCTCACCAACCGTCCGGGTTCGATGGCGTGGCCATCCGCGATGGCGTCGCGAAGGACCGCGGCGATGTCCACCGGGGCGGTCTCGAGCGAGTTGCCCCGGTCGAGGCGGGCCAGGAGCAGCAGGTCATCCACCAGGCGCTGCATCCGCCCGCTTTCCTTGCGGATCCGTCCCATGGCGTTCGCCAGTTCCTCGGGGTCTCCGAGCGCACCTTTGCGGTACAGCTCGGCGTACCCCTGCAGGGTCGCCAGAGGCGTGCGGAGCTCATGGGAGGCATCGGCCACGAACTGGTTCAGTCGGTCTTGGGCCGCCCGCTCCTCCCCTATCGCCCCCTCGAGCTGAGCCACCATGTCGTTGAACGCTGCCCCCAGCCGGCCCAATTCGGTGGACGGATCTCGCTCCGGTATCCGCCTCGTCAGATCTCCGGCGGCGATCGCCGTGGCGGTATCGACCATCCCTTCAACCGGACGCAGGCTCGCTCGGACCATCAACCAGGTGACGAGCGCTCCGAGTGCCGCCACGCCGACACCGCCGGCCACCAGCCATCCGACCAATCGGTCGACCGCAGCGTCGATGTCATCGATCGGCACCGCACCCACGCGGAGCCCGCCGTCGTCCGCCGGCATCAGAATGGCCCGGTAGTCCAACGACCCGTCGACGGCCGGAAGCGTGACGATCGCCTCCGGGGGCGCAGTGGACACATCGATAGTGCCGACATCGGGGAGCGGGTCAGGGGCGTCGACAAATCCTGACGGCGCCGACGCAACAACGTCGCCGTCGGCATCGACCGAGATGAGGGCCATCACCCGAGACACGGTGCTCCGATCGGGTGGCTCCAGCCCTCCGTCCACGGCGATGCGTCCGGACAGGCGGGCCTCGATCCCCCGGAGCTGGTCGTCCACCTGGGCGAGCAACACCGATCGGGTCGAGCGGACCGCAACCACGCTCAATGCGGCCAAGGCAACAAGCAACAGCACCACGAACGCAGCGACGAGGCGGGCCCGAAGCGACATGGCCTACTCGTCGGTGTGGCGGAGCACGTAGCCGACACCGCGAACGGTCCTGATCAGCGGGGCGGCCTCGGGGCCCAGTTTCTTGCGGAGATAGCTGATGTAGGTCTCGACGATTCGAAAGTCGCCCTCGAAGTCGTACTCCCAGACGTAGTCGAGAATCTGGGTCTTGGACACCACCCGATGCTGGTTGAGCATCAGGTACCGCAACAGCCGGAACTCGGTTCGGGACAACTCGACGGGTCGACCGTCCCAGCTGACCTGATGAGCGTCTTCGTTCAAGAGCAGGCGATCGACGCTGATCCGTCCCCCATCGGCCGTCGCACCTCGGCTCCGGCGAAGCAGCGCCTCGATGCGCAGGCCCAGCTCCTCGAGACTGAACGGCTTTGTCAGGTAGTCGTCACCACCCTGACGGAACCCGGTGCGCAGGTCGTCCGGCTGATCTCGAGCGGTCAGGAAGATGATCGGCATGTCGTGGCCATCGCGCCGCAGGAGTCGACAGACCTCGAACCCGTCGATGTCGCCCAGATTCACGTCCAGCACCAAGGCATCGACCGGGCCCGACCGCACGGTCGTCAGCGCTTCGGCCCCCGAGCCGGCGGTCGTCACCTCATAGCCGGCGAACCGCAGCGCACTCGAAACCATGTCGACCAACGACTCCTCGTCATCGACAACCAGCACTCTGGTCGTCTGCGCATTGGCGGTGGCACGGTCCTCGCGCTGTGGGCGGCCCATCGATCGCTCCCTTCAACCCGCGATCATAGGCCTTGACTCTGAGAGCTTCCCGACAACAACCTGAGAGTTTCCTGGGAAACCGGCTGTTCGCGGCCTGCCCTTGGGCAGCAGCGGAGGTCTGGGGCAGATCGAGCAGCTCAGATCGGCACGACGTCGACCACAATGTTCGGGGCCGTCTCCGAGGTGACGAGGGCCAAACCGGGCGAGATCCAATCACCAGGTGAGAAGCTACCGTTCTCGTCGATGTCGAGGTGGACGGCGGCGTTCACCTCGACTGAGCCGTCGAGCGGAAGCGGGAGGAACACCTCCACCCGATGATCCTGCGCCGCAAGTTCGGCGATCGGCAGCTCGACGCGGGCGATCTCCACCGACTCGACGTCGGCGAGGGAGATGTCCTCCAGGGTGATGATGGCCTTGCCCACCAGCTCGGTGTCCGGTGGAAGACCGACCTTCACGTTGACGATCGACGCCATGCCGTTCTCTCCTTCGGGCCGCCGGTCGCCCTCTTCGATGACCTCGGAATCGGATCCCGTCGCCACCACCGCCTCGGGGCCGTCACCGGCCGCCACCGTGGTGTCGTCTCCGCTGAGGCCACAACCGGCGACGATGATGCCGGCCGCCAACATGGTGACCATGATGTGGTTTCTCATGCCTGTCTCCCTGATCGGGGTCTGCGGGCGTTCAATGGTGTTGCTCGAAGGCTGGCCTACCGAGCTGTGATGGTGATGCTGGTGTGCGACCAGACGCAGCCGACGCCGTCGTCGGAGACCGCATAGGCCGTCAAGACGTAGCTGCGACCGCTCCGCAACCGGAGACCCCAGTCGTAGGTCGACCAGTACTCTCGGCGTGCTCCGAGGAACCGGCCGGTCTTCCCATCACTGAGAACCAGGGTCACCCATCGGATACCGTCACCGTCGTTGGTGCCGACGTCGGGGTCGTAGGCCACCACATTGATACCGCCGTACGGTACGCGGGTGCCGACGGTGTCGCCGTCCTTGACCGACACGAACTCGATCACCGGCTTCCGATCACCAGGGGGCTCGGGACGGGTCACGATCGTCGGCTGCTGTGTGGTCGACGGCGCTGCCGTGGTCGTGGTCGACGCCTCGGTCGTCGTTGGCCCCTCGGTGGTCGTGGGGTCCTCCGTCGTCGGTGGATTGGTGATGATGATGGTCGACGGCGCCTCGGTGGTCGTCGGCTCCTCGGTCGTCGTCGGCCGCTCGGTGGTCGTCGGCTCCTCAGTCGTCGTCGGCTCCTCGGTCGTCGTCGGCCGCTCGGTGGTCGTCGGCTCCTCAGTCGTCGTCGGTTCCTCAGTCGTCGTCGGCCGCTCGGTCGTGGTCGGCGCCTCCGTCGTCGTCGTTGAAGGCTCCGTGGTGGTCGTCGTCGGTGGCTCGGAGGTCGTCGTGGTCGACGGTGGCGGCGGAGGCGGATTGCTGCCGTACACATACTCGACGGCGGCGACGTCGGAGTCTGTCAGGACACCGCGCCCGCCGATTGTCCGAGGATCCCGGCCGTCCTTGGCCGTGATCACCGGCCGGGAACGATCGAGGGCAAAAGAGTAGGCGGAATAGTGCATGACCGAGTTGAAGTCATAGGTCCCGACGTCGGTGCTCCCACTGGCGATCCGAAACTGCGATGCTGCACCGCTGGAGAGGTTGGTGAAATCGATGTTGATGTACTGGTCACGATCGTTGCGGTTGTGCTCGTGGCTCATCCCCACGGCGTGGCCGATCTCATGGACCAGGCAACCACGCCCGTTGCCGGCGTAGTTGATCGGCTGGCGCCCTCCGGTTCGCCCCAAGTAGGAGCTGCACACGTTCCCGGAGCCCGTTCCGACGAAGTCGACGTAGTCCTGCTCGCTGGTGCGGGGGACGAATCGGATCGACGTCTTCTCCTCCCAGTGATCAATGGCGGCCTCGATGTTGGTGACAGCGTCGGACGGTGTGCCCGACGCAATCGTGTAGGGAATCACGCCGTTCGGCCAGGCTCGCCGACTGCTGGTGGTGATGACGCCACACGACATACCCTCCGGGCAGGCTGCCGCCGCGGCCACGTCGTGCGGGTCGATACCGTCACGCTGCACGTCGGCGTGGGTGCCGAGCAGGATGTCGTGCTCGATCACCGCCATCCCATCGATGACCTCGTAGACGATCTGCTCACCGGTGCCCTTCACCGGGGCCTGCGCCACTTCGTGTTCGTCAGCAGACTGCCCCTCGGCGCTGACCGGGCTGGGCGCCACAGCCGTCAAGAGTGCCAACAGCGTGGCCGCCACAACCACGATGAGGCTGGGGCGAGAACGTCGCCGCGCAGCAAAAAGAACGCCCGAAGAACTGGACATGTAACCCACCTTTTGATCCCGAGTTGCCACCGGAAACCAACATCCGGCAACTCCAAACTGGAACCTACTACAGCCGATCAGGGTGGCAGCCAACTACTGCCATTCTTAACCATCAGTTGGTCCATCCCTGAACGATCGCTCCGCTTGGCCAACGGCTGGCATCTCTTGCTGGGCCTGCCGCCGTCCTCCGGCTACCATGCGTGAGGCTATGTGTAGACAAGTGACGTGCAGAACCTGTGGCCGACCAGGCTGGGCCGGGTGCGGGCAGCATGTGGAACAGGTGCTGGGCCACGTCCCAGAGAGTGAACGCTGCGCGTGCGGCGCCGGTAGCGCCGACCCGGGTTCCTCATCGGGATCATGGCTCAGCCGCCTACTCGGCCGCTAGACCGTTGAACCGCGACCACTCTCCCATCGATTTCGCCGGCGTTCTGAACCTCGAGGGTCACGGCCCCGACACCTGGATCGGACAGAGCCCACGCTACCCCTGGGGCCACCGGATCTACGGCGGCCAGGTTGTGGCCCAGGCTCTCTGGGCCGCCCTCAAGACCGTCGACGACCGCTACCGGCCCCATTCATTGCACGCCTACTTCATCCGTCCCGGCGACAGTCGTGAGCCGGTTCGGTTCGAGGTCGACCGCCTGCGAGACGGCCGCAGCTTCTGTACCAGGGCGGTGGTGGCCCGGCAGAGCGGCGGCGCGATCCTCAACCTGTCGAGCTCGTTCCAGGTCGAGGAGGACGAAGCCGAGGTGCAGACGGCAAGGATGCCGCTGGTCCCCGACGCCGACAACCTGCCGACCGACGGCCGGGAATGGCCCTGGATCATGGCCCGGCGCCAGCTCCCCAGCTATGCCGGGTCCGGTCAGGCCATCGGCTGGGCCCGGATCGTCGACGACCTACCCCACTACCCTCGCATCCACTACTGCGGTCTGGCCTTCACCTCCGATACCTTCCAGTTCTCGGCCGCCCGCAGTATCCATCCACTCCAGGTGCCGCCCGAGGAGCACTCGGAGCGTTTCATGGGCGCCAGCCTCGACCACGCCATCTGGTTTCATCGGCCCTTCCGAGCCGACGACTGGCATCTCTACCACTGGGATTGCCACGGTCTCATCGGGGCCCGGGGCATGACCGTCGGCAACCTGTTCGCCCCTGACGGCTCACAACTGGCGACCGTCGCCCAGGAGATCCTCCTGCGGGAGCGCCGACCCTAGCTCGACCGCCGCTCAGCAGAACTTTGTGTGCCTGACGACCCATCGGAGGGTCGTTGAGCGAACAAAGTTTGGGGGTCGGAGGGTCGTTGGCGGCTCAAAGTTCGGTGGGAGCTGACTGGCGGGTTGGCCTTTGGGGCAAGCAGTTCAACCGGGCCGGGTCACCCGGCCTGACCGCTCGCCACAGGTTCGAAGACGACGACGGCGGTTTCCGTCGGTCGCATCGCCGCATACTCGTCGAGGTTGCGGTCGATCTGCTGCCAGCGGGCCCACAGGCGCTCACGTTCGGTTCCCGTCGCCTCCCGACCAGTCGACCTGCGAGTCTCGCCCACCAGGTCGATGGTGACCTCGGGGTTTGCCTGCACGTTGAGCCACCATGCCGGTTCGGCAGCACCCCAACCGTTCATCGCCATCGTCACCAGGCTCGAACCGTCCTCGAAATAGCCGAGCATCACCGGTCGCTCCATGCCGCTCCGACGCCCGGTGGCCACAACGCGCATCAGACCATAGGTCTTGTCGTTGGGCCGACGAAGGCCGAAACGTCCACCGGTGAAGCGATACAGCGCTCGGTGAACCTGCCAGGCGCCCCGGATGAACCATCGAGGCGGCAGGAACGGCTTCTTGGATGAGGGGGCGGCTGATTCGGAGGACACGTCTCATCTCCTTCGTGGAGCGTCACAGTCATCTTGACCGCACAACGGAGCGGGGGCAATCGTCCATCCGGCCGATTCGAGGTGGCCACCGTCAGCCGGAAGTACGATCCCCCGGCTACTCGGAGGTTGTCAAAGCCCTGCCAGACGCGACCGGAGATCGTCCGGTTCCGAGAACCTGCCGTCGTCACCCGGACGAAAGTCGATCACATCGACAACGGCTGCCAACGGAATCGACCCGTACACGTGGGGAAACCGGGTACCGGACTCGTAGCAGTCCTCATAGACGAGGTCGACATCGAGGGCTTCGGCGTCGATGACCAGCAGGACGAGATCGTGGCGGCCACCGAAGCGCTCATTGGCGGGCATGAGGAACTGGTCGACGGTCGAGCAGTGGATGAAGCCCTCATCGCCGAGCGACGGATCGGAGAACCGGCCGTTGCCCGACTCGTGATGTGCGGTCCACGCGTCGACGGACGTGATGTGGAGAATGAAGCGATCCTGTTCGTGTGACACCCGGTCGTCGTCGGCCGGGTCGGTTGTCGAAGTCAATTTGCCGGCTCGCTTTCACCACCGAAGTTGACACAATGGAGAGATGGCCCAAGGCCGCTCCCCCACATACTACGAGATACTCGGAGTGGCTCCGGATTGTTCGTTCACCGACCTCCGAAGGGCCTACCGCAGGCTGGCCTGGCAACGCCATCCCGACGTGGCCTCCGAAGTCGTACCGCAGGCCATGGCCCGCATCAACGAAGCGTGGCGGGTGCTGTCCGACACCAAGCGACGGGAGGAATACGATCGGCTCGTGGCACCCCGCTCGACACCCGGCGGTGATGTGTTCACACCGTCGCCCCGACGGCCTTCTCCATCCGGCAGCGGCGCCAGCCGTCGTCACGCCTGGGTGGCCGGCGTGCAGGCACAGATGGCGCGACTGGCCCGCCAGGCCGGTCGAAGTGCGACCCAGACACTCCTGATCCGCAATCCTCGAGGCCCCCGCACCGACTACGAAGCCGTCGTCGACGGTCTGGTCTTCCTGCTGACCGCCGACGCCGAATCGCGGGTCCGTGCCGCCCGAGCGGCCGGTACCGCCCCATTGGACCTCGGCGTGGCGGCGACCCTGGTCGGCATCCGGTCGGTCGCCGACTCCGTCCGCCGTCAGGCCTCGCTGTCGGTGACACGAGAGCTGCTCATGCAGGCCGAACTGCTGGACCGCATGTGGGACGTCCTGGCCCACGAGCTGCCGACGCCACTCACCATTGCGTTGGGCGGCAATCCGGGCGTGGCCAAGGCGGTACGGCGCAACGACGCAGGCTAAGGTCGAGCTGGCATCGACCGGGATCCGACCGCGAGGATCACGGTCATCCAAACACGGCACAAGGAGCGTTCGCCCGTGGACATCGGCGTTTTCATCTTTCCCACCGACCAGACCATGCAGCCCGTCGAACTCGGGCAGGCGGTCGAGGAACGGGGTTTCGAGTCGTTGTGGTTCCCCGAACATTCGCACATCCCGGTGTCACGCATCACCCCTTGGGGCGGCCGGAAGGGCGCCCCACCCCTGCCCGACTACTACTGGCGCACCCACGATCAGTTCGTGGCCCTCAGCGCCGTCGCCGCCACCACCACGACCCTGAAGGTCGGCAGCGGTATTTGCCTGCTCGCACAACGCGACCCGATCTGGACCGCCAAGCAGGTGGCCTCGCTCGACATGATCTCCGGCGGGCGGTTCGTCTTCGGCATCGGGTACGGCTGGAACGTCGAGGAGTACGAGGAGCACGGGCTGGTGTTCACCGAGCGCCGGGCCCGCATTAGGGAATGCGTCCTGGCCATGAAGGAGCTCTGGACCGCCGACGAGGCGTCATTCGACGGCGAGCACGTTTCGTTCTCGCCGAGCTGGTCGTGGCCGAAACCGGTGCAGGACCCCCATCCGCCGATCATCCTCGGTGGATCGGTCGGCCCGAAAACGGCGGCCGACATCGCCGAGTTCTGCGACGGTTGGATGCCGATCGGTGCATCGAACTTCACCGGTCTCGATCTCGTCGCCGAAGCGTGCGAGAAACGGGGGCGGGATCCGGAGTCGGTGCACCTCGGCGTGTTCCGGGCCCGCCCGGACGCCGAGGCCCTGGACGCTCTGGCCGAGCAGGGCGCTCGGCGCGCGCTCCTCGAACTGCCCCAGGGAGGACGCGACGAGGTCCTCGCCGCACTCGACTCCTACGCCTCACTCCTCGGCCGATGACCGAAGGCACACCATGACCCCGACGCTGTCCGAGCTCGTGTCGGAGTACGACCGGGCTCTGGCCTGGACCGACTCGCTGTGGACCGATCTCTCACCTGATCAGGTGCGGTGGCGACCTCAACGGGAGTCGAGCGCCATCGGCTGGCACCTCGGCCATCAGGCCGCGGTCGCCCACTTCATGGTCCGAAACCTCACGGCAGCCGAGCCGAGCCCCGATCCCGAGCTTGATGGGCTCATGGACTCCGCCACGCCCGAGACGGACCGGGGCGACCTCCCCGACGTCGACCGAATCGGTCGATACCGGAGCACCGTCGCCGATCGCGTCCGGTTCCGGATCGGCCAGATCGACGACGGAAATGTCGGCGCCCCGTCCCAGCTCCGGGTCATCGCCGCAACGTTGCTGACGGCCGTCATCAATCACGAATACCAACACAGCAAATGGATCGGTGAGGTACGGGTCGAGCAACACGGCCTCGCCCTACCGCCGCCACCGGCGTCACCCCGGCTGACGGTCATCGACGGGTACACGATCCTGGCCGACTGAGCGATGGGAACGACCGTCTTCGTGGTGATCGTGATCCTCCGGGTTTGCGTGCCGTTGCTGATCCCGAGGTTCCCGTTGCCGGCGATCATCGCCGCCCTCGTCATCGACGCCGCCGATCAGACGGTCCTGGCCGCGTTCGACGCCGAACCGGACAACTATCAGGGCTACGACAAAGCACTCGACATCTACTACCTCGCCATCGCCTATCTGTCGACCATCCGCAACTGGCCGATCCGGTCGGCCTTCGAGACCGCCAGGTTCCTCTGGTACTACCGGCTCGTTGGCGTGGTCGCGTTCGAGTTCAGCTCGAACCGGGCACTTCTGCTGATCTTCCCCAACACCTTCGAGTACTTCTTCATCGCCTACGAGCTGGTGCGAACCCGCTGGAAACCAGCCCGCCTGACGGCTCGAGCCGTTCACCTTCTGGCCGTCGGAATCTGGGTCGGGATCAAGCTGCCCCAGGAGTACTGGATTCACGTGGCCCAACTCGACTTCACCGACGCCTTGGCCAATTCCTGGTTTGCGGCGCTGGTGGCAGCCGGACTCGTGGCTCTCTCGGTCGCGCTGCGACGAGTCGCCGCCGGCCTCCCGGACGCCGACTGGGCGTTGTCGCTCGATGTCGACGCCAACCGCACCACGGTGCTGTACAAACCGGCCGATCCATCCCGACCGAGGACGCGGGCGCTCGAGCACCCCCTCGTCGAAAAGACCTTGTTGACCGGCCTCACCGTGGCCGTCTTCTCGCAACTGTTCGCCGTCAACGCCACGGTGACGCAGATCGTGGTCGCCTGCGGGTTCGTGGTGGTGGTCAACGCCTGGTTCGGCGAACTCCTGCGCCGCCGCGACATCAGCTGGCGCAACACCGCTCTCCAGTTCGTCGGCCTGTTGATCGTCAACTGGGGAGCCCTGGCGCTCTACATCGGTCTCCGGTCACGCTTCGAGGCCGAGCTGCAGACCGGGCCCACGCTGGTGCTGTTGGGCCTGCTGACGTTGATCGTCCTGCTGTATGACCGGTTCCGAGCCCTCCGCAACGCCGCCGTGATCGCGACCCCCTGACGGGTCGGCACCAGCACAAAGTTCCACGGAGCGTGCGCTACTTGTGGAGCTTCAGCTCAGCCATCATTCGGAACAGGTCGATGACGTGGGTCGGTGGGCGGCCGGGGTCGAGTTCGCGGTAGATGGAGTCGACGTTGATCACGATCCGCTCCCAGTCGAGCCAGTCGTCATAGGGGCCGAGTTCGATGTCGCGCGCCGCGTCGAACACCGACAGGCCGGCCTCGTGGCGAGCCACCGCCTCCGAGCGAACGTACTGGAGGTAGTCGGCGACGGCGGTGACGCCGGCACGGTCGGTAAGAGGCCCGTGACCCGGGACGATCACGTCACAATCGAACTCGATGATCAGCTCGCACGCCTTGATCCAGTTCTCGACCGGCCCGTTCCAGATGAGGGGCGTCCCCCCGATGAACAAAATGTCGCCGGTGAAAATGACTCCCGCGTCGGGGACATGGACGAGGACGTCGCCGGCCGTGTGAGCGGGACCGACCTCGATCAGGTCGACGCTGCGGCCGTCGAACTCGACGACGAGCGAGGAGCTGAAGGTCGTGGTGGGTCGAGGTTGTTCGATGCCACCGAACTCGAAGGCACCGAACGCCTCGGCCAGGTAGGCGTTCGTCGTGTCACCGAAGTCGGCTTCCATCATGGCCGCCAACATGGCCGGCGGCAGCTCCTCCATCTCGGCCGCCGAGGCCTCCGAGGCGATCACCTCGACTCCCTGCACCAGCTGGTTGCCGTAGCAGTGATCACCGTTGGCGTGGGTGTTGACCAGGGTTTCGATCGGTTTCGTATCGGTGATCGCCGCCATCCGTTCCAGCATCGTGGCGGTGAGCTTCAGGTCGAACAGTGTGTCGACCAGTAGCGACTGGGCGCCTCCGACCACCAATCCGGCGTTGCTCCAACCCCAACCACCGTCGGGCTGGAGATACGCATGGATCCCGTCGGAGACCTCGAACAAACCCTCGTCATAACTCGTCATCGGCTACCCACACTACATCCGTCGACAATCACGGGCGAGTAGCCTGCGGCCGGGTGACGGCTCCGGAGGATCAGATGGCGAGGACGTCGGTCCGGTTGCCGCCGCTGACGACGGCTCTGTTGGCGGCCGCCTCCAGCAGGGCGAGCACCCGCTCGATCGATGGCCGATGGTGGGCGATGGAGGCGACGACGACGCTGGCCGTGAACGACAACAGCTTTCCGTCGACCTCGATCGGGAAGGCCACCTCGTCCCGCAATCGTTCGGCCACCTCGGTGAGCGCCTCGGCCTGGGAATCGGTCGTCATCAGCACCAGAAATCCGGCTTCCTCGAACCGACCGATCATGTCGGGAGCCCGTAGCTTGCTCTGGACGCGGTTGGCCACCTCTTTGATGATGCGCTCGACGGCCCGCTGACCGTGAACCTCGGCCAGCCCACCGAGATCGTCCACCCACAGACACATGATGGCCATCGGGAGCCGCTTGGGTGCCGACAGTCGCTGATGGAGCTGGCTCAGCACGTGGAAGTGGTCGGGCAGCCCGGTGGCCAGATCATGGGTCAGCGCTCCGCCGGACTGGGCGGAGTAATGGTGCTCGGTGGCCATCGAACGCACCCCGATGATTGTACGACTATCCGGCAGTGCCCGGGCCGACAGCTCGATCGGGGCGAGACCGGCGGCGAGCCGCACCGGGAGCGACGCCGGTTCGGGCCCGAGGGCCGCCAGCATCTCGTCGTATGCCTCTTCGAACTCCGGGACCAGCAGTTCGGCGAGCGGAACCCCGACCATGCGGTCGCGGGGAATGGCCATCGTCGTCATGGCGTGCTCGTTACCGGCGACGATGACCCCGTCCTCGAGCAGTAGGCAACCGACGGGGACCAAATCGAGCAGCTCGGTCAGCGCATCAAAATCGGACGGCATGGCAACACCTCATGAATTCCGTTGTACCCGGAATCCACCGCACACTGTGAGAGCGACGTCACCCACGCCGATAGTGCCCGAAACCTAGGGGATCTTCTCCAGGCCGTCGAGCAGTGCGTTCTCCACCACCTCGGTGAGCGCCGGGTGCACGTAGTAGGGAACCTCGGCCAGTTCGTCGGCCCGCTGACCGAAGGTCATGGCCTGGGCCACCAGCTGGATGAGCGTCGCCGCCTGCGGACCGAGGATGTGCGCGCCCAGGATGTCCTTGGTCTCCATGTCGATGATGATCTTGGCGAACGACGAGGTGTCCTCCAGCGCCCAGCCGTATGCGGTTCCGCCATAGTCGCGTCGCCCGACGACGTAGTCGTGCCCGTGGGCCCGGGCCTCGGCCTCGGTGTAGCCGACTGCACCGACCTGCGGGTCGCTGAACACGGCATGGGGCAACACCGTGGTGTCGCCCCGCTTCGGCTCGTCGGGGTTGGCCATGTTCCAGAAGGCGATCTCGGCCTCCCGATTGGCGAGGTGTTTGAGCTGATGCGGGTTGGCGACATCGCCGATGGCCCACACCCCCTCGGCGGTCGTGGCCATCGTGTCGTCGACGTCGATGCGCCCGTCGGGGTGGACGGCGACGCCGGCAACCGGCGGATGAAGGTCTTCGCTGTTCGGGCTGCGACCGGTGGCCACGAGGAGCTGGTCGAACTCCTCGACGCGGTCCGCCCCGGCGGCCCGGTCCTCGATCACCAGCTCGAAACGGGATCCGTTCATGCGGACCAGCCGGGGCAGCTCACCGAGCCGGAGATCGACCCGGTTGGCGAACAGCTCCGTGAACCGGTCGCTGACATCGTGATCATGGGAGCGCAGCAACCGGTTCGAGCGGTTGAACATCGTCACCGCCGACCCGAAGGCGGAGAACACATGCCCCATCTCCACGGCGATGAACCCGCCGCCGATGATGCCAAGGCGACGTGGCAGCTCGTCGACCCGCATGATTGTGTCCGATGTGTGATAGGGCGTCTCGGACAACCCGGCGATCGGCGGGATCGACGGACGAGCACCGGTGGCGATCAGGATCCGATCGGCGGTCAACGTCCGGCCCGACACCATGACGGTCCGTTCGCCGGTGAACCGGGCCGAACCCTCGACCAGTGTGATGTTGGGGTGGCCGTCGCGCCGGTACTGCCGCCCACCCTCCGCGATCGGGTCGATACGGGTGAAGACCCGGTCCCGGATGGCCGGCCAGTCGACACCGTGAAACTCGGTGTGGACACCGAGCCGGGGGGAATGCCTTGCGTACTCGGCCCGATCGGCCGGCAGCACGAACATCTTGGACGGAATGCAACCGACGTTCAGGCAGGTGCCGCCGAACGTGCCGCGCTCGATGATGGCGATCTTCCATCGGTCGGCGAGTTCGGGCGGTATGGCGTTGCCCGAGCCGCTGCCGATGATGATCAGGTCGAAATGGGTCATGAATGGGTTGTCTCTCGCTCTTGCACCGTTTGGGCCGGACGGTTGCCCGGCACCTCACTCGCCGGCATCAACCGACTCGTCCCCGATGATCGGATCGTGGCCCCGAGCGTGTCGATACACCACCGCCCAGTCGACCTCGTCCGGTTGCAGGGGCCGCATGGCGATGTCGATGCCGGTCCAGAGCATCCGGCTGAGAGGGTAGAACAGAATCGGAGCGACGACGGCCACGGCCACATTGATGGCGACGAGCCGTCCAACGGGAATGTCTGGAAACGTCACGAGGAGGCTAACCACCAGCGTCACCAGCAGCATTCCCAGGCTCATGATCGTGTTCATGCCGACCGCCCCGATGAAGTGGCCCTCGATGCGCTCGAACACCAGACCACAGCGTTCACACGACGACTTCATCCTCACCAACCATCGATGCTGTCCACCACGTCCACACGCCGGGCAGCGACCGGTCAGACCTCGCCACAGAAGGCTGGAGGTCCGCGGCACCTTGATCGGCTGACCGGGGGCAGGTGCCACGCCCTACAGCCCTTTCGCCCTGATCCAGCCGGCGATCCGCTCCATTGCCTCGGTGATCGCCTCGGTCGACGACGCATAGGAGAAGCGGATGAAGTCGTGACCCCGCCGTCGGTCGAAGTCGATGCCGGGGGTGGCGGCCACGCCGAGCTCGTCCAGCCAGACCGCCGCCAGATCCTGCGACGTCGTGCCCACCGCCGGCACGAGGTGCGACACGTCGGCCCAAACGTAGAACGCGCCGTCGGCCGGCGCGTTGCGGACGAGACCGGCCGATGCCAGCCCGTCGAGCATGATCCGTCGATTGCGTCGGTAGCGGTCGACGTTGGCGTCGAGCTCGCCGGTGCACTCGAAGGCGGCCAGAGCAGCGACCTGACTGACGGTGGGCGGTGCGATCGTGAGGCTTTGTGACAGCCGTTCGATGGTGGCGGCCATCGCCGGAGGTGCCACCACCCAACCGAGCCGCCAGCCCGTCATCGAGAAGTACTTGGAGAAGCTGTTGAACACGATCAGGTCGTCGCCGAACTCGAGCGCCGACGGGCAGTCGACGTCGTAGGTGATGCCGTGGTAGATCTCGTCGACGACGAGCGAGATGCCGTGGTCACCACACCACTCGACGATGGCCGCCATGTCGCTCGGGGGCAGCACCGTCCCGGTCGGGTTGCTGGGCGAGGCGATGACGAGACCGTCGAGCGGCAACGAGGCGTTGAGGCGTTCGATGTCGGGGCGGAATCCCGAGTCGTGACCGACCGGGACCTCGACCACCTCGACCCCGAGGGCCTCCAGGTCGTTGCGGTAGCACGGATAGCCGGGTTCCAGCACCCCGACCCGCGCTCCGGCGTCGAACACCGCCAGGAACGTGAGCACGCAGCTTCCCGATGCGCCGGTGGTGACAACCACCCGTTCGGCGGCGATGTCGAGACCATACCGGTCGTGGTACCAGCGGGCGATCCGCTCCCGGAGCTCGGGCATGCCGGCAGCCCCGGTGTAGCCGAGGTTGTGGGTTCCCATCGCCGCCTCGACCGCGGCGATCGATCCGGCCGGGGCACCGGTCGAGGGCTGTCCCACCTCGAGGTGCAGCACCTCGAGTCCGGCCTGCTCCCGTCGCTCGGCAGCCCGCATGACCTCCATCACGTAGAACGGCGCGACATTGCTGCGCTTCGAGGGGCTCATCATTCACTGCACCCTATCCGACACCGAACTCGCGGCCCCGACCTCGGTTGGTTCGGGAGCACTCGCTCGATGTCAGGTTGACCGTCAGCGGATGCGGTGGACTACGTTCGTGGCGTGACTGTTTCACTCGGAGCCCATGTCGGCCAGCAGGCGTATTCGATGGACGAGATGCGGGCGTTGTGGCGCTGGCTCGACGACAACGGATTCGACTGGATCTCCGCCTGGGACCACATCTACGAGGCCCCGAACGAGGGCGGAATCCACGCCCACTACGAGGCCGTGGCCACCCTGGCCGGACTTGCCTGTGACACGGCGAACGCCCGCCTCGGCTGTCTGGTGTTCTACGTCGGCTACCGCAACCCGGGGCTTCTGGCGAAGGCCGCCATCACCATCGATCATCTCTCGGGTGGCCGCTTCGAGCTCGGGCTGGGAGCCGGCTGGCACAAGTGGGAGGCCGAGGCGTACGGCTATGACTTCCCCCGCGACGGCGTGCGGCTCGACATGCTCGAGGAGGCGGTGGAGTTGATCGTCGGTCTCGTCAACCACTCCGACGGCACGCCCGACGAACCGGGGGCCTCGGGCACCGAGCCCGTTCGAACCTCGTTCGAAGGTGACCACTTCCGTCTGGCCGACGCGTCGTGTCTCCCCCCACCGGTCTACGGATCGATGCCGATCTGGATCGGGGGTGTCGGCCGGAACCGAACCCTCCCGATGACGGCGCGGTGGGCCGACGGCTGGAACGCGGCATACGTTTCGGCCGACGACTACGCCGATCTCAACCGCCACCTCGACTCGCTGTGCACCGGCATCGACCGGGATCCCGGCGACGTCGAACGATCGGTCAACCTCCTGTTCGCCATGGGGTCCGATGAGCGGCGGGCCCAGGAGGCCGAGGCTCGAGTGTACGAATCGTGGGGTGCGATGGCGGAACGGGTCATGGGCGGTGCCCTGCTCGGCACGCCGGAGCGGGCCATCGAGGAGGTGTCGGCCTACGTCGAGGCCGGCGCCGACATGGTCAACATCGCGCTCCGGCTACCGTTCGACACCGAGGCGCTGGAGGCCTACGCGGAGGTCGTGATGCCGGCGGTGCGATCCGAGGCGGGTTGACCGTCGGGTGAGGTCGCGCTCGGCGGTGGAGAGCCCGGACGCGAGTTGGAGGTGACCGTGATCGGTCACCTCCAACCAGTAACGGAAGCCACGAACTCGATCGACTCCACCCGCCAGGGAAGTCGAGTGGCCGGGCTTCCAACTACCCGCAGTAGCCAACGGTAGGGCGCTCCCACCCAACCGACAATGGGCCGTTGGCATCATCGCCGTCGAGACGATCCCGCTCACATCGGTAACCGACCCGCCGACGTGTCGAACATGTGGCGGCGAGTCCGTCCGGTATCAGCCGGATCTCACGTTGTGGCGGTGGTCGTTGCGGCGGCGATGCTGTCCGGGGCGGTCGCCGTCATTGAATCGCAGGGCAAGGGGTGCAGCCACGTCGAGGACTTCACTGTTGCCGGCAACCCGGGTCGATTGGGAGCCCCCGGCGTCTGGCGGTTGAGGACCGAGGAGAACCCGGAACAACGTTGGACCCAGGTTGCACCGGGCGATGGCCTGGCAAGGCTCTCGGTGCCGGCATCGGCGGTGAACGATGACGGAGGGTTTCAGTCCCTGCAGTGGGGCCCAATTGGGCCCTACGGTTCCATCGAGGCTCGAATGCGGGGTGCGGCGCTGCCCGGCTACGCCGCCTTTCTCTTCACCTATGTCGAGCCCGGTGATGGAACCTTCGACGAGATCGACATCGAGATCCTGGCCGATGACTCATCCAACGGCCGCTCGATCGGGCATGGCGTCGCCACCGACGTTCGGCTGAACAGCTGGAATCGGGCCGACGCCGACGCCCCTCCCGACCCCGACGCCTCGGTGTTCGCCTCCATCGTCGATGAACAGGGCGAAGCGAGATCGATCTACGACGATGGCGAGTTCCACACCTTCACGATCGACTGGTACCCCGACCTGATCGAGTTCCACGTCGACGGGGTTCTCCAGGGTCGAATCGACTCTGACAGTGCCATTCCCGACCGCCCGGTCGACGTGATCGTCGGATTCCGTGATCTCGAATTCGGGGGACTCAACCTCGACGAATCGGGCCGGCCCGTCTGGTCCGGGACCTCGTCGCTGGAGATCGACTATCTCCAGGTGTGCGACAACGGCGTGGTCGGGAACGGCTGACCCGGTCACGCCCGGGATCGTTCGTCCCACGCCAGGACTAGAGGCGGCGGAGTTTGACCTCGGTGACAGCGTGATCGGCCCCCTTGATGACGATGAGGTCGGCTCGTTCCCGGGTCGGCAGGATGTTTTCGATGAGGTTCTTCTCGTTGATCCGGGTCCAGATGTCGTTGGCGGTGGCTCTCGCCTCATCGTCGCTCAGATCGCTGTAGCGGTGGAAGTAGGAACGGGGGTCGCGAAACGCCGTCTCGCGGAGGGTGAAGAACCGCTCGACGTACCAGTCTCGGATGTCGTCGATGGCGGCATCGACGTAAATCGAGAAGTCGAAGAAGTCGGAAACGAAGATCGGCGTCTCGACATCCGCCGGGCCGGCCTGGAGCACCGTCAGCCCCTCGACGATCAAGATGTCGGGCTGTCGGACCACGACCTCGGCTCCCGGGACGACGTCGTAGATCAGATGGTTGTAGACCGGAGCCTTGACCTCTTCCTCCCCCGACTTGACCTCGGCCAGGAAGCGCAGCAGGCGGCGACGATCGTAGCTCTCCGGAAATCCCTTCCTGTCCATCAGGCCCCGCTCCTGGAGCACCTGGTTCGGGTACAGGAACCCGTCCGTGGTCACCAGCTCGACCCGTGGATGGTTCGGCCACCGGGCCAGAATCTGGCGAAGAACCCTCGACGTCGTCGACTTGCCGACGGCCACCGAACCGGCGATGCCGATGACGAACGGTGTCTTGGCCGGTAGGCGTCCGAGGAACGTGTCGCTGGCCCTGTACAGCTCCTGGGAGGCGCCGACGTACAGGTTCAGCAGTCGAGACAGGGGTAGGAAGAAGCGGGCGACCTCGTCGAGGCTGAGGGCGACGTTGAGACCGCGCAGCTGCTCCAGGTCGGCTTCGGTCAGCGACAGCGGAGTGTAGGCCCGCAGGCCCGCCCACTGGTCGGCCGAGAAGGTCATATAGGGCGAGTGCAGGTCGGTGCTCACGACGGGGAGATGTCGATTGGCCGCTCGGGCAGCGGGCCCTCGGTCAACGGCGGGAGCAGGGTCGGCAGGTCCGGGGGCAGGAACGCCTCGTCGGAGACGGCCACCTCGGCCACCGGCCACCATCTGGCACCGCGGAAGGCCAGGGCTTCGAGCGATTCCAGTCCCCTTGGCCGCTCGATGGTGCGTTCGGTCGTGTAGGCGATGTGGATGACCTCATCCTGATCGAAGTGGTAGCCGCCGAAGTCGAACTCGACGTGTTGGGTCCACACGATAGGGCCGACCTCGGCCTGGGACAGACCACCTTCCTCCCACAGTTCCCGCTTGACGGTGTCGGCCGACCGTTCCCCGGGATCGATACCGCCCCCCGGAAGCTCCCACCACGAGCCCTTGGACGAGTCGGCCGGATCGATGCTGTTGATCAGGAAGATCTGGTTCAGATCGTTGAGCAGCACGACGCGGGCAGACTTGCGTTTCAGGGTCCAGGGCGCCATCGCCGCCAATGTAGCGAAGTACGGGCGCCCGCCGCGAATCATGGTGGCCCGTCCCGCCGCCGGTTGGGGCATCGATCCGGTCAGACCGTCGCGTTGGTCCCCAGGATCACAATTACGTCCGCACCATCGACGGTCACGCCGATGTCCTCGACGCCCAGTTCGACGACATTGGTTTCCGGGATCTCGAGAACCGCCGCCACCTGGCGGGCGTCGAGCAGAAAGCCTTCGATGTAGTAGACGAAGCTGTCATCACCCGGATCGCCGATCTTGTTCTCCGGCGTCAACGTGCCGTAGCCGAACGAACTCAGACGCTCGGTTCCGCGAGCGGCCAGACCGTTGCGGCCGTCGGATCCGTTGGCCACCCGCACACCGACCTCGTTAGGAGGCCGCGAGCCGTTGATGTACACGGAGGCGACGTCGAGATCATTGAGGGCCTCCTCGGCCGACTCGGCCTTCTCCGCCTGCCACAACCCGTCACCGACGGCGTCGCCGAGATAGCCGATCCATCTCAGCAGCAGGATTCCGCACAGCAGGAGCGCGCCGGCGAGGGCTGCGGCGTTGACGATGTCGTGGCGCTCGATCGACTGGATCACTGTCCTTCAATCTCTCCCGGGATCGGACGACGGATGGATGGGCACATTCCCGCCCTCCAGCGTAGAGCACCCCGGTGGCTCTGTGGTGCCGGTCGGCCACCGGTTTCGGCCGAACTCAGCGGGTGAGCCTCGAACGGGTCAGGAATCCCGTGTGGGCCACCATCCGATGGTCGGGTCGCACGGCCTGGCCCTCGACGTGCCAGGTCCGATTGAGCACCTCGGTCGTGGAGATCTCGCCGAAACCGGCTCGACCGAGCTCGTCGGTCACCTTCATCACCTGGGTGATCGAAGGACTGTACGACACGAAAAGGCCACCGGGTCGGAGCGCCTCCGGGACGTGAGGAATGACCCGCCACGGCTCGGGAATATCGAGAACAACGCGGTCGAAACCGCGGTGATCGATCCCCTCGTAGCTGTCGCGCAGCTCCACCTGGTAGCGGCTCAACGCCTCCTCCCCGAGGAAGGAACCGACGTTCTTCGTCGCCCGGGCCGCGAAATCCTCCCTCAGCTCGTAGCCGGTGATGTCCGCACCACATCGCAGCATCGCCATCGACAGCGCGCCCGACCCGACACCGGATTCGAAGACCCTGTCCCCCGGTCCGATGTCGGCCAGCATCAGCATGGGACCGATGTCCTTGGGGTAGATGACCTGGGCGCCGCGGGGCATCGTGAGGATGAAGTCGCTCAGCGTCGGCCGATAGGCGGTGAACCGTTGCCCCCGGGTGCTGCTCACCGAAACCCCTTCGGGGCGCCCGATGACCTCGCGATGGGGCAGCGACCCGGCGTGGGTCTGGAACTCACCGTCGGCGCTGAGCTGGACCACATAGCGACGCTGCTTCTGGTCGACGAGCAGAACCAGCTCGCCCGGCTCCAGCGGTCGGATCATCCGTTCGCTGCCGCCGTCGTGCGATTCCGGTGACTCGGTGGCGTCGATCATCGGGAAGACCTCAGGGCCACGGGTTGGGGGCCGGCAGTCGACCGGGCCACCAGGCGACAGAACGCGCACACCTCGGCGTCGGTCGGGGCCCCACACTCGCCGCAGGTTCCGAGCCGGTCCCGCTCACTGTCGTCGACGAAGCGATCGGCGACCCGTTTGAGGTAGCCGAAGTAGAATTCGGCCTTGCTTCCGGGCGAGCGATCCTCGAGGAGGTTGAGCGTCTCCTTGAACCCGAGGTGCTTGTTGCCGGCGGCCATCGGGCACTCCTCCACCTGATAGTCGATGCCCCGCAGCACACAGTAGGCCGCGGTCTCGCGTTCGGTGAGCCGCACCAGCGGTTTCGCCTTCCGGGGAAAGCCGTCGCGGGCTCCCAGCAGCGGCCGTTGGCGTCCCAGGTAGTCGGTCTGCCAGCGCATCACGTTTCCGTAGAGAACGGCGGCCTCGTCGTCGAGGTTGTGGCCGGTGACGACCGCGTCATACCCGCCGTCGACGGCGGCCTGGTCGAAGACGTGGCGCTTCGACAGCCCGCAGGCCGAACACGGCACCCGACCAGTCGCCTCGGCCGCCGACGGCACGTCGAACCCGTAGGCGTCGGCGAGGTCCACGACCGTCAGCTTCAGACCCCGCCGCTCGGCGAAACCGCGGGAGAACTGCAGGGAAACATCCGAATAGTCGTCGATGCCCAGGCCCACATAGAGTCCGTCGACGTCGTAGCCGAGGTCGACCAGGATGTCCCAGACGGCCAGGCTGTCCTTGCCGCCGGACACCGCCACCAGCAGCCGTTCGCCCGGCTCGAACATCGAGTAGTCGGCGATGACCCGCTCCACCTGCTGGCGACAATAGCGAAGGAGATGGTCGACACAGAAGTTGGCGTTGTGCCGTCGGAGCTCGATGACGGCCGGCTCGCGACAGACCCGACACTTCATCGGCTCAGCCCCCGCTGATCACGGGGCGGATCTCGACCTCGGCGTCGTCGGCCAGCATCGAATCACCGGGAATCAGCGTTCCCCCTCCGATGACGAGGACCGACTCACGGTTCAGGTCCAAGCGGCGAAGGAGTTTGGTGACCGATATCGGACCGGTGATCTCGATTTCACGGGATGGATTGCGCAGCAGCACCTTCACGACGACGTCTCGCTCCCATCGCCGGCAGCCGATCTGCGGGCCCGACGGCGACGCCGACGGCGGCGCTTCTCCTGCTTGATCTGTTCCTTGTGGGTGACCGGCAGGTGCTCGATGATGATCATCTCACCCGGTTTGATCGATGAGACGTCGATCACCTCGCGACGACCGACGGTCTTGGTCACCATCCGATAGAGCACGGTGACGACGGTCGTGATGAGCCACGAGCGCGCCGGGCTCTTGGTGTAGGCGCCGAGCGCGAGCTGAAACAGACGGCGCCACATCAGAGGCGTCGGATCTCCAGAACGGAACTCTGCTTCTTGCCGGCCTTACGACCGAGGATGTAGATGAGCAGGAGGAGGATGACGCCTATCGCGCCGCCCGCCAGGGCCATCTTCTTCTTCCCGTCCTCGGCGACCACGTCGACCTGACCCTGGATGTCTCGAAACTTCGCCTCGATGTCGGCAGGGGTGATACCAGCGGTTTCGGTCATGAGAGAACCTTCTTCTTGGCCCTGCTGAGGGCGCTGTACATGAGTGCCACCAGCACTCCCAACACAACGACGGTGAACAGATAGGGAAGCAGCGACGCCCACGATGACCCGGTGAACCATTCGAGGCTCTGGGTCAGACGAAGTGTTCCCACACCGGCGAAGACGGCACCCAGAAACATCAGCATGGAGCCGGCGAGGCCCCAACCGAGATAACTCCCGAGCCGCTTCAACGGTTCGAGGGTCTCCTGCCGGGCGTAACCGACGACGAGCTCTCGGATCTCGGCTATGTCGTCGAGTGGGTTCGGGGTGGCCATCGGCTCTCCACGGTCGGCTTGGCTGTGAACGATCGGGCGACGATCGAGACCGTCGGTACACCGAAGTCTAGGACGATGCAGCGCAAACCACAGTGCGTTACGGGCACGAATCGAGCCCGACTGCCGCTCAGGACTCGCTCAGCCGGAATCGAATCATCTCGACAAGACCATCGAGGGCGTCGATCAGGATCTCGGCCGCTCCACCGCCATCGGGCGCCGCCAACATCCGGTAGCGGTCATGGGCCGAGACCGGAGCCACGAGAGACATGGCGTACAGCGCGTCGACACCCGTGTCCGGCACATCGATCGACCCGACATCGGCCCCCATCTCCGACGCCAGCGACAGGAACAGGGCGAAGCGGTACCGGGCCGTGGCGAGCCACTCCTCACCGGCGTCGCCCATCATCTGGGTCCAGGACTCGACCTCGGCTCGGGGGTACGGATCGTCGCTGAGCCAACGGGTGACCCGAAATCGTTCCGTACCGGCGGCTTCGACCATCCACCGGCCGTCCCCGACCGGGGCTCGGGCCACGAGTTCGGCCACGGTTCCGACATCGGCCCGTTGGTCCTCGCCGCCGACCTCCGAGCCCCGGGTGATCATCACCACGCCGAACCGTCCGTCTCCGGCCACCACATCGTCGAGCAGCTGAAGATAGCGAGGCTCGAAGACGTGCAGTCCCAGCGGCATGCCCGGAAGCAACACCGACTCGAGCGGGAACAGAGGCAGCGGTGCCACGGCTAGCGGGGGCGGGCCGGCCGAGGTGAGAGCTCAGCGACGCTGGGACCCTCCGGATACTGGATGAGAGACATCAGGAGCGGTTCCTGGGCCTGCAATTCGACATCGCCGGCAAGGCCCGGATCGTTGATGATGTAGGAGAAGGTGAGGGCGTCGTCGTCGGTGGTCGAGTCGGCGAACCCCGACAGGGCGCGAACGCCGGAGAGACTGCCGGTCTTGGCCAGGACGTTACCGGTGATCGTCGACTCCTTGAACCGCTCGCTCAATGTTCCGGACACGCCGGCGATCGCAAGGGAGTCGGCCATGATCGACTCGCGTCCTGCCGACGTCAAGATGGTGGCCAGCGCATCACAGGTGAGTCGATTGGATTCGGACAAGCCGGAGCCGTCGCTGACCACGACGTCGGTCATCGGAACCCCGAGATCGTTCAGCGTCGTGGCGACGGCCTGGGCGCCGGCCGCGGTGGATCCGGTTCCCGAGACGTCGCGGCCGAGTCGCTTCAACAGCAGCTCGGCTCCCATGTTCGAGCTGTAGGTGTTGATGTTGGCCACGGTGGCCACGAGGTCGGGGGACGACACCTCGGCCACCGTCCTGGCCCCGGCGGGGGCTGCTCCTGTGGCCGCCGCCCCGCTCACCGTCAGCCCCCGATCCCGAAGCAGGTCGGTGAACTGTTCGGCGGCGTAGCGCGCCGGATCATCGGATGCGACCCGGGGGCGGGGGGTTCCGAGATAGGTCTCCGGCCAGTCGACGAATCCTTCGTTGACCGTCAAGGCCGACAGAGGCCCTGACTGGTTCTGGCTGATGAGCCGGGACGGCCACGGGCCGTAACGATCGGTGTCGAGAAAGGTCTCGTCGCCCACGACGGCGCCCGCTATCTCCGAGACGCCGTCAGCGGCCAGTGCCGCCGCCACCGAGTCGGCCAGATCCTCGAGCCTGGTCCGGGAACGGTGGTCCACGACCTTGTACTGCGAATACCAGGCGTCGGTGCTGAGGAACGGATCACCGCCACCGACCAGGAACAGATCACCGGCCAGCACGCCGTCGGAGACGTCGGCCGCGGTCTGGACCGAGGTGGTGAAGCGAAAGTCGGGCCCGAGAACCGACAGCGCGGCGAAGGTGGTGACGAGCTTCTGATTCGATGCGGGAACGAGGCCACCGGCGATCGACGCCGACGGGTTGATCCTGCGATCGTTGGCCATCACGGTCAGGCAGCTCCGGTTGGGGTAGCGATCGATCGTCGTCGACAGGGTCGTGGCGAGGATGTCGTCGCTCACCGGCGCCTGCAGCGTCTGGGGTATCCGGCGAGCCGACAGCATCGGGCTGTCGAGCGCCGCTCCATACTCCACGCGGGCGCCGGCGACGTCTTCGAAGTCGGAGTTCTCGGCCGATTGCCAGGCCCCGAGCGCGATGACGGCCAACGCAATCGGGGCGGCCACGAGCCGTATGATTCGACCGATGTCCATGACGCCCCCAAACTAGCGCGACCCCGGCTCCAGTACGCCTACCCCCGCCGTGGACCGGGAACGGGCATTCGTCACTCGGTCGACACTCGGTCCTCGACGAGGTCGATCGGTTCCAGAGCAGCCCGAACGAAGGCCCGCATGTGATGGAACCGGGCCTCCAACGCGGCGTCGGAGAACGGATCGATGTCGAGCAGGCCGGTGAGCATGGCCCGGTCGGAGAAGTAGGTCAGCAGGGCACCGTAGCCGGTCAGAACCAGGTGCTCGGCGTCGTGATGCCGGAACCGCCCGGCCTTCATCTCCCGTTCGAAGAAGGCCACCGACCGACGAAAGTAGGGCCGCAGGGCGTGTCCGAGATCGAAACCAAGGTGGCCGGTCTCGGTGAGCGCCTCCCGCCTCACGATCTGCACGATCTCCGGGTTGTCGCGGAAGAACTCGAAGCTGACCTCGAGAATGCGGTCAACCACCTTCCAGCCGTCCACCTCGACGCTGCGGGCCCGATCGATCTGGTGGCTCCAGTCGAGCAGCGCCTCCTCCAGCACGTGGCGGTAGATCGCCTCCTTCGACGGGAAGTAGTGCAGCAGGCTCGGACGCCGGATCCCGACGCCTTCGGCGATGTCGTTGAGCGAGGCCCCCTCGTAACCCTGGTTGGCAAAGCAGCGGCGGGCCTCGGCGACGATTCGTTCCTTGGTCGTCGGATCTGCCACCACGATCAACATAGCCGCATCCAGCCGATCATCGGTTCCGGCGCCACGAAGGGTGAGAAGGGAGTCCCCCCAAACGGCTCTACGTTGAGCCCAGGCTCTGGAGTCACGGTGTCGGCTCACTCCTCCATGACTGGGCCCTCGACCAGGCCTGCGCCAGCGGGGTTCAAAGACTGAACCTCTGCTCTTGGAAGCCAACATCCGGGCCCGACGCATGTACGAACGCCGAGGCTGGCGGCACGTACCCGGGCCCCACGCTGCCCAACCACCGTCGACGTCCTCTACGAACGCACCTTTCCATAACCACCAGCGAACGTCAGCTACGTCACCGACAGTGACCCGCCCGCCGTTCGAAGGGCAACGAGCGAGCGGGATTTGTCCGCACGCAATCAGTGCCGATCCCGAGTGGTCATGAATCAAGACCCAAGGGGGTGCTCGGGCTCAATGCCAAGCGTGGAGGAGACCGCCGTACGCAGCGCAGCGTGACGATGTCGTAGTTCCTCCCGGGCTTGTGGGTACTTCGCCCGGATCGTCCCGTGCGTCACGACTTCCGCATCGCCGATGCGCTGACCATCCTGGAACTGTCGGCGGGTGAGGTCGAGCACCTCTGCGTCTTCGAGGAGGTTCCAGTAGTGATGCTCGACTTGGTCCTCACCCTGGAAGACCGGAGCGAGCTGGAGATCGCCGCCGAGGTACTCAAGGACCACCAGGCTCGTCACGTCGCACTGGCCACGCGATGGGTTGTCGGCACTCCACAGCGAGGGATCGGCGCTGGTCGCCTTCGTCCAGCTCGCCTCCACGGCCTCGACCAGTTGCTCACGAGTCATCGTCGAACCCCTCGGCTGCTCTGCATCCATCCCAGCGAACCTACACAGGTGCAGTGACATCTCTCCCACAGGCAGCCACGGCCCGTGACCGTCCGAACCGGTCGGCCGGTGTTCTCGCGCGCTGCACGGGTGCCGATATCGGGTGGGCCGATGCTACGCCCGACGATGGCGTGGCTTGTCCGGGCCACGGGGTCGGACCACAAATCTGTCGATCACAGCGTCCGCCGCTAGTCCGGCAACGCGGTCTACCCAAGAAGGATCGTTCACGTCGGAGTCCCCGAGCCCGGTCCTTGTGCGGATCTCCTCGGAGATGGCGGCAGTCAATGCTTCGAAGCATGACTCACTGTCTGGGTCGAGCATCACCAACTCTTGTTCGTCAGGCGGCACTCGTTCAGCATCCCACACCGCCCGAAAGACAGAATGGATTCGGCCCGATGTCGCAACCATGAGGATCGTCGATTCATCACGTCGATGGCGTCATGAGCCAGAGCCCCGGTGATCCCGAGTGCGCTGGTCGTGCCGATGAGTTGTGCCGGCCGAGACCTATGGTTGGAGTTCGTGAAACGACAATCTCCGACCCGACGGCCGCTGTCCTGTGCTGCCGGGCTCTTGGGATGCACCTTGGTCGTCGGAGCGTGCGGACTTGGCGGCGGCGGTGGTCGGCGGGCGATTTCCTTGGCGGATGCGCAGCTCCTCCCCGACGGCCGGACTTTGGGCATCGGAGTGAATAGCTGCAATGGAGCGCCTACTGCAGAGGTGGATGAGCGCGCAAACGAAGTGCTTGTAACAGCTGAGGCATACATTCCAGGTGGCGACGATCAGGACTCGTGTATGGACGAGGTAACTGTGGAACTCGCAGAGCCCCTTGGCAATCGATCGGTCGTAGATGGGGTCTCGGGCGAGAAGCTCGTTGTTAGAAAGCTGGAGCAGTAGCGCTCGTAACCGGCGATATCGGTTGGCCCAGCCACGCGATAATCCCGGCCGCGCAGCGTCTGGCGCATCTTGTCCCGGTCACTCACCGCGTTCGCTCGTCCCGATGGTCCACTTAACCCGGATTTCCGGTAGGTCGGCGTTTACCCTGGTGGCAGGTCTGACCGCTCAGCGTTTTACGTTGATCACCGGCCTGGCTTCCTCCGTCGACCCGCCTCACCGAGGTTTTGGAAGCTGACGCCCCGGGAAACCCGAACTTTGGTCGATGAACCTCCCCCTGTGGGGGCGCGGACGTCGAAAAGTTCGGTGCCGGGGAGCCTGATCCGACCAGCAGCCATCGGTTGAACCGGAAATCCGGGTTAACCCGTTTCCTGTTCCGTTGCTACTCAGACCCCACAAGCGGCGGCCGGCGACGATGCCCCGGGTTTCCCGGCCGATACGGTCGAGTGCCATGGAGATCATTGCCGCCTTGTTCATGGACGACATCGAACTTCGCTCGGTCCCCGGACCCTCGACACGTATCGACCTCGGGGGAATCCAGTTCTCGGCACCCGCCCCGGCGCCCGTGCCGGTCACGGTCGCCCCCCACCTTGTCGTGCTGGTGTGGAACCCGCCGGAGGGCAAGGAGTTCGGGGCGCTCGAGGTCACCTTCGAGTACCACGGTGATGGCGATGGCGATGACGAAACCGATGCCGAGCCGCTGGCCCGGAACGTCCAGCCGCTGCAGATCGAGCCGGGCAAGTTCAACTACCGCCTGGTTCGCGCCGACCTCGAGTTCGACGACTACCGCACCGTCGTGGCCGTCTGCCGTATCGACGGAGGCCGGCCCCATGTGGTGCCGTACACGCTGCTTCCACCCGTCGAATAGCGGACCTGTCCGGTGAGTGGTGGACATCGGCTGACCGGCTGTGCGGTCAGCGATCATCCGGACCCGGCCGTGGCCGTCGGTGAGGTTGTCGGTCACCTCGAGAACACCCTCGCCGGATCACCTCAGTTCGCCCTGCTCCTGGCAGACGAGTCGATCGGAATGAAACTCTCGACATTCGCCGGAGCCGTCCATCACCTGCTCGGGCCGGACCTGCTGGTGGCCGTGGCGGCACCCCAGGTGGCCGGCTCCGATCACCCGGCTCCGTCGCCGGGCTCGCTGGTGGTGTGGGCCCTCTGCGGGATCGACGTCTCCATGACAGACGAGACGGAACCTCATGACGATGCGGTCGGGCCGTCGAAGCGACCCGCGGGGCGACCTGGCTCCTCGTCGTTGACGATGCGGGCCGGCCCCGACGGGGCGATCGCCGTCGGTTTCGCCACCGGACCCGACGGACCGGCGCCGCTGGCCATCGGCGGCGACGGCGCAAGCCGGCGTGGATACTCGATCGGCCTTCGATTCCCGCCGGGATCGGCATCCCTCGTCCGGTCCCGAAGTGGACGCAGGCTCGGACCGCCGATGACCGTCACCGACGCCCGCGGCCGCACCCTGGTCAAGCTCGACCACGTGGCGGTTCGAGCGGTCCTGCTCGACCGGCTGGAGACGACCGACCCCTTCGTCGACGGCCCGTCGATGGAGTTCCCGCCGCTGAGGGTTGCCATCAGCCCGCCGGGTGCCGGCCGGGACAGACGGCTGATCGATGTCGTGGCCGTCGACCCGAACGACGGCTCGGCCGAGTTGGACGGTCCGGTCACCGTCGGCGAGCGGGTTCAGGTGCTGGTTGACGATCCGGAGGATGCGGGACGGCGGTTGACCGAACGTCTGCTGCCGGCTGCGCCGCGGTTGCAGCGGGCGCTGCTGGTCGACGGCCATCTTCCCGCGACCACGGAGGCCTTCGAGCCGATCGCCACGGCCGCGATTCGGTCCACGCCGGACGAGTCGGGTCTCGGCACCGTCAGGACGCCGTGGTCCGACCTCTCGGCTCTCCTGATCGAGGTTTCGGACGAGGACTGACGCTCGCCTCCGACCGGAGTCGGGTCGCCCGGCCTCCGCTAGCGTGGCCAGGGTGGAAAACAGCTCCTCGAACGACCTCGAAAACCTCGGCATCAACGTGATCAGGGCTCTGGCCCTCGACGGCCCGATGAAGGCCAACTCCGGGCACCAGGGAACAGCGATGGCATTGGCGCCGCTCGCCCACGCCCTGTTCACCCGGGTGCTGCGATATGACGCCGACGACCCGTCGTGGCCCGACCGCGACCGTTTCGTCCTGTCCGGCGGCCATGCGTCGATCCTTCTCTACTCGATGCTGTACCTGACCGGCCAGGGCCTCGAGATGGAGGACCTGAAGGAGTTCCGCCAGTGGGATTCGAAAACCCCCGGTCATCCCGAAACCGGTCACACGACCGGGGTGGAGGTCACGACCGGCCCCCTCGGCCAGGGTTTCGCCAACGCGGTGGGCATGGCCATCACCGAACGGTTCCTCCGCAACCGGTTCGGCCCCGAGCTGTGCGATCATCACACGTTCGTCTTCGCCGGTGACGGCGACTTCTCGGAGGGCATCAGTCATGAGGCGGCGTCGCTCGCCGGCCATCTCGGACTGGGTCGGCTGATATGTGTCTACGACGACAACCACATCACCATCGACGGCCCGACCGAGCTGGCCCTGACCGACGACGCGGCCGGCCGATTCCGAGCCTACGGCTGGGACGTTGTCGAACTCGGCGACGTGGCCAACGACGTCGACGCCCTCACGGCGGCACTCGAAGCGGCGAAGGCCGACGACTCCAAGCCGACCCTGCTGGTCCTCCGTTCGCACATCGGCTACCCGTCCCCGTCGCTGACCGACCACCACTCGGCCCACGGCAACCCGTTCGACGAAGCCGAGATCGCCGCCACCAAGACGGTGATGGGTCTGCCGCCCGACGAGCAGTTCTGGGTGCCGCCCGAGGTTTTGGACATGTACCGGGCTGCCGGCTCACGGGGTGGCGCCGAGCGCTCGGCGTGGCAACAGCGACTCGATCAGTCGCCGCACGCCCAGACCTGGCACGACGCGTGGTCCGAGTCGAAGCCCGAGGCGGTTGCGGCCGCTCTGGCCACCGCCGCGGACTTCGAACCGGGTTCGAAGGTCGCCACTCGCAAGGCGTCGCAGAAGGTCCTGACCGCGTTGGCCGAGCTGATGCCCACGGTGATCGGGGGTTCGGCCGACCTGACCGGCAACACCGGCACCGAGGTCGGCTCGGTCGTGCAGTCGGCGGCCGAGGGCGGGGGTCGACAAATCTATTTCGGTGTACGGGAACACGCCATGGGTGCCGCACTCGTCGGTGCCGCCCACCACGGTGGCGTCCTTCCTCTCGGCGGGACGTTCCTCGTGTTCTCCGACTACATGCGGCCGGCTGTGCGGCTCGCCGCCATGTCCGAAGCACGCTGCATCTTCGTCTGGACCCACGATTCGGTCGGCGTCGGCGAGGACGGGCCGACCCACCAGCCGGTCGAGCACGTCATGAGCCTGCGGGCCATTCCCAACCTCACGGTGATCCGACCGGCCGACGCCCGGGAGACGGCGGGCGCCTGGGCCGTAGCGGTCGACAACGCCGGCCCGACGGCGCTGATCCTGAGCCGTCAGGATCTCCCCGTACTCGCCTCCAGCGACGCGTCCCGGGTTGCCGAGGGGGCCTATGCGGTCGTGGAGGTCGACAGTCCCGACGTCATCCTCGTTGCCACCGGCAGCGAGGTGTCGGTGTGCGTCGACGCCGCGGCCAAAATGGCCACCGACGGAGTTGCCGCCCGGGTCGTGTCGATGCCGAGCTGGGAGCTCTTCGGTCGACGCTCGCAGGCCGATCGTCGTTCAATTCTGGATCCCGGTGTGCCGACGGTTTCGGTCGAGGCCGGCGTCACGCTCGGCTGGGAACGTTTCGCCGACGTGACGGTGGGTATCAACCGATTCGGAGCCTCGGCCCCGGGTTCGGTTGTGTTGCGACAGCTCGGCATCACCGACGACAATGTGGTGGAGGCGGCCCACGCCGCACGTGCCGAGTCGACCACCACCGGACAATCAGGAGACAACCAATGAGCCGCTTACACGATCTCCACGCCGACCAGGGACAGAGCCCCTGGCTCGACAACCTTCGGCGGGGCTGGATGACCAGCGGCGAGCTTCAGAACTGGATCGACCGCGGTGTCCGGGGACTCACGTCGAACCCGTCGATCTTCGCCAAGGCCATGACCGAGACCGACGACTACGACAGCGAGCTGCGATCGCTGGTCAAGGCCGGGGCCGACGTCGAAGAGGCCTACTGGCAGCTCGTCGTCGGTGACATCAACCGGGCGCTCGATCACCTCGCTCCGGTACACGAGGCATCCGGTGGTGAGGACGGCTACGTGTCGGTGGAGGTCTCGCCCACCCTCGCCCACGACGAGAGCGGCACCGTCGCCGCCGCCCGTTCACTCGATGACCGGATCGACGCCCCGAACCTCTACATCAAGGTCCCCGCCACCGTCGAGGGAATCCCGGCCATACGCACGCTGATCTCCGAAGCCCGGTCGATCAACGTCACCCTGATCTTCGGGCTCGATCGGTACCGGGAGGTCATGGAGGCCTACATTTCAGGGTTGGAGGCGTGCGGTGCGGACGATCTGAGTTCGATCTCGTCGGTGGCGTCGTTCTTCATCAGCCGGGTCGACGTCGAGGTCGACCGCCGGCTCGACGAGATCGGCACCGACAAGGCGCTCGGCCTGAGGGGCAAGGCGGCCATCGCCCAAGGGCAGTTGGCCTACCAACTGTTCCTGGAGACCTTCCAGGGTGATCGCTGGCAGGCTCTGGAAGCCCGAGGGGCCAGGCTGCAACGGCCGCTGTGGGCGTCGACCTCCACCAAGAACCCGAGCTATCCCGACACCCTCTACGTCGACACCCTGATCGGACCGAACACGGTCAACACGCTTCCCGACTCCACGCTCGTCGCCTTCGAGGACCACGGAACGGTGGCCCGTACGGTCGACGCCGACCCCGATGCGGCCCGTCAGGTGATGGCCGATCTGGCCGACGTCGGCGTCGACATGGACGACGTGTCGGCGAAGCTGGAGACCGAAGGCGTGGCCAGCTTCTCCAAGAGCTTCGACGAGGTGCTCGACACGCTCGAGGATCGGGCCGGGTCGGTCTAGCTCCCGCCGCCGCCGTCGGTACCGGTTCGGGTCACGACGGCGATCATCGAGGCCACCGGGATGTTGGGGAAGATCGGTCGACCCTCGGCCGGTGTCTCCAGCCGGGAGAGCGTTCCATCCAGGTAGAGCGCGTCAACGGCTCCGAGCTCCAGACACCGGGTCGCCATCGCCCACAGCGTTACCGGCCGATCGGCCATGATCAGCAACACTCGCCCGGCGGCGTCGACTCCGACGGCATTTCGACGGTGGGTCGATGTCGACGTCTCGGAAAAGGCGCTGTTGATCGCCGAGTCGATGACCAGCATCGGGCCGCTCTGCACGGCGCCGTTGACGGTTGTCGTGCCGGAGCGGTCGGCGAAGGCTTCGGTCGTGTCGACACCGGCCCGCCCGCCATCGACCCAGAACACCCCGTTGGGCTTGAGGAAGAAGTTGCCGGATCCCGATGACCGGTTCAGCGACCTCAGCTCCGCACCGTTTTCGACGTAGAGCCCCGACGGAATCAGACCGGGGCGGTGGATCCCCCCGTTGGTGATGGCCATCACCTGCTCGCCATCGGCCTCGACCGCGGCGCGGGCCGCCTCCAGCTGCCCGTAGGGCGTGCCGGTTTCGTCCCGCCAGAGGAACCGGATGTCGTCGGGGTCGGCCCACAACCACCGGAATCCATCTTCGTCCTCCACCGCCGGAGTCGGAGGCCCGGTGCTCGGCCGGTCGGTGTTTGGAGGCTGTGCCACGGTCGTGGGCGGCGGCTCCTCGGCGGTGTCGTCCACCTGGCGCGATGTGGTGTCGACGGTGTCCGGCGCCGATGCGGGCACCGTCGTCCCGCAGCCGGCCACCGTCAAGGACACGATCGTGACCAGTCCGACGATTCGATGTCCCATCAGCCCCAACCCTAACGCACGACACTGTGCCGTCGAGCCGATGGCTCACCACCACCATCTCACCGCCGATGGGTTGACGAAGCAGCCACCGCGACCGCGGCCCCGCCCTCCGCCGGTACCATCGTCATCCCGTCGGACGGAGCGGTTGCAGCCACCCACGGCCCGCGAATGGCCGGCTTCTCCCGACCTCACAGATCGACAACAATCCAAGACGGCACAATCATGAATCCCCCCCGACCGCGGAAGAACTTCGGTAACGAGAACATCGATCGCCAGCTGACCGACCTGTTGGCCGTCGTCGGCAACGACCACAACGACGACCTCGTTCGTTCGATGCTGGTGACGGTCCTCGACATGGACGAGGCCGACATCGATCGTCTCGAACTGAAGATCGCCAACCGTACGCTGGCGGAGATGCTCCACGCGTGGCGCATCTTCTCCCCCTACGACGATCGGGCCAAGGTCACCATTTTCGGGTCGGCCCGAACCAAGCCGGATCACCCGGACTACGAGCTGGCCGTCGACTTCGGCCGCACCATGGCCGAGCGGGGCTGGATGGCGATCACCGGCGCCGGCCCGGGGATCATGCAGGCCGGCATCGAGGGCTCGGGCCGGGACAACGCCTTCGGCGTCAACATCGTGTTGCCGTTCGAGCAGGAGGCGAACCCGGCCATCGCCGGCGATGACAAGCTCGCCAGCTTCCGCTACTTCTTCACCCGCAAGCTGACCTTCATGAAGGAGACCGACGCATTCGCTCTGCTGCCGGGTGGTTTCGGCACGCTCGACGAGACCTTCGAGCTGCTGACGCTCGTCCAGACCGGGAAGAGTGATCCCGTTCCCATCGTGATGCTCGACCACGCCGAATCCACCTACTGGTCGGCCTGGCAGTCATTTGTCGAAACCGAGTTGGGCGATCGCAACATGATCTCCGGTCATGACACCGACCTGTACCTCCACACCCATGACCCGGCCGAGGCCGCCGACTACATCTGCTCGTACTACTCGTCGTACCATTCGATGCGCTATGTCGGAAACCAGCTTGTTGTCCGGATGCGCCATCAACTCGACGATGCCGCCGTCGCGACGCTGAACGACGAGTTCGCCGACATCATCGCCGACGGTTCGATCCAGGTGATCGAGGCCACCAAGGCCGAACGCCGCGACGACGATCGACTCGACCTCCACCGCCTCGGATTCCGGTTCGACAACCGGAGCTTCGCCCGTCTCGTGGCGCTGGCCCGCCGGGTGTCGAGCCTGGCCGGCGACGGCGACCCTTCCGCCCGAGGGCTGCGACACGACATCAGCCCCGAGGTCGATCTCTAGCTTGGCCGGGCCGGTGGTGGTCGTGCGGTCAGGTGTCGTCGGAACGGACAAGACCAAGGGCTTCCCGCTCCACCAGGGCCGCCGCCTTGTCGACCGATCGCCGGATACGCCCCAGGACCTTGTCGAGCGGCGGCCGCTTGTCGGCCCCTTCTTCGAGAGCCTCCCGCAGGACCGTCATCGACAGGTCACCGAGTTCGGAACTGATGGCGGCGAGGCGCTGCTGTAGATCTTCGAGCTGTTCTTCCATGACAGCGGCCAGTCTGGCACGAATCCTTACCTCTTTCACCCGGCTTTCGCCCACCATTTTCATTCGATACGCCGCTCGTGACCGCCCGTGTTGGGGTAACCTGCCTCGGTGCCCATACCCGAAGACGGCCACTCCTGGTACTCGGTCAACGACGTCGAGGGCAATACGACCTGGCTCTTCGACACCACGTTCCTCCGCTCCCGCTACCGATGTATCTACGGGCAGGGCTGCCCGTCGATCGACTCCGAACCCGATCCGACCGCCACCCTCGGGTGCTGCGTACACGGCGCTCACATGGTCGACAAGGAGGATCGTCACAACGTGTTGGCGGCCGTCGAGCAGCTCCGGGCCGACGAGTGGCAACACCAGGCCAGGGCCGAATCCAAGGGCGGACCACTGAAGAAGAACAAGAACGGCGACTGGGTGACCCGAAAGGTCGACGGCGCCTGCATCTTCCTCAATCGGGACGGGTTCGACGGCGGCTCGGGTTGTGCCCTGCATATCGGCGCCGAGCGAGCCGCGGCCCGCCCGATGGACTGGAAACCGGACGTCTGCTGGCAGGTTCCCATTCATCTCGACATCCACACCGACGAGTACGGTCATGAGACGGTGCTCGTGAGGGCCTGGCAACGCCGGGATTGGGGTCCGGGTGGCGCCGACTTCCATTGGTGGTGCATCGACGATCAGCCTGCCACCCACATCGATGACCGACCGGTGTACATGTCGCTGGCCGATGAGCTGATCGAGATGCTCGGCCGCCAGGTCTACACCCGGTTGCGAGACCACCTCGATACCCTGGCGGACCATCGGTCGGACACTACCCACGAGGTCGTGACCACCGCCACGCCCGTCGTCCTGTCCTGACAGCGCCGCTCGAGTCGTCGGCCGCACCCGACCCAACCAGACAACCGTCCTCCCGACCTGTTCATGCCCTCAGTCAAGCTGCCATCCATTGCCAAGGTCCCGCCGATACCGACGCCGGCGGCGGTGAGCCGGAGCCTCGTTCGACTGTTGCCGGAACGCCACGGCAGTCAGCTGCTCCTGGCTGCCATCGTGGTCGGTGTCGTCGTGGGGTTCGCCGTCGCCGTCATCGATGCCATCATCCTCGAGGTCATGTTCGACCGGGTGCTCGGTCTGCCCCTTTGGGTCCAAGCCGTCGCCCCGCTCATCGGGTTGTTGCTGGCGGTTGCGATCCTGCAAACCGTCGGAAACGGGGTCAGCCCCTCGACATCGGATGAATACATCTACTCCTTCCACTCCCGCCGGCCAACCGTGGAAGGTCGCCCGCTGGTCGCACGGCTGTTGGCCGGCGCGTCGACCATCGGACTCGGAGGCGCCCTCGGGTTGGAGGGTCCGTCGATCTACATGGGGTCGAGCATCGGTCTGTGGATTCACCAGCGGGTCGAACGATGGCTCGGCCGCGGTTCGGCCAAACTGCTGTTGACCGCCGGCGCCGCAGCCGGTGTCTCGGCCCTGTTCCAGGCCCCGGCCACCGGCCTGGTGTTCGCGCTCGAATCGCCGTACCGGGACGATGTCGCTCACCGGGCGCTGCTGCCGTCGCTGATCGCGTCGGCCGCAAGCTACCTCACCTTCGTGCTGATGCCGTTCATCCACCCGCATCTCCTACTGGGCTTCACCCCGGAGGCCGATTTCGGCATCGGTGATCTCCTCGGTGCCGTGGCCGTCGGCGCCGGCGCCGGGCTCGGTGGCCGGTGGTTCGCCTGGACCGTGCGTCGGGCCAAATCGTTGCGAACCGAGTACTCCCCGTGGGCGCTGGCCTTGACCGGGGGTGTGCTGCTCGGAGCCATGGCGCTCATCTCCGACTTCCTTTTCGACAAGCCCCTCACCCTCGGACCGGGTCTCCAGATCGTCGACTGGCTCGGAACACGCCCGCCGCTGCTCATGATCAGCGCACTGTTCGTCTTTCGGGCGGTGGCCACACTCTCGACCATCGGTGCCGGAGGAGTTGGCGGACTGTTCATTCCACTCGCGATCCAGGGGGTGCTCCTCGGCCGCCTCGTCGGCGACGGCCTCCAGGACCTCGGTTGGGCCCACAACGCGTCGATATGGCCCTACCTGGGTCTCGCCGCCTTCCTGGCGGCAGGCTACCGCACACCGATTGCCGCGGTGATGTTCGTGGCCGAGTCGAGCCGGGGCGCCGCCGTCGTCCCGGCGCTCGTCGCCGCGGCCGTGTCGCAGCTGGTGGCCGGGGAGGCCTCGGTGGCGTCCGGGCAACAGGTCGAGCGGGTCGGACACCTGGAGGAACGCCTGACCCTGCCGATCAGTTCCGCGCTGACCACCGACGTGATGACGGTCCCGCCCGATGCGACGGTGTCGGAGTTCATGTGGGTCCACGCCATCGGTAGGCGCCAACGCATCGTCCCCGTCGTCGATGGGGCCACCTATCTCGGACACTGCTCCGTCGATCGGGCTTCGGCGGTCAGCCGTGACGATTGGGAGTCAACGCCGGTCAGCGCGGTGCTCGACGAGGCTCCGTCGGCCAGGCCGAGCTGGCGCCTCCGGGACGCAATTGCGGCCATGGACCGGACCGGAGCCGACCAGATCGCCGTCACCGACGGTGACGGCGGGTTCATCGGTGTCGTCTACGAGTCCGAGATCGTGAAACTGGGCCAGATCCTCGATCAGACCGAGCACTGAGATGGGCGGAACAGCGACGGCCAAACGCACCGGCGAACGCGAAAACGCCCCCGGACGAACCGAGGGCGTTCACTGGTTAGGCGCTCCGGAAACGCCGTCTCATGGAATCCGCCCGCAACGGGGCGCAGGGTTCGTCGCGCCTAGTCGTAGGCTTCGACGTCTTCCTGATTCTGTACCTGAGCGGCCTCCGGAGTGGTGGGAAGATCGAACGGATCCTCATCGAGACGCTCCATCAACGACTCGATGTCGTCTCCATCGCGCGAACGCTTCAGCGCCCGGGCTTCTTCATAACGACGATGACGCCCCTTCTTCATGGGACACTCCTGCAAATCTCGGGTGAGGCGGGGCGAACGGTGCGTTTTCCACGCCCCTGCCGGTAGATAGTTCTTCCAGTTTAGGCTGATCCGCGATCACTTGGCGAAACGATCGCCTTGTCCATCGTAGTCGATTTCGGGCCGCTTGCCCGTCATGGTTTGGCGGTCAGAGGCTGATTACTGCGGGCTTCGAGCACGAGATGGCCGTCGGTGTCGAACGCGACGGCCGCTCGTCCCGAAACCAGTTCTGCGATTGGCTTGCCCACCATGTCCTGCCGCCAACCGGTCAGGAGTCGGCATTCAGGGTCCTGCCGAAGGAGAGCCTCGACGTCGGCTCTCGTCGCCAGCAGGGCCGGATCGAGCTGGTTGTCACGGGCCAGTTGGGACACCCAGGCAGTGACAAGCGTCACAACGGGTCGGAGATGGCGCGGCAGCTCCGGTGCCCGGGGTTGACGGGTCTTGTCCCGTTTCATCTTCAGTCCGGTCTGCACGGCAGCCAGCAGTTCGGGACCGGCCCCGTCCCGAAGATGTCGACCGTCGACGCCGCGCAGCGACCGTAGCTCGTTCATCGAGCCCGGTGCCTGTTGGGCCACCGCGACCACGCCGAGATCGGACAACACCTGTCGTACCGGCACGTCGAGATCGGCGGCACGGCGCTCCCGCCAGGCGGCGACAGCGGTGGCCACCATCCGGGCCTTTCCCCGCAGTCCTCGAGCTTCCTTGATCCTGGTGACGGCCTCATCGGGCGGGCGACGGTTTCGGGGCCGCGACAGCATGAGCATGGACTCCTCGTCGACCCACTCCGTGCGCCCGAGTTCGGCCAACTCGCTCCACAGCCGATCAACGAGCGGCAGCAGGAACTCGACATCGGAAGCGGCGTACTGAAGCTGATCGTCGGTCAGCGGACGTCGCAGCCAGTCGGTCAGGCGATCACCCTTGGGCAGATCGACATCGAGGAACCGATCGACCAGCGAACTCAGCGAACCCGTTGACACACCGAGGAATCCGGCGGCGATCTGTGTGTCGAGCAACCGTCGCGGCACAGCACCGCACGCCAGTTCGAGAACCTCCAGATCCTGGATGCCGGCGTGCACGATGCAGAGCCCGTCGCCCTCCAGCAGCTCGGCCAGCGGTGCCGGATCGACCTCCAACGGATCGATCAGCCAGATCACGGAACCGATCGTCAGCTGAATCAGTGCCACCTGTGGGAAGTAGGTGCGCTCCCGGTGGAACTCGGTGTCGATCGCATACCGCTCTGCGGCCGTGGCGTCCGAGACGACACGTTCCAGATCCGACGTTGTGGTTATGAGTTCATACACAGGTGGTAGGCGGTTCCAGTCCGCAAGGGGGGCGGGCCCGGCCGTCGACGTTGCAGGCCAGATGGCTGAACGGTAGCAGCGTCACCGGAATCGTGCGTGACCGGCAACCAAAGCCGAGATTGCACGATGACCGGTTGGTCACCGGCCGTCCAGCAGCTGTTCGAGTTCGGCCGGGCTGTCGGCATCGGCCAGACAGCGGCCGTCGACCTCGGTCCCGATCCACTCCCCGACATCGAGTGCGGCCCGGAAACGACGCTCGCCGCCCTCCACCAGCTGTCGCATCGGTGAAGCCCAGGTCGCGGGCCAGAGGGCGACGGAGTATCGGGGTTCGCCGGCGACGGTGGCGACGACGGCGGTCTGATCGCGCCGGGTCGGGCCGAGTGAGTCGCCGACCTCGATGAGCGTGGCCAGAGGGTCGACGGTCAGCAGCGGCAGATCACACGGAACCATGAGGACCCGGCCGCGACGCGCCCACCGCAGGACCGTCGCCAGCGCCGCCAACGGACCTTCGCCGGGCCAGTGGTCGGGAACCGTGATGACGTTCAGCCGGTGCCCGGCCGTGCCGCCGACGGCGACAACCGGATCGATGCCGGCTTCTCTGAGTGCGGCAACGGCGATGGCGCCCAGGACGGTGTCACCAACCGGGACAAGCGACTTGTCGGTGCCGAACCGGCTCGACCGGCCCCCGACCATCACCGCCCCGACGACGCCGTCGATCAAAGCCGGGGCTCGATGTGCTCCCAGGCCGGGTCGAGCTGGCGGAGAAACACCGCACATCGTTCGGCCTCGTCGCTCTCACCGATCTCGGCCGCCATCCGACCCAAACCGTGGAGCGACCGCAGGAAGCCGCGATTGGGTTCGTGTTCCCACCGCACGTGACCGCTCCCCCGCCACCCGCTCTGGCGGAGCCGGTCGAGCCCACGGTGATAGCCGACACGGTAGGCCGCGTAGGCCTCGACCCGGTCGCGGCCGAGGTCGCCGAGCGTGGCCCAGCCGAACAGCGACGACGGATTGTCGGCGACGATCGCCACGACACGATCCCGTCGCTCGTCTTCCGGCGCATCGACCGCAGCCGCCAGATCGTCGAGCAGCGGTGCGGGTTCGGGCACCAGTACGGTTTCGGGCAACCCACCGGGGGAGAGATTCACGTTCGACATGGGAACAAGGCTACTTGCCCGCCGATCGTTCGAGCCGGGGCGACCGAGACCCCAGTCCCCGGTGAACAACGTTGCCGCAAGGTTTGACAGCTCGCGACACGGCTTCTTACATTCTACGTATCAGTGGAGTATCAGTGGAAGTAGCAGTGGAATGCCCGGTCGGCCCTGCCCAACCGATATGACATGACCGACATGACATGACACTGCCTGTCGAACCAATGCGTAGGTCGCGTATCAATTCGGCGAATGATGGGAATGGAATGACGATGACTGCTAAGTTGGCCGCGGCTGCCGGCAGTCGTACCAAGGGGAGGCAAGCATGACGTTGGTCGAGGAGAGCCCTGCGCCGAGTGCCGCAGGGAAAGGCTACCTGACGGTGGCCGCTCGGGCCCGCGATTGGGCCGACACCGACCCTGACCACATCGCCCTCCGCGAGAAGGACTTCGGCATCTGGCAGGAGCACACCTGGGCCGAGGTCTGGGAACTCATCGAGCTGGCGGCCCACGCTCTGCTCGAGTACGGCGTCGACGTCGGCGACAGGGTTTCGATCCACGCCGAGGACCGCCCCGAGTGGGTCATCCTCGACCTGGCCACGGTCGCCGTCCGGGGAATCACCGTCGGCTTCTACCCCACGAACCCGACGGCCGAGGTCGAGTACCTCCTCAACGACAGTGGGGCCTCGGTTCACCTGGCCGAGGACCAGGAGCAGGCCGACAAGGTCTTCGAGATGGACCCGGCCCGGATCCCGAACGTTCGTCACATCATCTACTGCGAGCCTCGTGGCTTCTCGGAGTTCGACGATGACCGCTTGGTCTTCTGGGACGACTTCCTCGAGGTCGGCCGCAAACACCGGGAGGCCAACCCGGGCGCCGTGGCCGCTCGCATGGCCGCGGCCGAAGCCGACGACGTGATGACGCTGGTCTACACCTCGGGCACCACCGGTCCACCCAAGGGCGCCATGTTGACCAACGAGAACGCCGACTACGCCATGAAGCGCATCATCGAGGAGAAGGATGCGTACCCCGACGGCACCGCGCCGAACAAGTCGGACCAGATCCTCACCTACCTTCCGCTCTGTCACGTGGCCGAGCGAATCTTCTCGACCTGGACGATGCTGGCCGGCGGCCCGACCCTGAACTTCGCCGAGTCGATCGAAACCGTGCCGCAGAACCTGCGGGAGGTCCAACCCACGCTGTTTTTCGCGGTGCCCCGCATCTGGGAACGGCTGCACGCCGGGGTGCTCATCCGCGGCGGGGACGCCAGCCGCTTCAAACGAGCGATGCTCAACCTCGGCCTGAAGGCGGCGACCACGGTCGGCCGCGAGAAGGTGGCCAACGGAGGCAATCACACGGCCAAGAGCCGCCTCCTCCACTTCCTGTTCTACCCGCTCGTCTTCCGTCCCCTGCAGGAGCGGATCGGCCTGCGGCACTGCCGCCGGGCCGCCTCGGGAGCGGCGCCGATCGCCCCGGAGGTGCTGGAGTTCTTCATGGGCATCGGCATCGACGTGTTCGAGCTCTACGGCATGACGGAGAACAGCGCCGTCGCCACCTGCAACTATCCGGGCCGGCTCAAGCTCGGCACCGTCGGCGAACCGTACCCGGGAACGGGCCTCCGGATCGACGAGGTGACCGGCGAGGTGCAGTCGAAACATCCCGGTGTCTTCAAGGGCTACTGGAACAAGCCGGACAAGACGGCGGAGACCTTCACCGACGACGGTTGGCTCCGCACGGGTGACGTCGCCGAGTGGGTCGACGGCACGCATGTCAAGATCGTCGACCGGATGAAGGACATCATCATCACCTCCGGCGGCAAGAACATCTCACCGTCGGAGATCGAGAACAGCCTCAAGGCCTCCCCCATGATCAAGGAGGCCATGGTCATCGGCGACGGCCGCAAGTACCTGACCGCTCTCATCGGTATCGAGCTGGAAACGGTGGGCGATTGGGCATTGCGCAAGAACATCCCCTATACCACCTACCGGGATCTCACGGAGCGTCCCGAGGTGCTCGAGCTGGTTCAGGGCATCATCAACGAGACCAACGAGAAGTTCGCACGGGTGGAGCAGATCAAGTACTTCCGGATGATTCCCAAGGAACTGGATCACGAAGACGGTGAGCTGACCGCCACCCAGAAGCTGAAGCGTTCGGCCATGCTCGACGCGTTCAGCGAACTCGTCGACTCGATGTACTGACAAACGGTATTGATGGTGCGGCACTGACGACACGCAATTGATGAGCACAGCACGGTACGGCGCGGCGCCGACAAGGTCCGCAGGGATGGACTGCCTAGGTATGGAGGAACGCACATCGTGGACGTAACCACGTTCATACAAACACTGGTCAAGGCGGTCGCCCTTGGCGCGGTGTACGTGATGATGGGGCTCGGCTTCGTCATCATCTTCAAAGGCACCCAGGTGCTGAACTTCGCTGCCGGCGCACTGTCGATGGCCGGCGCGATGTTCATGTCGATCCTGATCGCCGATCGCGGCCTTCCGTTCCTCCCGTTCGGCAACCCGCTGGCCGTTGCCGAAGGCGAAGACCCGACCATGCTGGCCTGGCTCGGCAACCTCGTCTTCGCCCTGATAATCGCAGCTTTACTGGGGCTGGTGGTCGAACGGCTCACCATCCGGCCGATGATCGGCCAACCCCTGTTCGCGATGGCCGTCATCACCCTGGGTCTCGAGTTCGCCATCAGGCCGTTCAATATCGACGCAACCGCCTTGGAGGGCCGCTCACTCGGTGTGCCGTGGGGGGCGGAAGCCTGGACCTGGAACGACGCCCTGATCCCGAAGTCCTACGTGGCCGCCGCGATCATGGCCTTGATCGCCGGGGCCGTCGTCTTCTTCTTCTACAAGTCGCGCTTCGGTGTCGCCATGCGGGCCGTGGCCTTCGACCAGGAGGCGGCAATGGCCCAGGGGATAAACGTGGGCCGGGTGTTCGCGATCGCCTGGGCCCTCGGCGTGGCGCTGGCCGCGTTGGCCGGCATCGCCTACGGCATGGCCCCGTTCCCGCCCGGCGGATCGGTCAGCCAGGAGATCCATCCGGTGCTGGCGTTCCGGGTGCTGCCGGTGATCGTGCTCGGCGGCCTGGACTCGGTGATCGGGGTGATCTACGGCGGCGTGCTCATTGCTCTGGCCGAAGTGTTCGCCGGCCAGTATCTGTCCCAGTACAACAGCGTGCTCGGCTCCGGCTACTCCACCATCGTGCCGTACCTGGTCATGCTGGTAGTGCTCGTCGTGAGACCGTACGGCCTGTTCGGTACTCCTGAAATCCGGAGGGTGTGAGGCTTCCATGTATCGTCGACCCCTGCTTCGAACTGCCTACGAACAAGACGCCGCCATCCTTCCCACCTACTTCCAGAAGGTGGCGATGGCACTGCTCATCCTCGTCACCATCCTCACGGCACTCGGTGCGCCCGTGCTGTCCGCCATCCCCAGTTGGTTCCTCGGTGCGACCTGGCTCAACCCCGTCACCAACATGATCACACTGGGTATCGCCGCCCTCGGTTTCACGATCCTGGTCGGTGTCACGGGCCAGGTCTCGATCGGACATGCGTTCTTCATGGGCGTCGGGGCCTACTTCGCGGTGGCGCTCGGCGGTAACGGGGACGGCATCCGCGAGTGTGTCCCCTTCCACGACAATCTCGGCCTGGTCGAACAGGCCGGCGTGTGCGGGCTCGGCCTGCCGATGTGGATCTGGTTGCCGGCCGCCGGAATCTCGGCCGCCCTGGTCGGCATGTTGGTTTCGCCGGCGGCGGTCCGGGTGCGAGGTCTCTACCTGGCCATCGCCACCATCGGCCTGGTGTTCATCGGGCTTCATCTCGGTCGCATGCTTCCCGAGTACGCCGGAGACTTCGAGTCGGGTCGAACCTGGCCCGAACTCCAGTTCCGCTTCTGGAAGGAGGAGAACCCGCTGGTCGACATGACCTCCGACGGAACCTGGTTCGGGTTGATCCACCTGTCGGAGGAGCAGAAGCAGTTCTTCTTCCTGCTGGCCATGTTCATTCTCTTCGCCGTCCTGGCCAAGAATATCATCCGCAGTCGCACCGGGCGTGCCCTGCAGGCGATTCGAGACCGGGACATCGCCGCCGAGGTGATGGGCGTCCCCGAGTTCAAGTACAAGAGGATCGGCTTTGCCATAAGCTCGTTCTACGCCGGCATCGGCGGGGCTCTGTTCGCCTCCTACAACGGGCGGGTCGCCCCGGTTCAGTGGTCGTTGTTCCTCTCGGTCGACTTCATCGCCATCCTGTTGATCGGTGGAGCTGGCACGATCGCCGGAACCATCCTCGGCACCATCTTCGTCGAGCTGACCCCCGAGGTGGTGAAGCGGTTCACCGAGTGGCTCGGCGATCAGGTCGCCGGTGAAGGAATCGTGGCCGCGTTCGCCAATCTGATGTTGACCGAGGGAGGCGGCGACTTCGGTCCGATCTCGTTGACTCCGGCATCGCCCGGCTGGCCGATGAGCGTCTTCCTCTGGAACTTCGTGATCTTCGGTGTTCTGATCATCCTGTTCATGATCTTCGAACCGCTCGGCCTGTTCGGAATCTGGATACGGATACGCAACTATTGGAAAGGGTGGCCCTTCAGTTACTGATTGCTGACATCTGGGTTCCGATGAACCCGGATGACGCCGTCGGATCAGCTGACAGTGGTATACCGAACAATCTCTGAGGAAACGAGTGGTCCACACCGGACTCTCCATATCCCGGAAGGGGAGAAGGAAAGCAATGAAAAAGATCCGCTATTTATTGACTATCTTCCTGGTGTTCGCCTTGGTCGCCGCCTCGTGTGGAGGCGACGGAGATGACGACGCCGCCGACGAAGGTGACACCTCGACGGAAGAGACGACCGACGACGCCGCAGAGGACGAAGGCGACGGAGAAGACGAAGACGCCACGGAGGACGAAGGCGACGACGCCATGGAGGAAGGCGACGGCGGCGAAGTCGCCACCGACTTCGGCGTCGACGCTGAGAACAAGGTCATCCGGGTCGGTTTGAACGCCGATCTGTCCGGTCCGTTCTCCGCTCTGGTCTCCGACATTGTCGCCGGCCAGGAGGTCTACTGGGAGGTCTTCAACGAAGCCGGAGGCTACCAGGGCTGGACGGTCGAGCCCGTCGTCATCGACAGCGGGTACCAGACCGACATCGGCATTCAGAACTACGAGACGATGGCACAGGAGTCCGAGGACGGGGTTCTGATGATCACGGAGAACACCGGTTCTCCGATCACCTCCGCCATCGCCGAGCAGGCCGCCGAGGACAATGTGCTCGTCATTCCGTTGAGCTGGGCATCCCTGTGGCCCGATCCCGAGTTCGGTTCCGCGGTTCTGGAGAAGCAGACCACCTACTGCATCGAGTCGATCAACGGCGTCGAGTGGCTCGCCGGCTACGTCGAGGAACAGGGTCTCGAGCCCTCGCTGGCCATCCTGTCCCGCCCGGGTGAATACGGTGAAGACGGTGCCGCCGGTGCCAAGATCGCAGCCGAGGAACTCGGTATTCCCATTGCGTACGACGGCACCAGCCAGGTGGCCGGCGACGACCGCACCGGCGTGATCGCCGAGCTGGTCGGCTCGGGAGCCACGATGGTGTGGACGACCCTCACCCCCGGTGAGCTGCTCGACATCTTCGGCAACGCCGTGTCGCAGGGCTTCGATGGCTTCTGGTCGGGCAACGGTCCGTCCTTCAGCTATCCGGTCCACATGCCGAGCGACTTCGCTGAGGAGTTCGATCAGTACTACTTCCAGTCCGGCTACGCGGCCGCTTGGGGAACCGAAGGTATCGCCGAGTACGACCGCCTGACCTCCGAGATGATCGCCCGCCGTCCTGATCTGAACATCTCGGATCAGTACGCCACCGGTTGGATCGAAGGCATCATGGCTGAGACGCTGATCAGGGCGGCCATCGACGCCGGTGACATGACCCGGGCCAACATGGTTGCCCTGGCCACATCCGGTCTCGAGGTCGACTTCGGCGGCATTTCCGCCAATCAGTCATGGCCTCAGGACTACAACGAGGCGGTTGTCCGTTCCAGCTGGATCTATGACGTCAGCGTCCCGGACTTCAACCTCATCACCTTGGGTGAGTCCACAGCGGACAATCCGGGTGGTACCGGCCTGGTCGCCATTGAGCAGGACTACGTGGGCTCGGTTGCAGCCGACTACCAGTTCGACGGCCCCTGCATCACCCCCAGCGGCTGATCCGTTGTCAATCTAGGTAGGTGTTTGGGGGCCGCTCGACGTCATGTGCGCCGGGCGGCCCCCGACCACCCCTACTGTTGAGGAGATTCAGTGCTCGAAGTCGCCAACCTAGAGGTTGTCTACAACGAAGTGATCCTGGTCCTGCGGGGCCTGTCCATCGAGGTTCCCGACGGCGAGGTCGTGGCCCTACTCGGCTCCAACGGGGCGGGTAAGACGACGACCTCGAGAGCGATAACCGGGCTCCTCCCCGTGCACGAGGGCGAGGTCACCAAGGGCTCGATCACCTGGAACGGCACCGACATCACCCACTCAAAACCGTCGGACATCGTCACCGGAGGTATCGCCCAGGTCATGGAGGGTCGGCGGATCTTCGCCGAGCTGACGGTCGACGAGAACCTGGCCACCGGAGCGTTCACGAATCGAGGCAACGAGAAGACGAACTACGACCGGATCATGGGTTTGTTCCCCGTGCTGAAGGAGCGTCACAGCCAGGTTGCGGGCTACCTCTCCGGAGGTGAACAGCAGATGCTGGCCATCGGTAGAGCGTTGATGGCGGAGCCGAAGCTGCTGATCCTCGACGAGCCGTCTCTCGGGCTCGCTCCCCTGCTGGTGGAGCAAGTACGCGACGTCATCGCCGACATCAACTCGCAGGGCACCAGCGTGTTGCTGATCGAGCAGAACGCGGCCATGGCGCTGTCGATCGCCAACTCCGGCTACATCATGGAGACGGGCAAGATCGTGATGGACGGCGACGCCGAGAAGCTCCGCAACGACGAGGACGTTCAGGAGTTCTACCTCGGTCTCCACGAGCACGGAGACGGTGAGCGCAAGAGCTTCAAGGACGTCAAACACTACAAGCGACGGAAGCGGTGGTTGTCGTGATGGTCGCCGTGCCGGAGGCAAAACAATGACGAAGATCCTCGAAGTCGACGACATCACCCTTCGGTTCGGTGGTGTGACCGCCATCAACAGCGTGTCGTTCCACGTCACCGATGGCGAGTTGTTCTCCATCATCGGGCCGAACGGTGCCGGGAAGACCTCGATCTTCAACACGCTGTCACAGGTGTACTCGCCCCAGGAGGGCGACATCCGCTGGCTGGGTCAGTCGATCATGGGAATGCGGCCCGACAAGATCGCCGAACTGGGGATCTCCCGGACGTTCCAGAACATCGAGCTGTTCCCCCAGATGACGGTGCTCGACAACCTCCTCTTGGGCCGCCACATCCGAATGAAGACGTCCTGGCTGGCCGGCTCGTTGTGGCTCGGTCCAGCCAAACGCGAGGAAATGCAGAATCGCCGGCACGTGGAGGACATCGTCGACTTCCTCGAGATCGAGTCGTGGCGCAAGCATCCGGTCGCACTCCTCCCCTACGGCATCCAGAAGCGGGTCGAGCTGGGTCGGGCCCTGGCCATGGACCCCAAGCTTCTGCTGCTCGACGAGCCTGTGGCCGGTATGAACCAGGAGGAGACCGAGGACATGGCCCGGTTCATCCTCGACATCCGTCGTGAGCTTGGCATCGCCATGATCATGGTCGAGCACGACATGGGCCTCGTCATGGACATCGCCGATCGGATCATGGTTCTCGACTTCGGCCAGAAGATCGCCGAGGGTCTTCCCGACGAGATCCAGAAGAATCCCGACGTGATTGCGGCCTACCTCGGCGGCGAGATCAGCGGGGTTCCCGAAACGAACTGACGCCGCATCGGTCGCCGCTAGGTGATCGACCCGACCGGCCCGAGGTCGGTCTCGTCAGCGAATTGGTCCTGGAGATCCTCGCTGTCTGGATCGAGCTCGTCCGACGTCGGACCGTCGACCGGTCGAGGCGCCCGACCGGTCCGCAGGAACGACGCGCTGGCCTCATAGGCCAGCTCCGCCAACTCACGGCCTCGGCTGAAATCGTCGAACCGGAGGACCGGGCTGCTCCCGGCGGGCATCCGGTGCACGATGCAGTGGGCGGGCACTCGACGCAGATCGTCGGTGTACCGGTAGCGGCGGGCCGTCCAGTAGGCCCGGACCGCGCTGTCGTACGGGCGGGCGATATCCGTCGGGCGTTCGTCGAGGTGCCCGACATGGAGCACATACAGTTCCGTGGCGCCCAGTTCGACGGCCCGGTGCACGTGGATCTCCCGCAGTACTCCCCCGTCGATCAGGCTGCGGCCGGCGAAGGCCCGGGCCGGGTAGACGGCCGGCAGCGCGGCCGATGCCAACAGCGCCGGCACCAGCCGACCCTGGTCGAACCACACCTCCTCGGCCGCCTCGACGTCGGTCGCCACACAGGAGAACGGGATCCGGAGCTGTTTGAACGACTTGGCCGTCAACTCGTCATCGAGCAGGTCCTCGAGTCGTGACTGGTCGTGGATCGATTCACCCCGACGGGCCATCTGAACGGTCGGGTGCACGAAGCGAGACGCCGGCATCAGGTCCGGGTCACCGTCAGCGATCCGGCCCCAGATGCGATCGAGCCGCTCGACCCCCCGGATGTCGGGTTCGGCCGCGAAGGCCGCCCCGTTGATGGCACCCACCGAACACCCCACGATGAGATCCGGCACGACGCCGGCTTCGGCCAGCGCTCGGAGCATCCCAACTTGGACCGCGCCCAGGTTTCCGCCGCCCGACAGCACGAACGCAACCCGGTTGCGGCCGAGCGTCCGTCGGGCCAGTGCTTTGGCTCGGTCGACAAGAGAAAGGCTGTCGGATCCCGTCGGGGGCGTGCTCATCAGGTCAGGGACACCGCACCATTCGCAGCGTGTCGGTCGCACCGATGGTGGCCGAACTCCCGCCGAGAACGGCGACGACGTCGCCCGTGCGCAGGTGGCCCTGCGACTTGGCGAGTTCCAGGACCTTATGGACCGTCGTGACGTTGTCGTCGATGCGGTCGATCTTGATCGGGGTCGCGCCCCAACTCATCGTCAGCTGGCGGATGGTGCGCTCCTCCGGGCTGAAGCCCAGGATCGGGGCCTCGGGCCGGAAACGGGCAATGGCCCGCACCGTGAACCCCGAACGCGAGATACACACGATCGCCTTGGCGTTGATCTCCCTCGCCGCCTGCCAGGTGGCCATCGTCATCGTGTCGGTCACCGCCAAATCGGTGCCCTGGCGCTCAGCCAGATGCTCGCGTTGGAGGTCGGTGCCCCAACGGTCGTAGTTGAACTCCCGGTCGGCGTGAAGGGCGATACGGGCCATCGTGGCCACGACGTGGGCCGGATCCTGACCGATGGCCGTCTCCGCCGACAACATCACCGCACTGGTGCCGTCGAACACGGCGTTGGCCACGTCCGATGCCTCAGCCCGGGTCGGGGCCGGAGCTGTGATCATCGACTCGAGCATCTGAGTTGCCGTGATCGCCGGGCGACCGAGGGCGATGCACCGGCTGATGATCTCCTTCTGGAGATGGGGCAGGTCCTCGATGCTGCATTCGGTGCCGAGGTCGCCTCGGGCCACCATGATCGCACCGGATTCGGTGATGATGCCGTCGAGGTTGTCGACCGCTGCCCGGGTTTCGATCTTGGCCACGACCAGCGGGCCCCGGGGCGTCGGCTCGAGCCCGACCCGTCGCACGTCGTGGGCCGAGCGGACAAACGACAGGGCCACCATGTCGACGTCGTTCTCCACCATGGCGTCAAGCAGCCGCAGGTCGTTCGCGGTCGGGGTGGTGAGCTTCAACCGGTCCGACGGGATGTGCAGACCGGGGCGTCCTTGGACGTTCCCGCCAAACATCACCCGAGCCTTGAGGGCTGACTCGAGGTGCTCGACCACGTCGAGCACGATCGTTCCGTCACCGATGGCCAAGCGGTCGCCGATGTGGACATCGGACAGCAGACTGTCATAGCCCACCATGAACCGCTCGGCGCTCGACGGCCCGTCGCCGGGTTCGAGGAGCACCTCGTCGTTGATGTCGAGGGCAAGCGGCTCCTCGAACATGCCGAGTCTCACCTTCGGCCCGGGAAGGTCGGCCATCACGCCGACCGGCCGGCCGACGGAATCGGCGATCTCTCGCAGCTGGTGCAGACGGGTGATGTGTTCGTCGAGCTTCCCGTGGGAGAGGTTGAGACGAGCCACATCCATGCCGGCCTCGATCATGGACTTGATGGTCGTCGAGTCCGAACAGGCCGGACCGATGGTCGCAATGATCTTGGTACGTCGTTTCACGGCATCAATGCTACCCGACGACGCGCGGGCCCCTGCGGAGGGCTACCGGCCTGTCACTGCTCGGCCGCGTCGGTCTCCAACTGCTCGACCCGGGCCAACAGCTCGTCTCGAACCGACCGACCTTTCTCCCGAGCGTTCTCGCCGGTAGCCCGCCAACCGTGCCGGGCCGAGTAGAGAAGGGGCGGCTCCTTCAGGCGGCCCTCGCGGACCGACGAAACGGTGGCCAGCACCAGATCGTGGTCGAAGCGCTCGATGCGATCGAACACGTCACACATCAGATATGCGATCGAATTCGGCACGAACGGGTCACCGTTCTCGTCGTGATCGATGTACTCCGGAGCGGCGTAGCGAAACTTGCGTCCGGGATAGGAAAAGTACTGGCCTTCGGCGATCTGGTCGGCCGCGAGCAGCGACACCGTGAAGCGCCCGGCTGCCAACAACAGCGGGTGGGTGTCGTGTTTCGGGCTGATCGAGGCCATCACAATGGGCTCGTCGAACGAGATCTGGCTGACCCAGTGCGAGGTGTAGGCCCTGGTCAGTCCGTCGTGAGTGGCGGCGACAACCTGAACGCCCTTGATCATCTGACCGAGACACTTCTTGATGGTTCGATCGATCACGTCGACTTCCTTTCGATTGCTTCGGGCCGGTCAGTTTCCGCTGGCGAGCAGACGTTGGCGTATACGGACATAATCCTCCACGTTGTCGGGATCGTCGCCGATCAACTCCTCGAGCACGGCCACGGCCCGGAAGGGCCGTCCGGCAGCGATCAGCGTATGGGCCAGTTGGCGTCGTTCCCCGTGGCCGGCGGTCGGCAAACCCAACCGCAGTTCAAGGACGGCGATGAGGCGGCTGACGTCACCGGTCCGACGGTAGGCCACCTCGAGATTGTTGAGGATCCGCCGAGCGACCTCGACGACGGTGGCCGGTCGCACCATCGAGGGATGAAACGCCTCACCGGGTCTCATCCTCGCCAGCAAACTCCGGCAACCGGCGAGATCGAGTGCGGCACCACCGAGGAAGGGGTCGAACCAGCGGCTGGGGTGCTCGTCATCGCCGATCAGCACGTGGCCCGGGAACCCGACGACCGTGAGGGTCCCATCGACCCGCCGGGAGAGCTCAGCGGCCACGATGGCCAACGACAGCGGATTCCCGATTCGCCGGCTCAGTACCTTGTGGATCAGCGAGTTCGAAGGGTCGTAGTAGCGGGTCGTGTTGCCGAGGAACCCCAACCCGTCGAACACATGGCGGACCACGGCGCTGGGTGAGTTCCCGTCGATGCCTCGGGCCATGGCATCGAGTGCGGCCATGATCTCGCTCGGTGACGGGGCGTCGGGATCACATCCGGCGATGACCGCGGCGATCCGGTCCAGCCGTCCTGCTCCTCCGGCGATGGCCTGAGCGAGATCATCTGGACGGGAAGGACCCAAGATCAGTACCCGGTGGCGCTCGGTGCCTGTAGTGTCATCGTGGGCTCCTCCCCTGCTGTGCAGTGTGGCGCGGCGGCCGTCGATCCTCGGTTCCGACGCCGCCTGCCCCGGAGGCCGATCCGGGAACAGCCCGTACCTTTGGCCCTGGTGGGTGGGCGCTACGCGCCTGGCCCTGGGGCCTCGAGTTCATCGTAGTTCGGAGCTTTGCGCTCCACCTACCCGCTGAACCCCTCAGCCCGAATGCCAGTCGATCAAACGCTGGTGGAGGATCCCGGAATCGACCACCGACCGACCCCGGCCGCCCGTCGGCCACGGGGCCGTTCGTTGTGTTGCGGTCAGGCCCACTACCGTTGGTCGGATGAGCTGGCCCTACCTTCCTCGATCGACACCGTTCGGTATCGCCCACCGCGGTGGGGAGACCGTGGCCCCGGAAAACACGCTGGCCGCCTTCGCCGCGGCCGTCGATGCCGGCTACACCCACCTCGAAACCGATGTCCACCTGACCGCCGACGGTGTGCTGGTCGCCTTCCACGATGACAGCCTCGACCGGGTCGCCGGCCACGAAGCACAGATCCGGGACATGACCGCGGCCGAGATACAGGAGATCGAGATCGGCGACGGTCACCACATTCCCCGCATGGACGAGCTGCTCGAGACGTTTCCCGGATCGTATTTCAACATCGATCCCAAGTCCGACGAAGCGGTCGAGCCGCTGGCGCAACTGATCCAACGTTTCGCCGCGGTCGAGCGGGTCTGTGTCGGATCGTTCTCCGACGATCGCATCAGCCGCATTCGTGGCCTCGTCGGTGAGCAGCTGTGCACGTCACCCGGGCCGAGAGGAGCCATGAAGGTCGTTGCCGCCGCTCTTCTTTGGCCCCGCTGGTCGCCGCCCTACGGCTGTCTCCAGGTTCCGGTCGAGGCTTACGGGATGCGCCTCGACCAGTCGTGGCTGATCGAGCGAGTCCAGCGACTCGGCGTTCAGGTCCACTTCTGGACCATCAACGACTCCGAGGAGATGGAACGCCTCATCCATGCCGGTGCCGACGCCATCATCACCGACGCCACCGACGTGCTGGTCGACGTCTTGGCCGCCCGAGGTCACCCCGTCGGACCCACCGATGCAGGAGGCGCGTCATGAACCAGGCGGCTTGGCAGGAACGGCCCCGATTCGAGCCGGCACGACGGGCGGCGCGGGGCATGGTTTGCACGGTCGACCATCTTGCCTCGGGCGCCGGTCTCGGGGTCCTGACCGATGGTGGCACGGCGGCCGACGCCGCCGTCGCCGCGTCCGCCGCTCTGGCCGTCACCACCCAGCACATGTGCGGTATGGGCGGTGACCTGTGGGCTCTGGTGCACACCGGCGCCGGCGCTCCGGACACCCTCAACAGTTCGGGTCGGGCGGCATCGGGATCCGACGCGGACGCGCTTCGAGCCGAAGGGTTCGAATCGATGCCGTTCCGAGGCGATCTGCGATCGGTGCCCGTGCCCGGCTGCGTCGACGGCTGGCTGGCCCTCCACGAACGCCATGGCCGTCTTCCCCTCGGACGGGTGCTCACCCCGGCGATCGAGCTGGCGGAACAGGGTTTCGCTCCCACGACACTGCTCGAGGCTGCGATCGATCGGGTCATCGACATCGACGGTGCCGACGACTATCGTCGCTACCGATCAGAGGGGGGCCTCATCACCCGTCCGGGACTCGGCCGCTCGCTTCGGGCGATTGCGACCCAAGGGCGGCGCGGCTGGTACGAGGGAGAGTTCGGGGATCGACTGCTGGCGATGGGCAACGGGCTGTTTCAGGCCGCCGACCTCGCCCGCCCGACCGCCGACTGGGTCGAGCCGATCGCAGTACCGGTCTGGGGACACCGGTTCTGGACCGTGCCGGCGAACTCTCAGGGCTACCTGACCGCGCTGGCGGCCGCACTCGCTGACGGCATCGAGGACCTGCCGACCTCGACCGACAACCCCGCCTGGGCTCACGCCCTCATCGAAGCCTCGAAGCAGGCGGCCTACGACCGGGCCTCGGTGCTGTACGAGGGCGCCGACCTCACCCCGTTGTTCGCACCCGATGCGCTGGCCGAGCGGCGCCGCCGTATCGACCCGGAGCGAGCGTCGCCCCTGCACCCGCCGGTGGCCGGCGGCGGCACGATCTACCTCTGCACGGTCGACGCCGAGGGTATGGGCGTCAGCCTCATGCAGTCCAACGCCGCCGGTTTCGGTGCCCATATCGCGGTTCCGGAGGTCGGCGTGTTCCTCCACAACCGCGGCATCGGCTTCTCGCTCGAGCCCGGTCACCCGGCGGAGCTGGCGCCGGGAAGGCGTCCGCCGAGCACCCTCTGCCCGGGCCTGGTCACCAAACCCGACGGGAGCCTGCGCACCGTTTTGGGAACAATGGGGGGCGACGGCCAACCACAGGTCGTGCTCCAGCTGCTGGCGCGGATCCTTCAAGCCCGGGAACCGGTGGACCACGCCCTCTCCGCGCCTCGGTTCACGTTGACCGTGCCCGATGCCGTCGGGTTCGACACCTGGGCCAAAGCCTCGGAGATCAAGGTGGCGGTCGAGCGCGACTCGCCGTGGGAGGCCGGTCTGGCAGCTCGGGGACATGCCGTCAGCCCGCGACCGTGGGGTCAGGGCCTCTTCGGTCATGCTCACCTCATCGACGTCGACGGGTCGTGGCTCGTGGGCGTTGCCGAGCCCCGGGCGCTGGCTTCGGCCGCCGTCGGGCGATAGCCGGGGCCTGGGCGTCGAGCGGTCGAGCAGCCCGTCACGGTTCGTAGGGGCAGTGACGGCAACCACAGTCGCAACACCAACCGCGGTCCCGTAGGAAGACGGCCGTCATCACGAACAGACCGCTCTCGGGGTCGAGGTAGCCGGGCTGATCGGCCTCGACGGCCTTCGAGTGGGCGATCATCGCCGCCCGGTATCCGGGCGCGCCCTCCCCGAAACGGTCGCTTCGCGGTTCGGTGAGCCAATCCGGTCGCAGCTCGTCAGAGGTGGCCATCGCTCCCCTCAGCGTAGGGACCGGCGCAGACATCGTGCGTCACCCGGTGACCCGGATCAGCGACCTGTGGATAAGTTCCGAAATCCACAGGCTTACCCCTCTGGCACCCCACAAGCATGGCGGGTTAGGTTGAAAGCTGTCAGCACACATCGTGTCGGCACCACCGCCGGCCACCCGAAGAAACCGACGCACGGAGCCACTCCTCGCAACCAACCGACGTTTCGCACCACAACCCACCGAGAAAGGATCGGATCAATGGCCCACTTCGCCATCACCCTCAACGACCAGACCACCGACTTCGTCGACGGCGCCGATGCCTATCAGCAGGAGGGGCCCCTCACCACGTTCTTCGCCTTCACCGACGACCGCCGAGTCATCGACTCGTGGAGCATCAGGCTGGCCAGCTATCGAACCTCGGACATCTCCGCCATCAGACGAGGCGCCGCCACCGCGGCGGTCGCCTGATCCGGACTAGCCGACGGTGGTTGCCGCCATCGTCATGGCATGACGGACGAGCGAGACCATCGAGTCCCGAACTGCCGCCCGGTTCCGGGCATCGGTCACCACAATGGGCACGTGGGGCGGCACGTCGAGGGCCTCGCGCACGTCGTCAGGATGGTGGCGGAGTATCCCGTCGAAGGCGTTGATGGCCACGATGAACGGAACCTCGGTCTGCTCCATGTAGTCGACAGCGGGGAAGCAGTCGTCCAGACGGTTGGTGTCGACCAGCACGACGGCGCCGATTGCGCCCCGGACCAGCTCGTCCCACATGAAGTGGAAGCGGTCCTGGCCGGGCGTGCCGAACACGTACAGCACCAGCTCAGGGCTCAAGGCGACGCGACCGAAGTCCATCGCCACCGTCGTGCCCTTCTTGGAGGTGGCATCACCAAGGTCGTCGACCTCCTCGGACACCTTTGTCATCGCCGCTTCGGTCGTGAGCGGTTCGATGTCGGAGATGGAGGTGACGAAGGTGGTCTTGCCGACGGCGAAGCCTCCGGCCACGACGATCTTGACGGGGATCGGAGTGCTCATCTGCTACCTCCCAGGTGCATCGGGACTGTGCCCGGCGCGTGGCTTGACGCGATTGTTGGAGTTCCGGCCACCAAGGACTCCTACAGGCTCTGCAGGCCCTCGAGGACCCGCTCGAGCAGTTGAATGTCGGGACGGCCACTTTGTTCGGTGGCGGCAACGGCGTTGGTTTCGATGTCGCCGCTGGTGATGAGGTCACCGACGAGGACCTTGGCCACCTGCAGGGGCACGTGGAGATGGGCCGACACCTCGGCCACCGACAGGGGCTGGCGGCAAATGTCCACGATGTCTCGGAGTTCGAGGGCGAGTCGGTCGACGCGGCGAAGTCCCTGTTCCGTCGTCCGGATCTGAGTCTCCAGTCCGAGGTCCACCTCGGTGCGGGTACGGCCACCGGTGAGGGTGTAAGGCCGTACCCGGAACGTTGGTGGCGCTGCGGAGGCCGGTTGGGTGGGTCCGGGAACGTTCATCGTGGAAGCGCCGCCTGGAGTTCGGCTCGCAGTTCGGGTGTGAGTGCGGCGCCGGCCTTCTCGACCAGTACCGCCATCTCGTAGCCGATGAGGCCGATGTCGGATCCGGCGTCGGCCACCACTGCGAGCAGCGAGCCGTCGCTGATCCCTGTCACGAACAGGAACGCGTTCTCCATCTCGACGATGACTTCGGTGACCGCCCCGCCCTGGAAGCGACCGGCAGCCCCGTAGGACAGACCGATGAGGCCGGAGGCCACGGCGGAGAACCGGTCGACCGAGTCGCGGTCGAGGCCGGTTGACGCGGCGATTGGTAGGCCGTCGGAGGATACGACGACGGCCTCGGTCACGCCCGGCACCTGGGACACGAAGTTGTTCACCAACCAGTTGACGTTTGACGCTTCATCACTCAGATGGGCCATCACCCCTCCTCACCAGTGTCAGCGGGGGACTTGTTCCCCTTGATGCCATCCCGGTAGCGGGAGAGCATCGATCGGATTTCCTCGGGTTTTCGAGTGCTGGCGGCGACAGGGCGACCTTCGCCGATCGGCACCTTCGACTGGCCCCGCTTCCGTCGGGTCAGACCCGAGCTGGTGGCGGGAGGGTCCGATACCGGCGCAGGGCTCGTTTCGCCCTCGACCGACGGGGCCGAATCGACGCCATCACCGTCGAGCAGTGAGGCCATGCCCGACTCGAACGCCTGTCCCGTCGGCAGCGCGTCCTCCAGATGGCTCGGTGGTTGAGCGGACGGCACTGTCTCGCCGACAGGTGCCGGCGACGGTGCCGGTTCGGCCCAGGCCGGCTCGTCGGCGACCGGGCGCCGCCGATCGGCCGGTGGCTCCGACCAGGTGTCGGGTGCGAGCTCGCCGGTCTCCGAGGGCTCGACCGGCGGTGCGGCTGGAGAGGTCGGGGCGGTTTGGGCGGTTGGCGCGGTGGGCGCGTCGACCGCCGGGGTTTGATCGGAGGAAGCAACGGACCGACTCTCGAACGGATCGCCGATCGGTTCCGCCCACGGGTCGCTCACCGGTTCGGAGCCGGTAGCGGCGACGGCCGGCGACGGTGTGGAACGATCGGTCAGCGGCGCCGCGCCGGTGTCGGTGGAGACCGGCGGCGGGGTCCATCCCTCGTTCTGGGGAATGGCGTCGGCCAGTGCCGCCACCTCGGGCGGAAGCGAGATCGGTGCGTCAGGTGTGACCGGAGGCGGGGTCCAGGTCTCCTGAGCGTCGGCGGCGGCCGGCACTGCCGTCGTTTCGGCACTGGGCCCACTCGCCGGCGCGTCGGCGGGACCACCGAGTGCTGCGGCATCGAGCCCGAGCAGTTTGCTGAGAGCCGGTGACCGGTTTTCCTCCGCGGTCGGCTCGGCCGGTACCGGTTCGACCTCCGGGGTCTCCGGTGCGACCACCGAGCGGCGGATCCCGCTGTTGTCGCCGACCTGGGTGAACACCGTGGTCGGTACTGCGATCCGGGCGGTGATACCGGAACCGGTGGTCTTGACCAGCTCGACCCGCGCCCCGAGGCGCTGAGCGAGACGGCCGATGACGACGAATCCCAGCGAGCGTCCCATGGCGAGCCCGAGTTCGGGTGGGTTGGCCAGCGTCGTGTTCGCCTTGGCCAGCTGGTCATCGGGCATGCCCATACCGTGGTCGACAATGGCCACCAGGTACTGGCCGTCGACCAGTTGACCCGACACCTCCACCGGTGCGTCGGGTGGAGAGAACTGGGTGGCGTTCTCCATCAGCTCTGCGGCCATATGGGCCAGGTCGACCGCCGCGGCGGCCGTGACCTGTCCGGGTTCGACCGCGGTCAGTTCGATGTGCTGATAGTTCTCGATCTCGCCCATAGCGACCCGAAGCACGTCGGCGACGGCGACCGGGCCCCCACGACGGCGTCCGGGGTCCGCCTCCGCCAGCACGAGAAGGCTCTCGGCGTTGCGTCGCATGCGAGTGGCGAGATGGTCGACCTTGAACATCTGCTCCAGCCGGTCGGGATCCTCCTCGGTGTTTTCCAGCTGATCGATGTATTCCACCTGACGATCGAGCAGGGCCTGGCTTCGTCGAGCCAGGTTGATCACGATGTTGGAGATACCCCTCTTGATCGACTCGTTCTGGTTCCTGTCGATCGCGAGAGTGTTGCCGTGCATCGAGTTGATCGCCGCAGCCAGGTACCCCAGTTCGTCATCGGCGGTCGCATCGAGCTGCTGCCAGGTTTCGATCGGTCCGCTGTCGTCACCGAGCAGGGCCTCCTGGGCCGTCACGAGCTGACGGGACGAGCCGGCCACCCGGTCGAGCGATTCGAGAACCGACTTGATGGTCCGGTGGGCGACCAGAGCCGACAAACCGACGCCGAGAAGACCGAAGATGCCGTAGACGCGAACTCCGGTTGATCCGGGGAGGAACACGAGACCCCCGGCGGCCAGTACCCCGAGACACAGGATGGGTACATAGGCAACCAGGCCAAGTCGATACTGCAGATCAGATTGAAATCGTTGGCGGATAGTTGGTAGGAATCCCATAGTCCTCTCGCAGTTGTTGGGCCACGGTTTAGGATCGGCTCGCCCTGCCAGGTCTTAAGCAGTTCAAGGGGTACTCGGCGCGTGCTGTGGCCGACAGTGTTTCGGCGACTCCGCCGACGGTGTTTGTCCGACTCCGCCGAAAGGGTTTGTTCGACTCCACCGACGGTGTTGTTCGGCTCCGCCGTCGATGACGTCGACCGCGATTCCTCAATTCCTCCCCGGCTTTGGCGATAAGACACTTGTGTCTGCCGTTGTTTCAGAAGATGCCCTTCATGGGAGCTTGAAAGAGTTTCCTCTCGCCACCCTCCTCCAGACCCTGGCCAACCGGCGTCGGACCGGAGCGTTGACTCTGGAGGACGGCAGCGAGATCTGGTTTTCCGACGGCCAGATCTACCTCGCGACCAGTGCCAAGGGTTCACCCATCAGTGCCGTCCTGTTCGGGGCCGAGGCGGCGTCGATGCGCGACATCGAGACGATGTTCGCGTCCGACACCGGAGACGGCACCGTGATCGAACAGTTGCTCGCTTCCCGGCCTCAGGCCGAGCCGGCCATCCGACGGCTGCTTCACGAATACAACCTGAACGCCCTCTTCGAAATGCTCGTTCCATCAGGGGCCAGCTTCAGCTTCGAGTCGAACCGTCGTCACAAACTCGGTGACCACTTCGCTCACGACACCGCGACCCTGCTGGCCCAGGCGCAACAGCGTCTCGACATCTGGCGCAAGATCGCCGAGCGGATCCCGTCGACCAATGCCGTGTTTCAACTGGCGACGACGTTGCCCGACGACGGTTTGGAGCGTCTGGTCACAGCCGACGAGTGGCGTTACCTCGCGTTGATCAATGGCCGCAACACGGTGGCCGACATCATCACCGCCACCGGGGAGAGTGCCTTCCGTGTCTGTTCGACGCTCTATCGCATGCTCCTCGAGCGCATCGTCGACGAGACACCGGCGGTCGTCGAGAAACCCCTCCCGCGCCAGTAGGCGATCCGCCGGCTCAGATCAACGGCGCTCAGGTCAACGGACGGTCGCCGGGTCGAACCGGTACCGGTAGCAATGTCGAACCCATGAGTTCGGCGTCAACCGCAGCTGCGCACGCCCGTCCCTCGGCGATGGCCCAGACAATGAGGCTCTGACCTCGACCCATGTCGCCGCACGTGAACACGTCCGGCCGGGAGGTTCGCCACCCGTCATCGCGTTTCACCCGGCCGCCCTCGACCTGCAGATCGAGTTCGCCGACGACCGACGTGGTCTCGGGACCGGTGAAGCCCATGGCCAGCAGGACGAGGTCGGCCTCGAGTTCGAAGTCCGAGCCCTCGACCGGGACGAAGCTCGGCCTGCCGTCTCGATACTGAACGTCGACCCGATGCCCGCGTAAGTGGGTGACCACCCCGTCGGATCCGACGAACTCCGACGTCGACACGGCATAGAGTCGTTCGACGCCCTCCTCGTGGGCCGATGCCGTTCGCATCATCAGCGGCCAGGTCGGCCAGGGCGTCGAGTCGGCTCGATGGTCGGGCGGCTGAGGCATGATCTCCAATTGGTGAACCGAGCGGGCACCCTGGCGGTTGGCGGTGCCGAGACAGTCGGCGCCGGTGTCGCCGCCACCGATGATCACGACCGCCTTACCGTCGGCCGAGATGGCCGGCTCGTCGAGATCACCCTCCTGGACCATGTTTGCCAGCGGTAGATACTCCATGGCCTGATGAATCCCGTCGAGCTCGCGACCGGGCACCGGCAGGTCCCGCCAGTCGGTCGCGCCGCCGGCCAGGATCACCGCGTCGAAGTCGTCGGCCACCGCAGCGGCCGAGATCCGGTCAGGATGACCCTCGGGGCCACCCACGTAGGCGTTGGTGCGGAACGACGTGCCCTCGGCCTCCATCTGAGCGAGACGCCGGTCGAGCACCCACTTCTCCATCTTGAATTCGGGGATCCCGTAGCGGAGCAGACCGCCGATCCGGTCGGCCCGCTCGAACACCGTGACATCGTGGCCGGCTCGCGTCAGCTGCTGGGCCGCGGCCAGGCCGGCCGGTCCCGACCCGACGACGGCCACGGATTTGCCGGTCTTCTTCGACGGCATCACCGGCTCGACCCAGCCTTCGCTCCAGGCCCGCTCGATGATGCTGAGTTCGACGTTCTTGATGGTGACGGCTTCGGTGCTGATCCCGGCCACGCAGGCCGCCTCGCACGGGGCCGGGCAGAGGCGCCCGGTGAATTCGGGGAAGTTGTTGGTGGCGTGTAGAGCGTCGATCGCCGCCCGCCACTCGTCGCGATGTACGAGATCGTTCCAGTCGGGGATGAGGTTGCCGAGCGGGCAGCCGTTGTTGCAGAACGGGATTCCGCAGTCCATGCACCGTGACGCCTGACGGGAAACCTCCTCGGCGGTCATCGGTTCGTAGACCTCGTTCCAGTCCTTCAACCGCACGGTCACCGGCCGGCTGGTCGGCGTGCGCCTCGGCTCGGTCAGGAACGCCTTCGGGTCACCCATGAGATGCCTCCATGATGGCCTGAATCGGGTCGGTGCCGTCTTCCTCCGCTCGGCGGCGGGCGTCGAGCACTCGGCGGTAGTCGGTGGGCATGACCTTCACGAAGGATTCGAGAGCGGCGTCCCACTCGGCGAGCAAACCTCCGGCCAGTGACGAGCCCGTCTCGGTCCGATGCAGGCTGACCAGGTGGTGGAGCCGGGAGCGGTCCTCGTCGTCGAGGCGTTCCAGATCGACCATCTCGGGGTTGTACCGGTCGGGAAGCCGTCGGTCGGGGTCGTACACGTACGCGACGCCGCCGGACATGCCCGCTCCGAAGTTGCGGCCCGTCGGGCCGAGAATCACGGCGACTCCGCCGGTCATGTACTCGCATCCGTGGTCGCCGACACCCTCGACGACCGCCTCGGCGCCCGAGTTGCGGACACAGAACCGCTCGCCGACCACACCCCGGATGAAGGCCTGACCGCTCGTGGCCCCATAGAGGATGACGTTGCCGGCAATGATGTTCGACTCGGCCACGAAACGCGACGTCGCCGGCGGACGCACCGACAGCCGTCCGCCGGAGAGCCCCTTGCCGAAGTAGTCGTTGGCGTCGCCTTCGAGCCGCAGGGTGATCCCGCGGGGCACGAAGGCGCCAAAGGACTGCCCGGCCGACCCGGCGAAGTCGATGACGATCGTGTCGTCGGGCAACCCGTCACCGCCGCGTCGTTTGGTCAGTTCGTGGCCGAGCATGGTGCCGACCGTGCGGTTGGTGTTCGAGATCGGGTAGACGAGGTTGACCGGCTGCCCCTCGTCGAGTGCCACCTCGGCGTCGTCGATGAGCTGGAGGTCCAGCGCCCGGTCGAGGCCATGATCCTGGGTTTGGACACAGTGCCGGTTCGCCTCCGAGGCGATATCGGGCATGTGGAGGATCGGCGACAGGTCGAGCCCCGACGCCTTCCAACGGTCGACCGCCTCGGCGGTATCGAGACACTCGACGCGGCCCACCGCCTCGGCGATCGAGCGGAAACCGAGTTCCGCCAGATACTCACGGACCTCGGTGGCGATGTACTCGAAGAACGTTTCGACGAACTCCGGCCTACCGGTGAACTTGGCCCGCAGTTCGGGGTTCTGGGTGGCCACACCGACCGGGCAGGTGTCGAGGTGGCAGACCCGCATCATCACACAACCGGACACGACCAGCGGGGCCGTGGCGAACCCGAATTCCTCACCACCCAGCAGCGCGGCGATGACCACATCACGTCCGGTTTTGATCTGACCGTCGACCTGGACGACGATCCGGTCCCGCAGGTCGTTGATCAGCAACGTCTGCTGGGTCTCGGCCAGTCCGAGCTCCCAGGGCCCGCCGGCGTGCTTCAACGAGGTCAGGGGTGACGCCCCCGTTCCACCGTCGTGACCGGAGATCAACACGACATCGGCCTTGGCCTTTGAGACGCCGGCTGCAACCGTCCCGACCCCGACCTCGGCCACCAGCTTCACGTGGATACGGGCTTGCGGATTGGAATTCTTCAAGTCGTGGATGAGCTGCGCCAGATCCTCGATCGAGTAGATGTCGTGGTGGGGCGGCGGGGAGATCAGGCCCACACCGGGAGTCGAGTGACGGGTCTTGGCGATCCAGGGGTACACCTTGCTACCCGGCAGCTGACCGCCTTCACCGGGCTTGGCCCCCTGGGCCATCTTGATCTGGATGTCGTCGGACTCGGTGAGGTACAGCGATGTCACCCCGAAGCGACCGGAGGCCACCTGTTTGATGGCCGACCGCTTTGAGTCACCGTTGGCCATCGGCTCGAACCGCTCGGGATCCTCGCCACCTTCGCCCGTGTTCGACTTACCACCCAGACGGTTCATGGCGATGGCCAACGTCTCGTGGGCTTCGGCCGAGATCGAACCGTAGCTCATGGCGCCGGTGGCGAATCGCTTCACGATTTCCGCGACGGGCTCGACCTCGTCGATCGGGATCGGCTCCCGGTCCGAGCGGAGCCGGAACAGACCCCGCAGCGTGGCCAGCCGCTCGGCCTGATCGTCGACCAGGCTGGTGTACTCCTTGAAGACGTCGTAGCGCTGCGACCGGGTGGCGTGCTGCAACTTGAACACCGTTTCGGGGTTGAACAGGTGGTACTCGCCCTCCCGCCGCCACTGGTATTCACCCCCGGCTTCGAGGGTGCGATGGGCCAGTTGTTCGGGCCGATCGGGGAAGGCCCGCTCGTGTCGCTTGGCGCACTCGGCCGCCACCTCCGCCAATCCGATGCCGTCCAACTTGGAGGTCACGCCGGCGAAGAACTCGTTGACGAGGTCCTGTCCGAGGCCGATCGCCTCGAAGATCTGGGCACCCGTGTAGGACGCGACGGTCGATATGCCCATCTTGGACATGACCTTGATCACACCGTTCGACGCCGCTTTGACGTAGTTGCGGAACGCCTCGTCACGTTCGATCGGGATGTGTCCGGAGTTGACCCGGCCGCGGATGGTGGAGAATGCCAGCGACGGGCAGACGGCATTGGCCCCGAAGCCGAGCAGCAGCGCGAAGTGGTGGACCTCCTTGGCGTCGGCCGCCTCGGTGATGATGCCGACCTGGGTCCGCAGCTTCTGCCGCACCAGGTGGTGGTGAACGGCACCGGTCAGGAGCAATGAGGGAATCGGGGCCTTGTCGGCCGTGGCCCCCCTTGTCGACAACACCAGCACGGTGGCGCCGTCCGAGATGGCGGCAACGGCCTGGCGGCGTACGTCGTCGAGGGCGGCACGTAACCCGGCCTCACCTTCGTGTACCGGGTACAGACCGTCGAGCTCGGCCACGATGAGCTGGGTCCACCCGGCGACCTCTCCGGCCGCGCCGATTCGGGCCAGCTCGAATGGTGTGATCACAGGGTGATCCAATTCGAGTTGACGGCACCAGTCACGCCCCGGCTTCAAGATGTTGGCCTGCTCGCCCAGGAGAACTCGGTGACTCGTGACCAACTCCTCCCGTATGGCGTCGAGCGGCGGATTGGTCACCTGAGCGAACAGCTGCTTGAAGTAGTCGAACAGCAGCCGGGGACGGTTCGAGAGCACGGCCAGGGGCGTGTCGGTCCCCATCGAACCGATTGCCTCCTTGCCCTGTACCGCCATCGGATCGACGAGCAGTTCCAGCTCTTCGGAGGTGTAGCCGTTGGCCACCTGTTCGGGGATCAGATCGTCTGCGGACCGCCAGGTGTCGTCGTTCTCGACGAGATGGGGCAGGTCCGACATGGAGAGCCGACCGGCGGTGAGCCACTCGCGGTAGTCGTGCTCGTCGGCCAGTTCGGCCATCAGTTCGCCGTCGCCGACGATACGACCTCTCGTGGTGTCGACGAGGAACATCTTGCCCGGTTCGAGCCGGCCCTTGGTGACGATCCGGGCCGGGTCGACGTCGATGACCCCGACCTCGGAGGCCATGACGACGAGGCCGTCGTCGGTCACCACGTAGCGACTGGGCCGAAGGCCGTTTCGGTCGAGGACGGCGCCGACGACCGTTCCGTCGGTGAACGTGACCGACGCCGGTCCGTCCCACGGTTCCATCGCACTCGAGTAGAAGTCGTAGAAGGCCCGGAGGGTGTCGGGCATCTCGTCGTTTCGCTCCCACGCCTCGGGAATGCACATGAGCACGGCGTGGTGGATCGGGTAGCCGCCGAGGTGGAGCAGTTCGATGGCTTCGTCGAGGCTCGCTGTGTCGGAGGCGTCCGGGGTGCAGATCGGGAAGACCCGCTCGACCCGATCACCCCAATGATCGGCGGCCAGCAGCGTTTCCCGGGCCCTCATCCAGTTTCGGTTACCCATGACGGTGTTGATCTCGCCGTTGTGGGCGAGGAACCGGTAGGGATGGGCCAGGGGCCACGATGGAAAGGTGTTGGTGGAGAACCGGGAGTGGACGAGGCCGAGCCCGCTCTCGATCCGATCATCGGAGAGATCCGGAAAGAAGCTCCGCAGCTGCGGCGTGGTCAACATGCCCTTGTAGACGATGGTGCGGGAGCTGAGACTGCTGAAGTAGACCTGATCGCCGGCCAGGTCGGTCAGCTCGTGCTCGATGCGTTTCCGTGCGATGTAGATGTCGCGATCGAGGTCGAGTCCCGACTGGCCGTCGTTGCCGGCCACGAAGATCTGGTGGAACGCCGGCATGACCTCGATCGCCTGTTGCCCGAGATCCGACGGATCAACCGGCACCTCGCGCCAACCGAGGACGGCAAGCCCCTCCGACGCCATGATCTCGTCGATCATCTGCATCACCTTGTGGCGTTGTCCACCATCGGTCGGGAGGAATCCGATTCCGGTCGCGTACTGACCGGCGGGAGGCAGCCCGGGCATCACGTCCTGGTAGAACCGATCAGGAATCTGGATCAGGATTCCGGCCCCGTCGCCGGTGTTGGGCTCGGCGTTGGTTGCACCGCGATGCTGCAGGCAGGTCAATGCCTCCAGCGCCTGGCGTACGATCTCGTTGCTTCGACGGCCGTGCAGGTCGGCCACGAAGGCCACCCCGCAGGCGTCGTGCTCGAACGAGGGGTCGTACAGTCCTTGGGCTCGTGGCGTGGTAGGCAAGCAACCTCTCCTGTCGCTCGTGCGGTCGATGTCGGTCCCTGAGGCGTCCACCAGCCCGCTACGGGCGGCACTGCAACGTAGCAATCGAGAGGCTCTGTGGCCTCGGGCGTCAGATGGCGTTCAGGCGATTCGGGACGTCACTGGCCCAAAGTAGTTTCGTCACGGAGCCACGGCCAACTCGCCGACGCCGATCCGTCTGCGGTCGGGCGGGAAGTCGACGGCGGCATCTGCACCGAAGCCGAACCATCAATGATATCTGATTCAGTGGTAGCAGGGTCAAATTGATCACCAACAACGATCGACCGGTCGGGCGGCACGATGGCCTGATCGGCCTGCGGATTTCGTTCGAACAACACGACACGACCCGTGATCCTGCCATGATGGTGGTTTCGCCGACGGCGAGACATCGACCGTCACAATCACTCGTTATGGGCACTCGTTACGGGCACTCGTACAGGCACTCGTACGTGCGCTCATATGGGACAGAGAGGTTCACCATGTCTGCCAGCGATCCGACCGCCGTCACCGGCCCAACCGGCATCGATCGCCGATCGCCCGAGTTCATCGACCACATCCTCGCCGACCTCGGTGCCTCCCCGACCCCCTATCACGCCGTCGAGCGGGCATGCGACCTGCTTGCCGCATCAGGCTTCGTCGCCATCGACGGGGCCGGGGAGCTGTCCGGCGATGCCGGCTGCTACATGACCGTCAACGGTGGAACACTCATCGCCTGGATCCAGCCCGATCACCGTCCCGACGCCGGCTTCACGGTGGTCGGCGCCCACACCGACTCGCCCAACTTCCGGGTCAAGAGCCATCCCGACGTGACGAGCGCCGGTTTCGCCCAGATCGGTCTCGAGGTGTACGGCGGCGTCCTGTTGAACTCCTGGTTGAACCGGGATCTCGGACTCGCCGGGCGGGTCTCGGTGCGCTCCGACGAAGGAGCCGGAACAGATCAACTACTTATCAACATCGACGAACCGCTGATGACCATCCCACAGCTCGCCATCCACCTCGACCGTGAGGTGTCCAGCAAGGGACTCGACCTCAACAAACAGCAGCATCTGACCCCTGTCTGGACCGTCGCCCCACCCACCGACGACTCGGCGGACGGCGACGGGCTCAGGTCGTTCGTCGGGAGACACCTCGACGTCGACCCCACACGCATCCTGGCCTGGGACCTGATGCCGTACGACCTCCAGGCCCCGGCCCGGCTCGGACGCAACCGGGAGTTCATCGCCTCGGCCCGAATCGACAACCTGCTGTCGAGCTTCTGCGCCACCCGGGCGCTGGCCGGGTTGGCCGATGACGCCGACCCCGACCAACCGGCGGCCACACCGGTCCTGGTGCTCTACGACCACGAGGAGATCGGTTCGGAATCGGCGACCGGGGCCGCCGGAAACCTCCTCCTGTCGATGCTCGAACGCATCGCCTACGCCCAGGGGGCCGACCGTAACGGCTTCCTGACCGCCATGGCCCGATCGATCGCCGTGTCGGCCGACGGCGCCCACGCCACCCACCCGAACTACGCCGACAAACACGACCCGAACCACCAGATCGCATTGAACGACGGCATCGTCATCAAACGCAACGCAAACCAGCGGTATGCCACCGACGCGGTGAGCGAATCATTCATGGTCGACGTCTGCCGGTCGGCGTCGGTACCCCTCCAGTACTACATCCACCGCAACGACCTACCCTGCGGCTCCACCATCGGCCCCATCACCGCGGCAAGACTCGGTGTGTCGACCGTCGACCTCGGCGCGCCCCAGCTGTCGATGCACAGCATTCGGGAAACGGCGGGCACGCTCGACGCCGTGTATCTCGCCGATGCGCTTCGCGGTGCGTGGGAGGCTGCCCGGACCTGAAACCGGCGGGTCGACGGTCCGCTCACTCCAGGTTCCACCGGACGAGCGCAGTCGGCGTCACCCTTGTTGCTAATTGGGCACAACCGTAACCCGATTGTTGTCGTTGGCGTCATTCCCAACTACGGTTCAGCGGTCGTCGCTCTGCGAGTCGGGCATGGGTACCAGCAGGCATCCCCGCCGGCTCGCGTGTCCCCGGCGGCCGTCTAACGCAACTCTGTGGAGGAGATCCCCGTGGGCGCAGTCCCGTATTTAGCTCTGGTATCCGCGCTGGCCGCACTCGGCCTCGCCGGATTCTTTTACACCGACGTGAAGAAGGCCAGCCCCGGCAACGACCGCATGGTGTTCCTCATGAACGAGATCCAGAAGGGCGCCAAGGCCTTCCTGCGCCAGGAGTACACCTGGGTCTCGGTCTTCGTGGTCATCCTGGCCGTACTCATCGCCGCCGTCATCCATCCTCTGGCGGCCGTCAGCTACGTGCTGGGCGCCGTGCTCTCAGCCACGGCGGGCTATGCGGGCATGACCGTGGCCACCATGGCCAACGCCCGGACCACCGAGGCGGCGAAGGACGGACCGTCCAAGGCCCTGCCGATCGCCTTCCGCGGCGGTGCGGTGATGGGCTTCAGCGTGGCCGGTCTGGCGCTGCTCGGTGTGAGCCTCTGCTACATCCTGTTCGTGCTCGGCACCGCCGGGCCTGATGCCTTCGAGATCATCACCGCCTACGGCCTCGGCGGCTCGTCGATCGCCCTGTTCTCCCGTGTCGGCGGCGGCATCTACACCAAGGCCGCCGATGTCGGCGCCGACCTGGTCGGCAAGGTCGAAGCCGGAATCCCCGAGGACGATCCCCGCAACCCGGCCACCATCGCCGACAACGTCGGCGACAACGTCGGCGACGTCGCCGGCATGGGCGCCGACCTGTTCGAATCCTATGCCGGCTCGATCCTGGCCCCGATCGCGCTGACGGCGTTCGCCCTCAACATCAATGCCGACGCCATCGACCCCGACATCCACGTGCCCCTGCTGATCTTCCCCATGGCCGTGGCGTTCGTCGGCATGATCGCCTCGATCATCGGTTCCTTCGCCGTCAAGGGCGGCGACTCCACCGACTCCTCCGCCCTGAGCCGGGCCCTACACATGGGCACCAACGTGGCGATGGGCATCACCGTCGTCGGCACGCTCGGTGCCGCCTTCTGGCTCTTCGGCGGTGACAGCTTCGACTCCCCGGTCGGGCTGGCGCTCGCCGTCATCGGCGGTCTCATCGTCGGCTGGGCGCTGGGCAAGTCGGCCGAGTACTACACGTCCGACCATTACGGCCCGGTCAAGAAGATCGCGAAGCAGTCCGAAACCGGTCCGGCCACGACGATCCTCGGCGGCATCTCGGCCGGCATGATTTCGGTCGCGGCGTCGGTGGTGCTCGTTCTGATCGGCGTCGCAGTCGCCTACTGGGGTGGCGAGATCACGCTCAAGACCCTGGCCGACACCAATAACGCCGTCCCCGTTGGCTTCGGCGGCATCTACGGCATCGCGGTGGCCGCCATCGGCATGCTGGCCACCACCGGCGTGGTCGTCTCGGTCGACGCCTATGGCCCGATCGCCGACAACGCGGGCGGCATCGCCGAGATGGCCGAACTGGATCCGTCGGTCCGCGAGGTCACCGACGCTCTCGACTCGCTGGGCAACACCACGGCCGCCGTGGCCAAGGGTTTCGCCGTCGGCTCGGCGGCGCTGACCGCACTGGCTCTGTTCAAGAGCTTCGAGTTCGCCGTCCAGAAGGCCGGCGGTACGCTCGACCTCAACGTCGGCTCGGTCGAGGTCTTCATCGGCCTGTTCCTCGGGGCGGGCCTGCCCTTCCTGTTCGCCGCCCTCACGATCGATGCCGTCGGGCGGGCCGCCCAGCAGATGATCGAAGAGGTGCGACGCCAATTCCGCGAGATCCCCGGCCTGCGTGAAGGCGCGGAGGGCGTGGTCCCCGATTCGGCTCGCTGTGTGGCGATTTCGACCCAGGCATCGCTGAAGGAGATGATCATCCCGGGATCGCTGGCCGTGGTGGTACCGCTGGTCATCGGCTTCATCGACGTCAACGCGCTCGGCGGTTTCCTCGCCGGAGCACTCGTCACCGGCTTCGCACTGGCCATCTTCATGGCGAATGCCGGCGGCGCCTGGGACAATGCCAAGAAGTACATCGAGGCCGGCAACCACGGCGGCAAGGGATCCGAACCCCACAAGGCGGCGGTTGTCGGCGACACCGTTGGCGACCCCTTCAAAGACACCTCCGGCCCGGCCATGAACATCCTGCTCAAGGTCATGACCATCGTGTCGCTGGTGTTCGCTGCGGCGTTCGTGAGCGGTCCGTTCGGCTGACGGTCCCCGTCGGGGACATCTCATACCTTGTACGATCGGTCCGGTCGCCGCTCCCGGTGATCGGACCGTGTCGTCGGGGCACGGCTGATGCCACGCTGCGGGTAGCGTTTTGACCGGTCCGTGCGACGGACTAGTTTGGAGCCACCTATGCCGGTCCAGAAACTGCAGACTGTCGACGGCTTCGTCGTCCGCGACTTCGCCGACACACCATCGTCCGGCGTCGTTCGACGGGGCCGCAAGATCCTCCAGCGCAGCGCCACCGACCTCGCCCGATCCGCCACCTACGCCTTTGCCTTCAACGGCATCCGACGCGGTGGCGCGTCGGCCGGGCTCAACGCCGAGGGTGACGACGAATCGGAGGCGCTGACCGCGGCCGTTGCCGAACTCCGCCACGAATTGGTCGCCGGCCGGCTCGAGCTTCTCCCGGCAAAAGGCATCGAAGGGTCCGAACTGGCGGCCGCCTTGGCCGCAGCGGATGGCGACAGTGCTGACGACGGGGTCGCCGGCAGCGCCGAGCAGGCCGCCCCGCTCGCGTTCGACGACCGCGTCGAAACGCTCGGAGCCGGGGTCCTCGCGGCCGCGGCGTGGGCGCTCGGCGGATCAGTGGAAGGCCGCCGGGTCTTCATCGAGGGCGACAGCGAGGATCCGGTTCACCAGGCGCTCACGACAGCGGTTACCTCAGCGGGTGCCACCGTCGTCGAGGCCCGGGCCGCCGAGGGAAAGCCATGGGCGGTATGGGCCACCGAGGCCGACGCGATCCTCGTCGGTTCGCGGCCCGGCGCCATGAATCACCAGGGTGCCGAGTTGCTCAACGTGTCCTCGGTGATTCCCTGGGCGCCCCTGCCGATCACGACGAAGGCGCTGGCGGTCATGATCGGCCGCGGCATCACCTACGTGCCCGACTTCATCTCGGCCGCCGGTCCACTGGTGGCCGGCCATCTCGACCCAGCCGCAACCCCCGATGACCGATCCGGCCGAGATGGCGCCCGCTTCGTCACCACAGCCGTCGAGGACGGTCTGGCGACGCTCGACACGAGCAGTGATCCGCTGTTCATCGCCGCCTGTGGCCGAGCCGAGTCGTTCCTGGCGACGTGGCAGGACAAGCTGCCGTTCGGTCGTCCGCTCGCCGGCTGACGGCTCACGCCTTGGGTCTCTCCGACGACGATCGACTCCGACCGGCCGCTCGACGGCGATAGCATGGACCACCGACGGCGTAAGGCGACCGTCGAGGCGACAGGGAGAGACACACAACAATGGTTCGCTACGACAAGAGCACTGCGGACAAGGGCTCGCAGTATGTGGAAGACCGACGCGGCAGCGGACGGAGAATGGGTGGTGGCAGAGGTCGGCCGGTCGCCGTCGGCGGTGGTCTCGCCGGCATCATCGTCCTGCTCATCGCGCTGTTCACCGGCATCGACTTGAGCGGGGGCGGCGGAAACCTCGGCATCGACGCCGGCGGCTTGCCCTCAGGCTCGGGGCCGGTGTCGAGCGGGCTCGACGAGACCGTCGATCCCGACGCCGACACCAAGGAGTATCTGGAGTTCCTGATGTTCGACATCCAGGACACCTGGGACGCCTACTTCGACCAGGCCGGGCTCTCCTACCAGCCGACCTCGCTCGTCCTGTTCGACGGTGCGGTGTCGACCGGATGCGGGCAGGCCACATCTGCCGTCGGACCGTTCTACTGCCCGGCTCCGGGCGATAACAAGGTCTACATCGATCTCGGCTTCTACGACCAACTCGCCACCCGCTTCGGCGCTCCCGGCGACTTCGCCCAGGCCTATGTCATCGCCCACGAAGTCGGTCACCACATCCAGTCCGTGGTCGGCATCAGCGACCAGGTTCGACAGGCCCAGAGTTCCGACCCGGGCAATGCCAACGAGTACTCCATCCGGCTCGAGCTGCAGGCCGATTGCCTGGCCGGCGTGTGGGCCTATTCCGCCAACCGACGCCTCACCGAGGAGTCCGGTGTGTCGATCATCGAGGAAGGCGACATCGACGAGGGCCTCGCCGCAGCCGCCGCCGTCGGTGACGACTCGATCCAATCGCAGTCCGGGCTTCGCATCAACCCGGAGACCTGGACTCATGGATCAGCGGAACAGCGGCAACGCTGGTTCAAGGTCGGATTCAACTCCGGCGACCCGGAGGAATGCGATCCGTTCGCTGTCTCGAACCCGTAACGGCCGAGGTCGTTCCTTCCACGATCACCCGAGCCGGCGCGCCAACGGCCACCGCTCCCGGTGGCACGTCGCGCGTGACCACCGCGCCGGCGCCGATGATGGCACCCGGTCCGATGGTCACGCCAGGTAACACCACGGCATTGGTGCCGATCCAAGAACCCGAACCGATCGACACCGGCCGCTCCGGGGCGGCCTGACGTCCGACCGGCACGGTCGGATCGGCGGCCGAGTGATTCTGATCGGTCACGAACACGTTGGGTCCGAACGAGACGTCATCACCGATCTCGATGCTCAGGTGTCCACCAATGCTCGAGTTTCGCCCGATGAGGCATCGGTCGCCGATGACGACGATTCGGTCACTGATCAGTGGCTGACCGGGCGCCATCCCGGCACTGAGCGACACGTTTGGCCCGATCATCACGTCACGACCGATCCTGATACCTTCCTCCCCGAACAGGGCGGCGGGCGGAAAGCAGATGACCGATCCGGCACCGAACGAGGAGAACCGGCGGGCTCTGCGGCTGCGTGGTCCGATGGCAGCCCGCCGCCGAAACCACGCGTGCAGATCGGCCAGGAGGTCGCCAAACTGGTCTTGCATCATTTCGAGCACCGATGTTGTCTGATCGACCGGACCGGCTGTGTCACCTGGGGTGTCGTCCCATCAGGCGCCGGCGCCGACGATCACGAGTCGGCGCAGACGATGGCCGCCTCGGCCACGGTCGACTCGACCGTGTCGGCGTCGGAGGCCAGGACCTCGGGCTGATCGAAGTTCTCGGCGAGGCCGGCCACCGTGGTGTCGGACAGGCCGCTGTCGAGCAGCTCGTCGGCGATGCAGCGGGCCTGGGATTCAGTGAGGGAGACGGTGGCATCGACGTCGGCCGCTTCGAGAATCGACTCCGTCAGTGCGTCGGCGCTGGGCCGGCTTGCGCACCCGGCGAGGAGCAGTCCGGCAGCGGCCAGCACCACGGTCAACCCCCGACGCCCCAATTTTCCTGACATGTTCTCTCCCACGTCCAGCTGCTCCGCCCACCGAGTAGGCCATGTTTCCGTCAATAGTAGACAGCGGAGGGGCTTGCGCCACGGATGGTTTTGATTGACCGTCCGGGCCCTCGTGGCCGGTCGGCGCCGATCCGGGGCCCGGCTGGCGCTGCGCGTCGTCCGACCGCGGTTGACAACGCTAGCTTGGGCCGGGTGATTCCGACCGATGACGCACCCCACTACCTGTCCGTCGCCGACCTCATGAAGCGGCTGACCGAACGAACATTGTCATCGCGGGAGATCCTCGAGCACCTCCTGGAGCGCGTCGACACCCGAAACGGTGAAATCAACGTTGTCGTGACCTTGGATCCCGAGCGGGCGCTGGCCTCGGCTGACGCGGTGGACAGCCGTCGGGCCCGGTTGGCGGCAACGTCGGGAAACGACCGTGAATCGCAGCTCGGCCCGCTCGCCGGACTACCGATCACGATCAAGGACTCCCTGATGGTCGACGGTTTTCGAACCACCTCGGGAGCCCCGGAGCTGTCGGACTTCGTGGCTGACCGCGACGCCGACTCGGTCGCGGGCCTGACCCGAGCCGGTGCCATCGTGTACGGCAAGACCAACCTCCCGATCTACGCAGGGGATGTCCAGAGCTTCAACGAACTGTTCGGCACATCGAGCAACCCATGGGACGTCTCCCGGACCGTGGGAGGGAGCTCGGGTGGTTCGGCCGGAGCGGTCGCCGCCGGTTTCACCCCGCTCGAGGTCGGATCGGACATCGCCGGCTCGATCCGCAATCCTGCCGCCATGTGCGGCATCGTCGGGCACAAGCCGAGTTGGGGCGTCGTCTCGGGCCGCGGCCAGATACCGGGCCCGCCGGGCACCTACACCGAGGCCGACATCGCCGTCATCGGACCGATGGCCCGCACCGTGGCCGACTGCCGGGACGCGTTGGACCTGATGGCGGGCCCGAACACCTGGAACGCCGTTGCCTGGTCCCTCGACCTGCCGCCGGCGCGCCGTCTCGACGCTCATGGCCTGCGGGTCGCAGTGTGGGCCGACGATCCGTATTGTCCCGTCGATCCGGAGATCTCCTCCGCGATCGAGTCGGTCGCAGAGGGCCTGGAGCAGGCCGGGGCCGTGGTCTCACCGCACGCCCGACCGTCGGGTTTCGATTTCGCCAAGGCCGACCGGGTCTTCGACGATCTCCTCGGTGCCGCCGTCTCCGGAGGCTGGACACCCGCCCAGATCGAGGAGATGGCCGAACGGCTGAGCAACGGCGAACCGGTCGAGGGCGGCCTCGGCGTGGCCGGAGCCACGCTACGGCACCGGGGCTGGTTGTCGGCCAACGAACGCCGGCTCCAGATGCGGGCCCGCTGGCGGGAGTTCTTCGAGGATTGGGATGTCGTGCTGGCTCCGATTTCTCCGACGGTCGCCATTCCCCACGACCACAGCCGGCCGATGAGCGCCCGGGTGATCGAGGTCGCGGGACAGCCTCGTCCCTACGTCGATCAGATGCGGTGGATGGGCTTGTTCGGCGTCGTGCATCTTCCGGCCACCGCCGTGCCGATCGGGCTTCACTCGTCCGGGCTTCCGATGGGCCTTCAGGTGGTTGGTCCGTACCTGGAGGATCATACGGCGCTGGCGGCTGCGGCCGTCGTCGAGTCGATCACCGGTGGCTTTCGGCGACCGCCGGGCTGGTAGCGGCGGCCCTTTGGGCCCGTAGGAAGTGGGCGAGATGGGCCTGGAACAGCCGCTCCAGGCCTTCGTACTCGCGTCGCAAGACGTCCGGGGCCCACGGTTGCGACAGCAGCGATGGCGGCAGCCGGGGTTCACGGGTCAGGAAGCGAACGATGTCGGCCGACGTCGTGAAGGCGTCGATCAGCCATGGGGCAGGATCGACATCGGGTTGGGCTCGCGGGAAGTCGGCCTCGAGGGCCACGAGCCGGCGGGCCTCGGCGAGCAGCCGCTGTGCCTCACGTTCGAGTTCGGCGAGGGGCCAGAGTTCGATGACCAGCCCGTCGAGATCGGCCACGACCAGGTCCCCCACGGTCACCAGGAGGTCGGAACCGAGTTCGGGCAGCTCGAGATTGGCGGGTCGCAGCCAGTAGTCGGGACGAAGCTCGCCGAATCCAGCCCGCTCGAGTCGCCGCCGCAGGTCTCGACGGTCGGCCAACTCTCGGGCGGTATGCAGCGGGGTCACGGTGTACCAGCGCCGGTCCCAGGTCGAAGTCGCAGCGCGGCGGCCCAGGTCCTGACGGGCCTGACGCTCGATCAGCCTGCCCGCCAGCTCGTAACCGTCCCCGGTCGGTGTGAGCTCTCCCTTCGCCGCCATTCGGGACAGCGCGGTTCGCATCGTTCCGGCATTGATTCCGAAGAGTTCGCCGCTGGTCACGAGGACACCGGTTCGGAGGCGTGGTGGATGAGATCCCAACAGCAACGACAGAGCCAACGATCGAGCGCTGAAAGCCGGACGGCCGGTCCCCGCGGCTGTCATCGCCGACGACCGGCGCGGCGTCGACATCTTTGACAACGCCGCCGGAAGTTACACAAAGCGATCATATCGATCAGACATTGTAGCGCGTCGGTGGTAGAGTGGACGTATGGACGGTTCAGTTGCCAGTCGCCCGGAAGTGGAGGCAAAGCGGAGTGGCCGTGACCGGCCGGTCCGGACTCCGAAGGCGGGCATGGTCCCGGGCCCGGAGCTGCTGCCCGACACGTTGCCCACCGAACGTCTGAACGAACGGGCCAAGCCGACGCGGGAGTTGCGCGACGAACTCCGCCGAATCAACAATCCCGCCAACGCGCTCACCCTGACCCTTGCGCTGGTCCAGACGTTTGGTGTGGTGGCGGCGGCGGGCTGGCTGAACACGTGGTGGGCCTATCTCGGAGCGTGCGTGCTCATGGTCCGCGGCCACGCGCTGCTCAACATCCTCGGTCACGAGGCGGCGCACCGACTCCTGTTCTCGAACCAGCGGATCAACGACTTCGCGGGGCGGTGGCTGTTGGCGTATCCGTCGCTGCAGGCGATGCTCGCCTACCGCCGGGCTCATTTCGCCCACCATCGGGATGAGATGGGGCCCGACGAACCCGACTTCTCCCTGTACGACGGCTACCCGATCACTCGGGCCTCACTTCGCCGCAAGCTGGTGCGTGATGCGGTCGGCATCAGCGCCTGGAAGAATCTGAAGGTGTTGATCCATGCCATCCGACGGCGGAAGCCGGAGGCGTTGCAGATCCTGGCGGTTCAGTTCGTCATGATCGCCGTGTCTGTGGCCACCGGTCGGCCGCTGATGTACGTGGTGTGGTTCGTCGCCTGGTCGACCGGCTGGAAGGTGTCGAACCGTCTCCGAGCCCTGGCTGAGCATGGTGGGCTCACGAGATCGAGGGATCGGCGGGAGACGACCCATGTCGTCCGCCAGACCTGGCTCCCCCGCTTCTGGATCGCTCCCTACAACACCGGTTGGCATCTCGCCCATCACGTTGACATGGGCGTGCCGTGGCGGAACCTACCCCGGCTGCATGATGAGCTGGTGGCCTCCGGATGGGTCGTGCCCCAGATCGAGTACCCGTCGTATCGGGCGCTTTGGCGGGCGCTCTCGTCCCGCCCTGAGGATGATGGGACCCAGCAAACGCATGATCCCACCAGGTCCGACGGCTCCAGCTTCCTCGGGTTCGACGACTGAACCTCGTCTTCGGGCCCACCCCTTCGCCGACGCCCACCCAACACTCGGGCCCTCCTCCAACCCAAACCGGCGGCCCCAGACCACCCAAACCGCGCGCCACAACCGCCGGAACGGATCCAGGCGCGGGAGCGTCGACTTCGTCGTCGAGCGCCGTTGAGAGACAGATGCCTGCGATCACGCCGCCGGCGTCATCTCGAGCCTTCGCCGCCTGACGACGGTCTCGAGTTCGTTCATCGTCGCCGCGGGGCGCTCGACAATCTCCGACCACCCGACCCGAAGCGTAATCCAGCCATGCGATGCCGCCAGGCGATCCCTTCGGTGGTCGTCGGCCGTTGCCTGAATGCTGTCGTGCCAACGCCGACCATCGGCTTCGAGCACGATTCGCAGACCTGGATTGGCGAAGTCGACGATGCCCCGGCGACCGTCGTACCACGGCGGTTTGAACTGTTGCTCGAACCCGGTGATCCCGGCAGCGGCGAGCGCCCTCATGACCCTGGCCTCGAGTTCGGACGCCGCCACGGGCTCAGCGGCGAACAGCTCCACCAGAACGTGTTCGAGCTTGGCGACACCTGGGAGGCCACGCCGGCGAAGTGCCTCGAAGCAGGCATGGAGTTCGACGGCCGAGGGACGCTCGGCACGGACCTGGACCTGCACGAGATGTCGTAGCCGACGGATCGACATCTCTCCGGCCAGATCGACGATCGTTCGCGCCGGAGAGGTCGCCGGCAGGCCGGGGGCGAGTTCGACGACGTCGGCCTCGTGCATGAGACGGGTTTCGTGCACCACCACTCCGGGCACCGTTCGACTCGAACCGTGCGGAGCCGTGATGTGGATCTCGGTTGTCGGGCCGGTGCCAATCGCTGCCCGGTCGAAGGCGAGCCCCTCGGCTGCCGTTCGCCGCGACACCACCGACTTCGGCACCGAAACAGTGGCCCGGTAGAGCTCGGTGAGGGGACCGGTCAGCACGGGAACTGCGTAGATGCCATCACCGACTCGGGTCAAAATCCCCGACTTGACCCGCCGCTCGATGGCCCGCGCCGTCAACCCCTCGACCAGCAGACCCTTGCGAGTGCAGATGCCGCCGGACTTGCCGGCAAGGACAAGAACCTTCTTCGTGTAGTCAACCGCCATGCGACAATCCTGCTCACGGCCTGTGACACTGCGAATCGTCTTGTGGCCCCCACCCGAACCGGCGGCCCCAGACCACCCAAAACGGCGGGCCACAACCGCCGGAAGTGGGGTGAACGCCTTCGGAGAGACGGGGTCGAAGCTAGGCGGCCTCGTCGAGCGCGCCGAGAAGGCGGTCGACGAACTCCTTCGATCCGCCGAAGAGATCGTCGCGCTTGATGGCGTAACCGCCGACGACGTCGCCGCCGCCCATGCGCACGATCCGGGCCAGTTTGTCGAGCGTTGCCCCACAGTCCAGCGCGTACGTGCAGTACACCACGGCCTTCTTGCCGTCGATGCGCGGCAGCTTGGCCGCCAGACGACCGGCACGGCCGGGTCGCTGACCGAAGAAGAAGACCCCATCGGTCCAGGATCCGACCACAACCAGATCGGCGTCGGACAGGGCCTGCAGGTCGACGGCGGTGATCGGGCAGGCCACGGTCTCGATGCCGGCTGCTGTCAGCTCGTCGGCGATGATGTGGCCCGCGGCCTTGGTGTTTCCCGTGAGGCTCTCGTAGATCACAATCCCGTTCATGGCTGCCCGTTCATCGTTCATGCCGTCGTGCCGGCTGGTCGGTTCGACCACAAGAATAGTGCGTTGCGGACCGGCCGGCACCGACCAGACCCACAGGAAGGCACAGCGTTCGGCCGATCGGTCCGGCCACGATGCCGCCGATGATACGACCCGCCGGTACGATGGAACCGATGAGCACCAAGAGCTACAAGATCGACATCACCTACTGCGTCCCTTGAGACTATTCGGCCCGCGCCGTGAGCGCGACCTCCGATCTGCTCACCGATTATCAGCACGTCATCTCCGATCTGACCCTGATCACCGGCGACAAGGGTGTCTTCGACGTGATCGTCGACGGGGAGAAGCTGTACAGCAAGGCCGACACCGGTCGCCATGCTGAGCCCGGCGAGATCCTGAAGCTGTTCAGCGAGTTCGTCGGACCCGACGTCGCCGTCTATCCCCGCGACTGACGGGGCCCGCCGACCGGCTGAACCGTTACCTGAGCGATGCGCATCGAGATCGACGACCCCGCTGATCCGCGCATCGACGTTTTCCAGGGGCTTCGCGATCACACACTGCGCCAGGTCCGAGAGCGCCCCGACGGTGACATGGCGGGGGTGTTCATCGCCGAGGGCGACATCGTCGTCGAGAGAGCAATGCGAGCCGGATACCGGCTCGAGTCCATGCTGGTCGACGCCAAGCGGACCAAACCGCTCCCGGTCACGATTCCCGGCGACGTTCCCCTGTATGCCTGCGGACCCGAGGTGCTGGTTCGCATCACGGGCTATCACCTCCACCGCGGCGTGTTGGCCTGCTTTCGACGTCGACCGCTGCTCGACTTCGATGCCGCCACCAGTGGGGCGCGAACGGTTGCGGTGATGGAGAACACCAACAACCCGACCAACCTCGGGGTCGTTCTTCGCTGCGCCGCGGCGCTGGGCGTCGATGCGTTTCTCATCGACCCGACGTGTAGCGATCCCCTGTACCGGCGCTGCGGGCGGGTGTCGATGGGCGAGGCCTATTCGCTGCCCTACAGCCGGCTGGATCCGTTCCCCGAGGGACTCGAGCCCGTCCGCCGGGCGGGATTCCAGCTCGTCGCGCTGACCCCGGCACCCGATGCGGTACCGCTCGACGAGATCAAACTCGACCCGGACGATCGGGTGGCGATCATGCTCGGCGCCGAAGGACCGGGTCTGACCGAAGGGGCGCTCGACGCCGCGGACATCCGGGTCAAGATCCCCATGTCGGGCCTGGTCGACTCGATCAACGTCGGCTCTGCGGCGGCGGTCGCCTTCTACGGGATCGGCTTGGCCCGCAAACGTTGACTGGGCCACCATGGTGGCCATGTCACAGCCTCTGACCAGCACCATGCAGCGGTTTCCGCTCACCGTGCCTGCAATCTTCCGCCACGGCCGCACCATCCACGCCGATTCCAAGGTCACCACGTGGACGGCCGACGGTCCGGTCAGCGCCACCTACGCAGACGTGGCGGAGCGCGCCGATCGGTTGGCGGCCGCGCTGCACCGCCTCGGTGTCGGAGTCGGCGATCGGGTCGGGACCTTCTGCTGGAACAACCAGCATCATCTCGAGGCCTACATGGCGGTGCCATCGATGGGGGCTGTACTCCACACACTCAACATCCGTCTGTTCCCGGAGCAGCTGACCTATGTCATCAATCACGCCGCCGACAAGGTGATCATCGTCGACGGTTCACTCGCACCGCTCCTGGCCAAGGTGCGGGAGTCGCTGACAACCGTCGAGCACATCATCACCGTCGGACCGGGTGACACCTCGGGTCTCGGCTCCACCCTGGATCTCGACCAGCTGCTGGCGGTCGAGAACGGCGGCTTCGACTACCCGGAGATCGACGAGTGGTCGGCCGCCGCCATGTGCTACACGAGCGGCACCACGGGCAACCCCAAGGGCGTGGCCTACTCACACCGCTCCACCTACCTCCACTCCTTCGGGGTCAACGCCACCCGGGCACTCGGTCTCACCATGGACGACAGCCTGCTCATCATCGTCCCCATGTTCCACGCCAACGCCTGGGGCATGCCCTATGCCGGCTGGCTCACCGGGGCCGACATGGTGATGCCCCAGCAGTATCTTCAGGCCGCGCCGCTGGCCGAGATCATCGAGGCCACCAGACCGACCTACTCCGGTGCGGTACCGACCGTGCTGAATGATCTCCTGCACAACCGACCCGAAGCCGACCTGAGCTCCATCCGGGAGATCGTCTGCGGTGGCTCGGCGGTGCCGGCCAGCCTCATGAGGGCCTATGACGAGGTGTTCGGCGTGACCGTCGTGCAAGGGTGGGGCATGACCGAGACCAGCCCCCTGGCCGCCATCGCCCGGATCCCGTCCGACGTCGATCCGGCAGACGCGATGGCGTGGCGGGCGCGAACGGGCCGGATCCTGGCCGGAGTCGAGGTCCGGATCTGCGATGACGACGGCACCGAGTTGCCGTGGGACGGGGTGGCCCAGGGTGAGATCGAGATTCGGGGCCCGTGGATCACCGGCAGCTACTATCTCGACGACGCCGACGAGAAGTTCCGGGACGGCTGGCTCCGGACGGGCGACGTGGGCTCGATCGAACCGAACGGTTTCATCCAGATCTCGGATCGGGCCAAGGACGTCATCAAGTCGGGCGGGGAATGGATCTCCAGCGTGGATCTGGAGAACGAGTTGATGGGCCACCCGAGCGTGGTCGAGGCCGCCGTCGTCGGTGTTCCCGACGACCGCTGGGATGAGCGGCCGCTGGCCTGCGTGGTCGTGGCGCCGGACGCCGAGGTCGATCCCGGCGATCTGCGGGCCCATCTCGAGACGAAGGTGGCGAAGTGGTGGCTGCCCGACCGGTGGTGCTTCATTGACGAGGTGCCCAAGACATCGGTCGGCAAATTCGACAAGAAGGTACTGCGCCGCCGCTACAGCGACGGCGAACTTGCCGTTATCGAGGTCTGATCAGGCCTCGACGACGTGCTCAGTTGGTGTGGGTGACCCCGGAACTGTCGACGAACACGAACAGGGCGATGGTCACCAGCACCGCCACGAGTGCCAGAAGTGTCCACTGGAGGACGGCCCAACGGTTGTGTCGGGCCCGTTCCGATGCCGACCGCCTCGATCGAGTTGCCACTGGGTCCCCTTCCTTGTCCGGCCGGTCGCTTGCGCACAGCGATCCGCCATTTCAGGGTAGCGACTGATTCCGCCGACCCCGAGCGAGCGCCGGTCAGCCGAGTAGATCCCGAGCCACGTTCAGCCACAGGTTGGTGGTGAGCCGTAGCGACTCGACATCGATCCGCTCGTTGTGGCCGTGGAACCGGCGACTGAAATCGCCCGGTTCGAGGTCGGGGCTGAACAGACCCGCTCCGTAGGCTATCGAGCCCATGTCCCGGTAGACCCGGGCGTCGGTGAACCCGACGGTCATGCCCGGGTTGAGCCTGGCATTCGGGAACTCGGCGGTGACGCCCCGCTCGAGCGCCTCCCAAAGCGGATTGTCGGTGCGCGATATCGACGCCGGGTCGTTCATGATCACCTCGACCTCGACCTTGTCCCACAGATCCCCCAGGGCCTCACGGAGGTGGCCCTCAACCGACGCGGCGTCCTCACCGGGCAGCGTTCTGATGTCGACCTCGAGGTCCACACTGTCCGGAATGACGTTGGTTTTCATCCCGCCACCGTCGACGACGTTGGCCGAGAACGTCGTGTGGGTACAGGCGTGGAGGAAACCGGCGGAGCCCTCGTTCGGCATGGCGGCCAGAAGGCCCTCGATACGGTTCTCGTCCCGCAGGATCGCCTTCATCTCGTCGTCGATGTTCATCGCCGCGACCTGGCCGGCCCACAGCTCGCTGAAGCGGGCGGGCGGGCGGTACTCGGCCAGCCGCTGCACGACGGCGGCCGCCTTGACCAGCGCATTGTCGGTGCGAAAGGGCATCGAGCCGTGACCGGGGGTGCCGGGGATCCGAAGCCGTCGCCAGGCCACGCCTTTCTCGGCCACGTTCACGTTGATGATCGGGGCTTCCGGCGAACCACCGTGCAGGCCACCGTTCTCGGTCAGTACATAGTCGGCCGCGATCACATCACGATGGTTGTCGGCCATCCACTGGGCCCCGTAGGCGGAACCGGCTTCCTCGTCGGCGACGGCGAAGTAGATCAAGTCGCCGGTGGGCCGGAAACCGTCGCGGGCCAGAGCTGCGAAAGCAACCGCCATCGACGATGTGATGTTCAGCATGTCGACGGCGCCGCGACCCCAGACCTCCCCGTCGATGAGTTCACCTCCGAACGGGTCGTTTCGCCATCCATCGGGGTTGACCGGTACGACATCGGTGTGGCCCATCAAACACAACGCCGGTGCGTCGGGATCCCGTCCTTCGATACGCGACACGATCGAAACCCTCCCGGGGTGTGCTTCGAAACGTTCCACGTCAAGACCGGCTTCCTCCAGCAGGGAGGTCAAGACGTCAGCGTTCCGTATTTCGCCACCCGAGTCGGCGTGGCCCTCGTTGACGCAACCGTTCCGGATGAGAACCTGTAGCAGTTCGACGGTCTGTGCCGTCTGGAAATCCGTCATGGGCCCAACCTTGTCACGCGACGGTTCGCTCGGGCCAGCTTTGTTCGAAAACCGCGATGAAATCGCAGGGGTATTTGTTCCCGGGGGCGGCGAAGAACGGGCAGAAGCTTGTCGAACCTACTAGATTTACGGCCGGTGGGTCCGGGCATTGACGGCTGGATTCACGCGACCACTTCATGGCCAACAGCGCTTCGCATTCTTCCGATTCCCACAGCTCGCCACGTCCCGAGTTCTTCCTGCTCGGGCCTGTCTCGGCACGGATCGACGGGGAACCGGTCGCGCTCGGCGGCCCCCGCCAGGCCGCCGTTCTGGCGCGCCTTCTACTCACGCCTCGTCACGTGGTTTCGCTCGATCAGTTCGTCGACAGTATCTGGGACACCCAGATTCCCAACCGGCCCGATGTGGCGATCCGCAGCTACATCTCGAACCTGCGGCGTCTCATTGAGCCCGACCGCAAGCAGCGGGGTCAGGACAGCATCCTGACCAGCGCGTCGGCCGGGTACCGCCTCGACGTCGAACCGTCCCAGATCGATTGGGTTTGTTTCGAGACGGCGGTCAACAACGCCAGGGCGATGCTTCACAACGGTGAGTACGCGTCGGCCACCGCCGAGCTCCGCCAGGCCCGCTCGCTGTGGCAGGGGGAGCCCCTGTCGGGTGTGCCCGATTCCGAGTTCTTCTCGGCTCACCGCAACCGGCTGGAGGAGCTTCGCGCCGTTGCCCTCGAGTTCATGTACGAGGCCCAACTGGGTCGTGGTGACCATCTTTCCGTTGCGTCCGACATCGAACAGGCGATCGCCGGCCACCCGTTCCGTGAGCGCCTCACCGAACTCGGCATGATCGCCCTCTATCGGTCCGGACGGCAGTCGGCCGCTCTCGCCCTGGGTCAACAGCTTCGCCAGCGACTCATCGACTCCCTCGGTATCGATCCCAGCCCCCGGATCGCCAACATCGAACTCCAGATCCTCAACCACGATCCGGAGCTTCGAGACCATCGGCCGGATCCGGGCCCGTCACCAGGGCCGTCATCGGTCGGTGGCGGGTTCGGCGCCGAAGCACTCGACGACATCGAGGGCGGCCTTCATGGACGCCACGCATCCGACCGTGGACTCGACCGCAGGGGTCGCCAAAACGAAGCCGGAACCCGGTCGGCCCGCATCACCGGCCAGTGGTTCCTCAAGCGGCCCACCGACGGGACGACCGTTTTCGGCCGCCAGGAGGAACTGGCCGAGATCGTTGCGCTTCGGGAGCGTCTCGACGATGGCCGCCTGGCCGTCGCCGTGGTCACCGGTGAGCCGGGGGTCGGCAAGACCGCCGTCATGGCCGAGGCGGCTCGCCTGCTCGGAGCCGACCAGGTTCAGGTCACCAAGGCGGTAGGGACCGAGTTCGCGGCACCCAAGTTCTGGCTATGGCGTCAGATCGTCGCCGACCTGGCCAACCGAAGGATCGGTCCCACGGTGGCCGGCAAGCCCCGCGAACAGGCACGGTTCGCCCCGCTGCATGCGCTGGGGCCCAACATCGAGGGGGCATTGGGTTTGGACCCGGCTCGCGCCGAGGGGTATGACGACGAGGCCGTCATGATGGCCATCGTCGAGTACGTCGAGGCGGCGGCCACAGGCAAGCCGCTGGTCGTCGTCATCGACGATCTGCACCGTGCCGACCAACGATCGGTCGACACCACGAGGTATCTCGTGACCCGCCTCGGCCACCTACCGATGATGATTCTCGTGGCTTGGCAGCAGGCGACGCTCCCGCCCGACGATCCTCGCGGCCTCCGGGAACTCGCGACGCTCCCCCACGTCCTCCGGATCGGATTGGCGGGCCTCGATGTGCCGGCCATCGACGAGCTGGCCCGACATGCCGGTCAGAAGCTCGACATCGGCGAAGCCCACGATCTGAGGGAGGCGACAGCCGGCAATCCTGCGCTCGTCCACGAACTGTTGCGTCGCCGTCAAAGCGATCCCGCCACGGGCGGCGACTCCGGTCAGCCCCTCCAGGAATCGGCGGTCGGCCAAGTCGATCGACTCGGCGCGGCGGCCGACTGGATCCTTGCGGTGGCCGGCACCTTCGACGGACCCTTCGCCCTGGGGTGGCTCGCCGACCTCGTCGAGTCGCCGCCGCCGGATTCACCACAGAGTGTTGCCGTGGACCGCGGACAATGCCACGACATCGTCCGCGCCGCCGTATCCCAGGGCTTTCTGCTGGAACTCCCGGACAGCGGCTGGTTCCAGTTCCGACACCGGATCATGCGGGAGGCGCTGGTGGAGACGCTCCTGGCCGTTGACCGGGCGTGGCTGCACGGACAAATCGGACGACGGTTTCTCGCCGACGGCGATCCGCTCAGAGCACTTCAACATCTGGCCCTGGCGTCGAGTCCCCTCGACCGGGGCGAAGCGCTCGACCTCGGGCTTCGTCTCTCCAGTGCCGGCCCTGGATTCATGAGCCTCGACGACGACCATCTCGACACCCTCGAGGCGCTGGCCCGGGCCGAGATCCACGCGGCCGAGGCCCGCAAGTCTCCGGGACCGCTCACCTGCCGGGCCGCCATCTTCCTCGGCTGGAGGGCGAACCAGCAGGGAGACCGTCCGGCCGGACAGCGTTGGGCCCGATCGGCGCTCAAGCTCGCGCTGGCCGTCGTCGCCCCCCTCGGGCGCAAAGCCGGAGCGAACACCTCGGTCACCGAACAGGACCTCCGTCAGCTGGGCGTGACGGCATTGAACGTGGCCGGGTTCTCCCCCCACCCTCAGCCCGGTGGCCGCCTGGTGATCGATCGTGACCGGGAGACAGTGGAACTGCTGGAACGAGCGGTGAGCGCACTTCCGGGCGACAGTGACGCACTGCCGGTGCTGGAGATCGAGCTCGAATGGTTGAGCGGATCGCTGCGGCCGAGCAATGCGTCGCTGAAGAAGGCGAAGAGCCTTGTCGAACAGGCGAAGGGACTCGAGACCCCCCTCGTCGCGGCGATGGCCGTTCAGACGTTCCTCCGGCGCTTCGGGCGGGTGATCCCGACAAGGAGCCGGATCGACTACGTGCACCAGGTGCTCGATGAGGAGTCGGACCTCAACGAGCGACTCATGCTCGGATTCGTCGAACACCAGGCCATGCTGGAGCTGGGACGGGTTCATGAAGCGGCATCGTTGGTTCGCGGACTGTGGACCGAGGCCAAGACCCTCGGCACCGAGGTGGACATCGGTGCCGCTCGGGTACTCACCATCCGTCATTATCTATGGACCGGCGACCTGGGCGAGGCGGAACAACGTTTGGCGAACAATCACGGCGCCGACCGTCCGGTTCCCGTCGACCTCGCGGCCATCCAGGTCGAGCAGAGAACCGAACTCGGCCGACTCCTGGCCCAGTCATCGCACATGGACGCCATCAATCGCGAGCTGATCCGCTCGACCATGGAGCCCGCGACCAAGGCGGCGCTGCTCTGCCATGTCGGAGATCTCGATCCGGCTCAGGAGTTCCTCGACCAAGCGGTGGAGCGAATCTCGATCGGCCGATCACGGTCGGTCGACGAGGCTGCTGCAGCCAGAGTGGCCACGGCTGCGTCCGTGCTCTTGCGTCCAACGGTGGCGGCAACCGTTCTGCCCATTCTCGAGGACCTGGGCGACGAGATGCTGGTGACCAACAACAACTCGATTCTGCTCGGTCCTGCAAGCTACTACCTCGGCCTGGCCGCATCGACGGTTGGAAACCGATCACTGGCCAACGAGGCCTTCGATCGGGCAGTGGCCGCTGCGTTGTCGTTCGGCGGGAAGCCGCTGGCTGTTCAGGCCCTGGTCGCCCAGGCCAAGCAGGCGGCCGACTACACCGACCGTGACGAGGTCGAAAGCCTGCTGCGCCAGGCCAAGGAGCTCGCCATCGGCCTCGATCTCGGCTGGCTCGACCGCCAGGCGATCTGACGCGATCGACGGGTCCCCGGGCCTGTGACGGTGGGCGAAACTACTCACAACTCATCCAATCGGCTTCCAATGTTTCTGCAAGCTGGGCGGTGCATAGTTGTTATCAGCGCATCGGTCCTTTCCGCCTGCTGGACCGATCCGGGCAACTCGAGATCCGCCGCACATTCGTCTGCCCGCAGCGCTAAAGCCGGACCCGGTTGCTCGCCTCTCAAGGTCAGTCACCGGGTCCGGCTCTTTTTTCTCCTGCGCACCGGCAAACGGGCCTGATCATCGGGTTTTCCGGCTCAGTTTGGTCTTGAACAGGCCGAAGAGTAGGAAGTACCCACGCCCTGCGTTGAGAACCCGATGCCTGACCCTGCTTTCAATCCTCCAACCCGCCCGCTCAAGATGCGCAACCTGCGGGCCGGTCGCACCTCGTCGCCGACCCGGGCAGCCGAACCGGAGACGCCGCCGGTCACCAGCGGGGTTGTCGACAGCATCGACGAGTGGCATCGCGCGCTCGACCATGCGGTCGAGGAACGCAAGGTTTCGGATGCGAACGTCGCCGTCTTCACCATCTCGCTACGTCGACTCGATCTCACCCGCCGCTCGGAGACGACCCCTCGACCGAACGAGACCGACATGGCGGCGCTGGCAACGTCGATAGCAACATCGATCGATCCCCGGCTGGTTCTGCACATCATCGCCCCGGATGAGCTGATCGGGTTCATGGGGGGCAGCGGGCGGGTCGAGGCCGAGCGAGTCATGGGTCGGCTGCTCGCCGGGCTGTCCGGGATCCTCACCGGTGGCCCCGAGACGCTGGCGCTGGCGCCACAGCTCGGTGCCGCGTTTCTCGGTGGCAACATCACGAACGGCGAGCTGGCGGTCGAGGCGGCCAACGTCACGCTGACCCAGACCACCAGGGCGGCTCCGTTCCTGATCTACAACGACTATGTCCACCAGCGGATCGTGCGCGAGCTCCAGACCCGCGACGCGCTGCCTGACGCCGTGGCCGCAAACGACATCTCCCTGGCGTTCGAGCCTCGAGGCACAACCGGCGGCGACCGGGTGGTGGGAATCGAGGCCTTCGCCCGATGGGAGCACAGCAAGCTCGGTACCATTCCCCCGCCCGAGTTCCTGCGAATCGCCGATGAACTCGACCTCATGGTGGAGATGGGTCATCGGCTGCGGGACCGGGCGGCCGGAGCGGCCGTGACGTGGTTTCGCGACGGCTGGCTCAGCGAGGGAACACTCTGGCTGAACGTCTCCTACAGCGAATTCTGCCACCGGGGTTTCGCCGGGTCGCTCGGTGAACTCCGCAACCGCTACCCCGAGGTGAAACTGGGCATCGAGATCGACGACAGCCCCCTCCTCGACGAGGCGGTGGTCACGTCCATGCTGGAACCGGTTCGCAAGCTCGATGTCGAGATCGCCCTCGACAACATCGGCCTGACGACGATCTCGCTGGGCCGGCTGCAGAGGCTGCCTCTGAGCTCGATCAACCTGAGCGGGGCGATCGTGCACTCGCTGGTCAGCGACACCGTCTACCAGCATCTGGCCACCACCGTGTGCGAAATCGCCCACAGCCGAGGGATCGTCGTGACCGCCTGTCAGGCGGAGACCCGCGAGCAGCTCGCCGCGGCCCGCTCGCTCGGTATCGACCACATCCAGGGTCATGTGCTGGCCGCTCCGGTGAAGGCATCCAGCGTGACCGACCTCCTTGCCTCGGGGATCGCCCCGGACGAGAGGCGGGGCCGCCGCTGACCGAACCCGGGTGGGTCGGGACCGGCGGGGCACCGGGTCAGTCCCCGGTGAGATCCTCGGCGCCGATGAGATCGCCTGCGGCCGCCAGGGCGGCTCCGAGGTTCACCGCCCGCTCGTAGACCGCGGTGAAGTAGTGCTCCGACGCGTTCTGCTGGCCCGAGAGCGGGGGCCTCCCGAGCGACTTCACCACGGCAATCGGATTGGTCGTGATCGTCACCCCGACGTCGGCGACCGACGGCAGTGCCTGCGGATCGCCCCAGAACTTCTGAGGGTCGACCCGGTTCCTCGCCTTGCCTTTGCGGCGTCGGCTCTGGGAGCGTGACTTGTTCTTGCTGCTGCGATTGGATCGGGCCATGCTCGGTCGCTCCTGTCGATCCTCAACTCACCGACGCCACGGCCTGTTGGCCGTCGGAGCTGGCTTCGCCATCGGCTCGGTTGTCGGCTGGTGTCTCACCGTCATCGGCGGTGGAGTCGGTGTTCGTGTCAGTGTCGGTGTTGGTATCGGTGTCTCCGCCGTTGCCGGCCGGGTCGCCGTTCATCGAACTGTCGCCCGCCGAACCCGAAAGGTCGTCGAGCTCGGATGCCAACAACAGGTCCGGATTGAGGCCGAGAGCCACCTGGAGCTGCTCGGCGTCGAGATCGCCGACCGAACTCGACTTCGGCAGCACCATCTCCGCGATCCGGCGTTTCCCGGCGACGACCTCCTCGACCCGCTCATCGACGGTGCCGGGGCAGACGAGGCGATGGCAGATCACCGTGTTCTTCTGACCGATGCGCCAAACCCGATCGCGGGCCTGATCCTCCACGGCCGGATTCCACCAGCGGTCGTAGAGCACCACGTGGCTGGCGGCGGTCAGGTTCAGACCGGTTCCGCCTGCTTTCAACGACAGCACCATCGCTCCCGCATCGGTCTTGGCCTGGAAGTCGGCGACCATCCGGTCGCGGGCGCCCCGGCTCAGACCGCCGTGATAGCAGTTGATCTCGCGGCCGGTGCGAGCGGTCAGGTACTCGGCCAGACGTTCACCCCAGGTGGCGAAGTGGGTGAAGATGAGCACCCGCTCGTCGGCGGCGAACACGTTGTCGACGATTTCGTTGAGACGGGCCAGCTTGCCGGAGCGGCCGTCGAGCGGTTCATCGTCGTGCTGGTAGGCGGCCGGGTGGTTGCAGATCTGCTTGAGCGCGGTGATGGCGGCCAGGACCGCTCCCTTACGTTGCGGACCCTCCTCCGTCGACGCCTCCACCACAAGGGTGTCGAGTACCGCCTGATAGAGACCGATCTGTTCGGGGGTCATGGCGCAGTGGTCGAGCTCATCGATGCGATCCGGAAGCTCGGCGGCGATCGACGGTTCCGCCTTTGTCCGCCGGAACACGAGGATCCCGTTGAGAGCCCGCAGCGCCCGCTCAGCGGTGTGCTTGACGTCGCCGGTGGTCGAGAGCTGGGCGATGAACGCCGATCGTCCACCGACGAGACCGGGGTTGGTGAAGTCCATGATCGCCCACAGGTCGCCGAGGCCGTTCTCGATCGGCGTACCGGTGAGCGCCACCCGGGTGCGGGCCGAGAGACGCCGCAGCTGCTGAGCGGTCTCCGACGCCGGGTTCTTGATGGCCTGGGCCTCGTCGAGCACCACCTTGTCCCACTCGATCTTCTCGAGTTCGGCGATGTCGCGTACGGCGGTGCCGTACGTGGTGATGACCAGGTCGACGGCTTCGACCGCCTTGGCCACCTTTGCCCCGTCGGCCCGGTTGGGACCGTGGTGGACGAGAACGTCGAGACCGGGAACGAAGCGGGCCGCTTCGGCCGCCCAGTTGCCGACGACGGCCGGCGGGGCGATGACGAGAGCCGGCCCGGGTCGGTCCGAGACCTCGATGTGGGCGAGCACGGTCGGCGTCTTGCCGAGGCCCATGTCGAGCGCCAGACAGCCACCGAGGCCGGCGTTGTCGAGGAACTCCAGCCAGGTTCTCGCCTCGGCCTGGTAGCTCCGCAGCTCACCGGAGAAGCCGTCGAGCGTCGTCGGCGGATTTTCGGGCAGGCTAGCCGCGCTCTGAAGGAGCTCTGCCGCCCACCCTTCGCCGGCCAGCGAAACGCCACCTGGGAACGGCGAACCCTCGAGCCCGAGGGCGTGGCGCAACATGTCGGCGCCAGAGAGACGGGTCTGGTCTGCTCGTTCGGCCAGCGCGGCGGCGGCTTGGGCCAGGTCGGCCTGGTCGAGCTCGACCCACTGGCCGCGGGACTTGATGAGCGGGCGGGCCTCGGCCGCCAGAGCGCTGATCTCATCGGCGGTCAGCTCGATGTCGTCGAACACCACCGACCACCGAACGTTGGCCAGCTGCTGTGCCCCGACGACGGTGTCCTGGGCATCCTCGGATGTGAGACGAAGGGCTGGGGCCGGCTTCTTGCGTGACAGGGCCGGAGCCCGCACCTCGTAGCCGGCGGCGATGAGCACGCGACCCTCGACGGTCATCAGCTGCCACGCCTCGTCCTGGCTCAGCACGACCTCCCCCCGCCGACGAGCCCCGGGCCTCAACAGCTCCGGATAGAGGCGCTCGAGTCGAACCAATTCCTGCTCGACCTCCTTGCGCCGGCTGTTCGACGAGTTGACCATGACCTGTTCGACGGGAAGCAGGCGACCCTCGGTGTTGGGGGCCAGGACAGCCAGGTACCAGGCGTTGGACTCGTCCGGTGGATCGAGTTGGATCACGAGCTGGAACTTCTGGTTTCCGCTCACCGGCTTCGACCACTGGTCGATCCGGCGGGCCAGTTCCGAACCGAGGCGGCTGGGAGCGAGGAAAGGTGTGCCGTCGAGCAGGGCCAGGAAGCTCTCCGCCACATCGCCTTTGGACGTGGGGTCGGGTGGTGGAGCCGGCACATCCAGTCGGGACGCCGCCTGATGGCAGATGGCGGTGATCAGATCGGTGAGAACGGCCGAGGTCATGGCGGAGGCATCAGGACGGCTCTCGATCACACCGACCGAGCCGGGGAGGCTGTCGCACAGGGCCTGGTGATCGGCCTGATCCACCAGCGCCGGGCCCCAACGGACCTCGAACGGGGAGCTGGTCTCGGTTCCCTTCGGGGTGTCGGCCGAACGCCGGGCCTTCTTGACCTGAGGGACCATCCGGCCCTGGGCGACCAGACGGATCGCCAGCGTGGTGACCAATCCGATCCAGACCGCACCCGGACCGAGGATCGGAGGCTCCTCCGCATCCTGACCGCGATCGGCGGCCGATCCCAGCGACGCCAGCCAACCGAGACAGGACTCGATCGGAGCCCACACCGCCGGAGCCCGACCTTGGTTCGGGACCTTGATCGAGTTGTAGACCTCCCACCCGATCGACTCGGCACCGGCTTGTGACAGCATCGCCAGGAGCCGGTCGGTCTCCGCCGCTTCCGCGTTGTGGCCGGCGGCCCAGGCAACGACACGACCCGGGGTCCAGGACAGTTGGATCTGGACGGTACCGGTGTCGGCGGTATCCGCCTTCGCCGTCTCCGGCTGCGGGCTCTCGGCGCCGGGAGTATCGGCCGGTCCGACCAGTTGGGTCAGGACCTCATCGATTCGTTGCCACTCCCGTTCGAAGTCGGCAACGACCAGCGAACGTTCGTGACCTTTCAGCTCTCGGTTGGCCCGGTCGATCGCCATCGCCGCGTCATCGAGCAGCCGAAGCAACGCCGCAACCCACGGCTGCTGGTGGCTGTTCAGCAGAACCATGTCGTCGGCTGTGGCCACACCATCGAGGTGAGCCTGCACAACATGAAAAAAGTCGCTCGACGAAACCGGGAGGGGTCCCGCAGTCATAGTGGTCGTCGTCATCTCCAACAATCTTGTAGCGTGGCCGGAAGCGCACGGACGCTACGAGCCTGGGCCGCATTCGCGCCAACCCCATCCATCGCACTCACGGATGACCCATCCAACCAACCGGGCGATCATCTTCGGGAGCCGATGTCGTGGCCTGCAGCCGACGGGCACCGTTTACCTGTCACCCGTGCCTACAGCCTAGCGCCCGTTCACACCGTTCGCCACGATTGTCGGCGGGCTTGGGTCGTGATTTCCACAGATCCTTTCGGCACCACGACGACGGCGATTAGCACATCGTTCAATGTCTTTCACGGGCCGAACCCGCTTGGCGGGGTCGTTCAGGCGCTGTTTCCGAGGTCGACGGAATACGCCTCATAAAGCAGGTCGGCGCCTCGCTGACGGTGTCTGGCGATCTGACCCATCACGTCGACAGCCCGGTTGCGGACCGCTATCGCCCGATCCTCCGACCGTCCGGCCGACGCCCCGTCGTCAGGGGTAAGGTCGGCAACGGCCAACGCCAACCCGTGGGCCGCCTTCTCCAGGTTTTCGTGGTCGACCTTCATCTGCGTGACCCTGCGATCGAGCCGGGGGGCCACCGACACGATCTCGTCCAGTATGTTTCCGGGGCCCTCGGTCTGGGCCACGTGCTCGGAGATCCTGGCGACCGCGTGGTCAACCGCCATGGCCACCCGCAGGCGCCAACGTTCGTGGTCGCCGATCGGGCTTGCGAGTGCGTCTTCCAGCCCAATGACCGCCTCGAACAGAGCCTCACGTCGCCGTTGGATGGACGCAAGTTCGGTTGATTCCGGCATCTGTTGGCACCCCCTCTGGGATCGGTGGAAACCGGGTGCCCGCGCTACGCGAAGGCTAGCACAGCCCACCGGCGCCGTCAGATCCCTCAGTGTGGCCCTGAACCGGTTTCTCCTCTACCTTCGGGACCCATGCGCAACTTCACCGGACGGCTCGCCGTCATCACCGGCGCAGGTTCGGGCATCGGACGGGAGCTCGCCGTGGCGCTCGCCTCCGAGGGTTGCCGGCTGGCGCTCCTCGACGTGAACCCGGCCGCAGCCGAGGAAACCGCCCGGCTGTGCCAGCCGAACTCGGCCGTCACCGTGTCGGTCCACGGCTGCGATGTCACCGATCCCCGCGCCGTCGACGACGCAGCCGACGCCGTCCGAGCCGCCCACGGGACGGATCACATCAACCTCCTGGTGAACAACGCCGGGATCGGCTCGGTCGAAGGCTTCGTGCACGGCGATCGAGAAGCGTGGGAACTCACATTCGACGTGTGCTGGGGCGGCGTCTACAACTGCTGTCGATCGTTCGTGCCGCTCGCGATCGCCGCCGCCGAGGGGCAGATCGTCAACGTCTCGAGCGTCAACGGACTGTGGGCCTCACTCGGCCCGAACCGCACCCACACGTCGTATTCAGCGGCCAAATTCGCTGTCCGCGGCTTCACCGAGGCTCTCATCACCGAAATGCGGTTGGTGGCCCCCCACGTGAAGGTCGCCGTCGTCATGCCCGGCCATGTCGGCACCAACATCCTGTCCAACTCCCAGTCCCGGCTCGGGCGGCGGGCCACCGCCAATCTCGCCGAGACCGAGGCGGCCTTCCGGGCCAGCGCGCCCACGACACCGGCGGAGGCGGCCAGGATCATACTCGAAGGCGTCCGCTCCGGGCGGTGGCGGATCCTCGTCGGACACGACGCCGGACTCCTCGATGAAGCACTGAGGGCCGACCCGGAGGGTGCCTACGAGTCCGACTTCGTGGCCCGACTGCACGATCAGGGTGCGTTCGTCGGCCTGATCGACCCCATCTGACCCGGACCAGGTCGACGGCGCGCGACACGGCAAGGGCGAGATGCAACCGCTTTACTTGACGTGTGACCGATCACACCGCACCCTCTCCGGTTCTGCCCTCCCCCGACTCCAACGGCGACAGGCCGGCGGCGCCCGTCGACGTACGACCGGCCTGGGTCGTGCCCTGCCCGGAACTCGATCCTGCCATCCAGACCTTTCGGGAGGCCGGGTTCGCGCTGTTGGCCATCGGTCCGGCCGACGACCCTCGCTGGGCGATGATGAGCAACAGCCATGAACCCCATGGAACGTCCCTACGGCTCGACACCCAGGCTTTCGAAGAGGGTCGACGTCACGCCTTCCTGGAGGTCGACGAGGGTGACCGGCTCCTGGGATCCGACCAGGAGCGGGCCTTTCCGCCGGCCGTGGTCGCCGCTCGTGCTGATCGCCCGGTCGAGGTGGCCGGAACTCCGTCGTCCTTTGTCGATGGATCAGCCGACGAGTGGATCGTCGGCCGCGCCGGTATGCGTTATCGCGACCTTCTGCCGGGCCGGTGGGACGGCCAGTTCATCGCGTCACACATCCATATCCCCGAGGGCGGCCCGGTACCCGACTACGTCCACTACCACCATGTCGACTTCCAGCTGATCTTCTGTCACCGCGGCTGGGTCCGAGTCGTCTACCAGGATCAGGGCGACCCGTTCGTCCTGAACCCCGGGGATGCCATTCTTCAGGCCCCCGGCATCCGGCACCGGGTGCTCGAGGCGTCCGACGACCTTTACGTGGTCGAGGTCTCGAGTCCCGCCGAGCACGCAACCTTCGTCGAGCATGGGTTCGATCTGCCCAACGGTGTCGCATCCGACCGTTGGTACGGCGGGCAGCGTTACGTGCACCACGAGGCGAAGGGCTCGCCGTGGAACGTTGTTGGCCCCGGCGTTCGTGTCCAGCCGTTCGGACTGGAGACGGCAACGGGCGGCCGCTACGGGGCGGCTGTCGTCGAGATGGACCCTGACGACGGGGGCAACACCGAGCTCCCCCTGCACGACACAACCGATTTCGAGTTCGTGACCGTGCTCGACGGGTCGATGAACCTCACCGACACCGACGGTCAGACGATCACGACCGGCACCGGCGCCGGACTCGGGATCGACGGTTCGGTGATGTGGCGTGCGGAGCCGACGGAGCCGACCCGGCTGCTGGCCGTGCACCGCTACCGGATCTGACGACCCGGCGACGGTGCACCTGTCCAGTGAACTTCTCGATTGGACTTCCCGGCGTGCCGGGTCGTCGCTCAGTCGTCGGCGTCGAGCAGCGAGCGGTGAATCATGCCGCCGATGACCGCACCGATGATCGGAGCGACCCAGAACATCCACAGCTGGGCCAGCGGCGTTGTGGCCCCGTCGCCGAACGCCGCCGCCCACACCGCCTGGGCGGTCGAACGAGCCGGGTTGACGCTGGTGTTGCTGACCGGGATCGAGATGAGATGAATGAGAGTCAGGGTGAGGCCGATGGCAAGCCCGCCGAAGCCGGGAACCGCTCCCCGTCCCGTGGCCCCCAGAATGATGATGAGGAAGATGGCCGTCAGCACCACCTCGGCCACGAACACCGAGCCGAGACCGAAACCACCGGGTGAGAAGTCCCCGTAGCCGTTGGTCGCGAACGTGCCGGCCGTGTTGGCGATCTCGAACCCGGCCCTGCCACTGGCGATGATGTAGACGATCAGGCCACCGACCAGACCGCCGATCACCTGGGTGACCACGTACGGTCCGACCTTGGCGGTGTCGAACTTGCCGCCGGCCACCAACCCGAGCGTGACCGCCGGATTGAAGTGACCACCCGACACATGCCCGACGGCATACGCTCCCGTCACGACGGTCAGGCCGAAGGCCAGGCTGACCCCCAGAAGCCCGATACCCAGATCCCACGCCCCATCGCCCGTGATGAACTGGGCGGCCAGCACGGCCGATCCACAGCCGCCCAGGACCAACCACAGGGTTCCGATGAACTCCGCTGCGAGTTCCTTGATGTTCATTCCGTTCCTCCTACTCCAGGTTTGGTGAACGCGGTCGGCCATGTCGCACCGTGACATCACACTGTGAAATTACACTGTGACATCACACTGTGAAATTGCACTGTGAAATTGCACCGTGACATCACACGGAGGCGACTCAACCCCCGTCCTCATGGTTGCACAATCATCGGCAAACATGAGGGAGTCGGCGAACTACGTCGCCCGGTCGCCCTATCGCGACGCCCCATCGAACCACCGGCCGAAGGAGTGCCGTCCACTCGAGACCGTCACCGGCTCTCGTAGCCGACAGAATAGTCCGCCGGCCGCCCGAACGCTGAATTCAGCGCCGATGACGGGCGGACCGACGGGACCGGCCGATCGTGTGCCCTGCCGGCCGGTAGTCTCATCGGATGAGAACCGATCGGCTTCTTGTCGCCGTCCGAGCGCTTCTTGTCGCCGCGCTCGCCGCCTCCTTGCTGGCCATCACCGCCGGACCGGCCGCGGCGTGCAGCTGCGCCGGGGCGCCCTTCGACCCCGACCCGGAGTTCGGCGGTGGGATCGAGGACCACGACGCGGTGTTCGTCGGCACGGTGGTGTCCGCCACCCAGGACGGTCTGGAAACCCGCTGGCAATTCGACGTCGACTACGTGGTACACGGCGAGATCACCACACCGGTGATCGTCGTCACCGCGTCAAACGGCGCCGCCTGCGGATTCGAAGGCATCGTTGAGGGCTCCGAGCGTGCCGTCGGTGTCCGGCGACAGGCCGGTGAGTGGCAGAGCGGGCTGTGCAGCATCGATCGACCCGAGGCCGTCGCCCACATCAGCTTCAGGGGTGAGCCGACCGTCGACACGTCCTTCGACCACTCATCGGGCGCTTCCGGCCCACCGTGGGGGCTGCTGGCGACCGGCGCCGGTTTCGCCGCCGTCGTGGCCGCGGTTGCCGGTTCGGTTGTGCTGGCCCGACGCCCTCGATCCGCCTGACTCGATCGTTCTATCGAAGCGCCGCCATCCACCCGAGACCGTCGTCGGTTCTGGTCGTCGGATGGTATTCGGCTCCGAAGTAGCCCCTGTATCCGGCCGCCGCGAGCTGTGGCAGCAGTTCCGCGTAGTCGATGTCGCCGTGATCGGGTTCGGCCCGGTCCGGGAAGGAGCTGAACTGGATGTGCCCCAGTCGCTCACCGAGGTAGCGCACGACGGCGAGGGGCTCCTGGTCGGCGGACGCCGCGTGATAGCAGTCGAGCAGGACCTTGACATCGGGTTCGCCGATCCGGTCGATGAGATCGGCCGCCTGAGCGAAGTCGTTGAGGAAATAGCCGGGTTTGGCCGCCGCCGACATCGGCTCGATCAGCACCCCGATGCCGTACTCCCGGCCCCGGGAGGCGGCATAACGCATGTTGGCGATGAAGGTGACCTCGGCCTGCGTGCCGTCGGCCAGCCCGCACAGCACGTGGACCCACCGTGCCGCCACGTCGGCGGCATAGGACAGGGCCTTGTCGATGGCGCTCTGGGCCTCGACCTCCCGCCCCGGCACGGCGGCGAGACCGAACTCGCCGGCCGCCAGGTTGCCGGGCACGGTGTTCAGCGACAGCAGCGGCAGACCTGTTTCCTCGAGGGTCAGAGCGACATCGAGGGCGTGGGTGATGTAGGGCCAGTGGACCTCGACGGCGTCGAACCCGGCTTTCGCCGCAGCCCGGATAGCATCGCACAACTCGAGTTCCTGCCACAGAAATCCCAGGTTGGCCGACAGTTTCACCCCAACAGGTTGCCGCGGTCTCAGCCGTCAATCAACCCGTACGAGCATCGGTTTCGACACCGACTCGGAGCCGGCGTGGATTTCGGTCGGCAAGCCGCTAGTTCTTGACGATGGCCACAAATGCCGATGTCGCCGCCATGCTCGACGAACTGGTGACCCTCACCACCCTCGAGGAGGAGAGCTCGCAGTCGTTCAAGGTTCGCGCCTATGAGAAGGCGAAGCTGGCCCTCGAAGCCCACGGCCGTGACGTGACCGGGCTGTCGGCGAACGAGCTCACGGCCATCAGCGGTATCGGCAAGAGCACCGCCGCCAAGATCAGGGAGTTCATCGACACCGGATCGGTGGCGAAGCTCGACGACCTCCGGGCCAGGTATCCACCCGAGTTCGTCGAACTCTCGCGAATCCCCGGGCTCGGGCCGAAGAGTCTGAAGCTGATCCGTTCGCGATTGGGCGTGGAGAACCTCGAGGATCTCAAACGGGCGCTCGACGGCCAGCAGATTCGGGAGCTGCCGCGAATGGGGGCGACGAGCGAGGCGAAGATCGCCAAGGCAATCGACCGCCTGGGGCTCACCGGCAAGGACCGCCGGACCCCGATCGCCGACGCCCTTCCGCTCGCTCAACGGCTCACCGCGGAGCTCGCAGCACTCGACTCGGTGACCGACGCCCAGTACTGCGGCAGCCTTCGTCGGATGTCGGAAACCATCGGTGACATCGACATCACCGTGGCGTCGACCGATCCGGCCGCGGTGATGGACGCGGTCGTCAACCATCACGAGGTCGACGAGATCGTGGTCAACGGCGAGACCAAGACGTCGTTTCTCACCAGGAGCGGCCTGCAGGTCGACGTTCGGGTCGTCGCGCCGTCGCAGTTCGGCGCCGCGATCCTCTACTTCACCGGATCCAAGGCCCACAACATCGCGCTCCGGCAGCGGGCCATCGATCGAGGCTGGCTCCTCAACGAATACGGTTTGATGGACGGCGACAGCGTCGTGGCCGGCACGACCGAGGGCGCCATTTACGACGCGCTCGACTTGCCGTTCATCCCGCCGCCGATGCGGGAGGCGACCGGTGAAGTCGAGGCCGGTGCCTCCGAAGACGGGCTCCCGGAGCTCATCGAACGCGATCACATCCGAGGCGATCTCCACTATCACACCGACCGGTCGGGCGACGGACGGTCAACCCTCGAGGACATGGCGGCGGTGGCCGCCGGCGAGGGCTACGACTACCTGGCCATCACCGATCACGGGGAGGATCTGGCCATCAACGGGTCGAACCGGGAGGAGATGCTCGAGCATCGGGATCGCATCCGCGCCCTTCAGGAGAGCTACCCCGACATGATGATCATGTTCGGCTGCGAATTGAACATCGGCGCCGAGGGTGGCCTCGATTACGACACCGAGTTCCGCCTGCTGTTCGACTACACGGTGGCATCCGTGCATTCCCACTTCGACCTCAGCGTCGCCGATCAGACGCGCCGCCTGATCACCGCGATCGAGGACCCGACGGTGAACTCGATCGGTCACCTGACAGGTCGATACATCGGCCGCCGTCCGGGCATCGAACTCGAGATCGAGCCGGTACTCGATGCGTTGGTCGCCAATGACGTCGCGCTCGAGATCAACGGTGCTCTCCAGCGACTCGACGCCGCGTCCGACGTCGTCCGGCTTGCGGTCGACCGAGGCGTCAAACTGGTGATCAACACCGACAGCCACCACACCTCCGAGCTCGGGCGCATGGAGTATGGCGTGCTGACCGCCCAGCGGGGGTGGGCGCCGAGGGAACTGGTGGTGAACTCCTGGCCACTCACCGAGTTCACCGCGTGGGCCGGGCAGCGTCGCTAGGAGCGTCTCAGAGATCGGGCAGGATCCGGTCGACGACGAGCCCGTCGATCAACTCGGCGATCTCATCGGCGTGGGTCGTCTCGTGCATCGCGTGTTCACCGCCTTCGACCGCGACAAACCGGCAGTCGGGCATCTTTCGGGCCAGGTATTCACCGGCCCCCGTGTACTCCGGCCTGTCGGCCGTGCCCGCCAACACGAGGGTCGGGACCGTGATCTCTGTGAGGCGTTCCATGACCACACCGTCGTGCTGCAGGTTGATCTCCGCGGCCTGCGGTGCCACCCCGAAACGGTGGGCGTTGCGACGGGACCGCTCGTTCCATGCCTCCCGCTTCGCCTCGTCGCGAAACCCTGGGCCGGTGTTCAACACGACGAGGCCGATGGCCACGTCGGGCCGGGTGGCGGCGTGGGCCAGTGCGAGATAGCCGCCGAGTGAGTGCCCGACCAACACCGTCGGCACGCCCAACTCCACGAGAACATCGTCGATATCGCCCAGCGCGGCATCGCGGGTGAACAACTCGGGATCGTCCGGTGTCGGTGATTCACCGTGACCGAGGAGGTCGAAGGCGGCTACGGGATAGCGGTCGGCCAGGCGGTCCATCACCGACGTCCAGGTCGCCGACGACGATCCGACCCCGTGGAGGAAGAGAAGTGCTGGAACCGCCGATGACGGTTCGGCTCCCCGAACAACAGCATGAACTCTCACGGGGTCGTCGCCGCCGTCGCATCGACACCGCAGATCACATCGCTCGCTACATCGCTCATTGCACCGTGCATCACATCGTGAAGGCCAGGTTGCGGGCCGCCCTGCCGCCCCACTCGTCGTCGCCGGCCCAACTGATCCGACCCGCCGCAATGGCCTCGTCGGGATCGATACGACCACACGCCAGCTGCGCGAACGTGAGGCTGTCGGCCGTAACCTCCACCGACGGTGGACCGGCTATCGCCGGAACCACCTTCGCCCGTCCGTCGACCGACACGGCCATGCTCCGCTCGACCGCGCCGGTGGTGTTGAACACGATGCTCATCCCGTCGGGCAGCCCGATCTTCTTGCCGACCACGTAGCCCAGCGAGCCGTGGATCTGGTCCATGGCCGCCTCCGCCGCCGGGCCGCCGTCGTCGGTCGGCATGCCCAGTGGCGTGGTGATGTCGCGGTGGTGCACCCAGACGTCGAAGTTCCGAATGGCCATGAACGTTCCGTAGGGGACCTGACCGACAGGGCTCAGACACAGGAGATCGAGATCGGCGTCGCCGGCCGACTCCAACTCCGCTCGCCGTCGACCGAAGATGTCATTCGCCAGCTCGGTCAGGCGCGCCGGGTCGGCGGCGGCGTGGTCGTTCTCGAATGGACCGATGAGACCGAACGGCGGCATCTCGTCATCGGCCTCCGGCTTCCATCCCAGGAGGCAGTGTTCGATTCCCAGCACGTGGAGGACGACACCTCTGACGTTCCAGGCGGGGCACAACGACTGCACGGTCAGCTGCTCGGGCGTCAGCGATCCGACGAGGGTCTGGAACGCGGCGAACGAGGTGGTCACGTTGTCGACGGCCTGACGATGGGCGCTCATGGGTATCTCCTGTGAATCGGTGTCAACGTGATAGCCGGAATCCGGGCCACGGCCAAAATCCGAGCCTCCGAGCCCCCTGCCCCCTCCAGAACTTTGAGCCGCCAACGACCCTCCAGCCCCCAACTTTGGTCGCTCGCCGACCCACCGACGGGTCGCTGTGCGCACAAAGTTCCGCCGGGTCAGCGATATCCGGCTCCCCCGTCGGCGGTGATCACAGTGCCCGACAGGAAACTGGCTCGATCCGAGGCCACGAACACGACCAGGTTCGCGATCTCCTCGGGACGGGCGGGCGCAGGCCCGCTCAAGAGGAGATCCTCCCAGCGGTCCGGGTTCCCGAAACGGTCGGCGGCCTGGCGACGGAGGAGCGTCTCGAGCCGATCGGTGTGGGTGAGACCAGGGCTCACACCGACCACCCGCACCCCGTGCTCGAACGTCTGGCCGCCCAAGGCCCGGGTGAACGTGGTCAGCGCGCCGTTGCCGGCCGCCCCGGCCACGTAGTCTCCGCGGGGAAACTCGGCTGCGGCACCGATGACGTTGACGATCACACCCGAACCTCGGCGCTGCATCATTGGCAAAAGGATCCTGGTGAGGTTGATGTAACCGAACACCTTCAGGTCCCAGGCGTGGCGCCAGTCCTTCTCGTCGACGGCCAGCAGGTCGCCGGCCGGAATGGACCCGGCATTGTTGACCAGAATGTCGATCTCGCCGACGACCTCGGCCAGGGCCGCCTGATGTTCCGGGCGGGCGAGATCGCACGAATGGCTCGTGACCTCGACTCCGTAGCCGGTGCGAAGGTCTCGGGTGGCCTCCTTCAGGGGTCCGACCTCGCGGGCGGCGATGGCCAGATCGACCCCCTCGGCGGCGAAGGCGTGAGCGCAGGCCAGCCCGATACCTTTCGAACCACCCGTTATGAGCGCCCGTCTGCCCTCGAGATCAAGTTCCATCGCCGGTCCAAGCTACCGCAGCGGGAGGATCATGATCCATCCGTTGATACAACAGAGGACCGATGACTGTCACCCGTCCGATCCCGCCGATGGTTTCGTTCGTCGCCCCGTCCGGGACGGGCAAGACCACGCTGCTCGAATCGGTCATCACCCGCCTCACCGAATCCGGCTACCGGGTTGCGGCGGTGAAGCACGACGCCCATCGAATCGAACTCGACACCGAGGGCAAGGACTCGTGGCGTCTACGCGGCGCCGGCGCCGCCGACACGTTGCTGGTCGGCCGTAACCAGATCGCCTGGATGGGTTCGGTCGACGACGGGCCTCCGTTGGAGGTTCTCGTCGAGGTGTTCTGCGGGTCGGCCGATCTCGTCCTGGTCGAGGGCTTCCGCTCCGCCGGCCTCGACACCATTCGGGTGCAACGTCGAGAAATCGACGATCCGGGCTGGGTTCCACCCGATCCATCCAAGGTGATCGCCACCCTCGAGCCGGGCGACACCGATGCTGCGGTCAAGCTGCTCATCGAGCGATACCTGACCACGTGACGGACCATTCCGGCAGGCGGACCGATGCCTCCGGAATTTGCTCAAACCATCGCCGTCGAGGTCGATGATAGAGACATGGCCATCCACGGCGAGCCAAATCGTGCCCCCACCTTCCGACAGCGGCTCGAGGAGAGCCTGGCCGACCCCGAGCCAATGTGTTTGGCCATGGTACGGGTCGAGACCGCGACGGTCAGTGCGGAGGACCGACGCAGCGACAACGCACCGGGATCCGACGTGGAGCAGTTGATGGCCGCGGTGCAGGCTCGACTGAGCCATCTGCTTCGACGCTACGATCTCATGGCCCGGGTCGAGGACGACACGTTCATGCTCGTGGTCAAGACCCTGGCCGACACCAGGGTGCTCGACGCCAGGATGTACCAGCTCTACGGGGCCCTGTCCGAGCCGTACTCGGTCCGGGGGCGCACGGTGTCGGTGCCGGTGACGCTGGGGGCCGCCGTCCGACTTCCGGCTGAATCAGCCGCTGCGTTGATGCGTCGGACCGACAAGGCACTGGCCACCGCCGGTGCCGCCGGGGGCAAGGCACCGGTTCTGATCTAGCGCCTTCGACGATCGAATCCCGGCTCAGCTCCAGCGGAACTCGGGCGACCGCTTCTCGGCGAACGCCGCAATCCCCTCCTGGCCGTCGTGGGTGCCCATCGATCGGATGATCGTCTCAGCCTCCATCTCCCCCGCCTGCTCGAGCGGCGACTCGTAGCCTTGGTAGACGACCCGCTTCGCCATTCCCGTGGCCCAGGGTCCGGCGGCGAGCCGCCCGGCGAGCTCGGCGGTGGCATCGTCGACCTCGGTGTCATCGACCACCCGGTTCACCAGGCCCCACGCCTCGGCTTCGGCGGCGTCGAGGACCCGGTTGGTCAAGGTCAGATCGAGCATCCGGCGCAGACCGATGTGTCGGGCCAGGAAGTAGCTCGATGTGCCGTCGGGGGTCACGCCGGCCCTGGTGTAGGCCATGGTGAACTTGGCCGACGACGACGCCACCACCAGATCGAAGGCGCTCATCAGCGACAGCCCGGCGCCCCCGGCCGCGCCCCGTATCCCGGCCACGACCGGTTTCGGGATGCGGTTCATCTTGTAGATGGCCCCGTGGAAGTCGACGAGCATGTCGGAGGCCAACGCCCCGACGTCACTGCCGGCGGCGGCGAACGACTTCAGGTCACCGCCGGCGCAGAACACCTTGCCGTCGGCCGTGACCGACACGGCCCGCACGTCATCGTCGGCCTCCACGGCCAGCATCACGTCCCGCAGGTCCCGGGCGAACGCCGGTGTCACCGAGTTCGCCTCGTCGGGGCGGGTGAAGCGCACGTGGGCCACGTGGTCGGACACGTTGTAGGTCATGGTTGTGGGGTTCACGTCTCTGTTTCTCCCTTGTCAGTCTCGGTTTCGGCCGTCGGTCGGGTCCGCCCCGGGCTCAGCCGCCGCTGGCGGCCCAGTACTCGTCGCGCAACAGTCTCTTGTAGAGCTTGCCGGTCGGCAGTCTCGGCAACTCCGGTTTGAAGTCGATGGAGCGAGGGCTCTTGTAGTGCGCCAGATTCCGGCGGCAGTAGTCCATCAACTCCCGGGCCTTGGTCTCACCGGGCTCGATGCCATCCTCCAACTGGACAACGGCCTTGACCTCCTCGCCCATGTCGTCGTTGGGGACGCCGATCACGGCGACGTCGGCAACGTCGGGATGGACGATCAGGCAGTCCTCGACCTCCTGGGGGTAGATGTTGACCCCACCGGAGATGATCATGAAGGCCTTGCGATCGGTCAGGTAGAGGAAACCCTCCTCGTCGACATAGCCGACGTCGCCCAGTGTCGACCAGTTCGAATGGTCCGGATGGAGCGCGTTTCGCGTCTTCTCCGGATCGTTGTGGTACTGAAACGACACCTCGTCACGTTCGAAGTAGATCGTGCCGGCCTCCCCCGGCGGCAACTCGTTGCCGTTCTCGTCGCAGATGTGCACCGTGCCGAGGATCGACCGGCCGACCGTGCCCGGATGCTCCAGCCAATCCTCGGGCGAGCTGTAGACGAAGCCGTTCACCTCGGTACCGGCGTAGTACTCGTAGATGATCGGCCCCCACAGGTCGAACATCCGCTTCTTGATCTCGACCGGGCAGGGTGCGGCGGCGTGAATCGCCACCCGATGACTCGACCCGTCGTAGGCTTCCAGCACCGCCGGATCGGACTTGAGCATCCGACCGAACATCGTGGGCACCCACTGGGAGTGGCTGATGCGGTGCTCGTCGATCAACTGGAGGGCCCGGGCCGCATCGAATCGCTCCATGACGACGCACGTGCCGCCCAGGCACTGCACGCCGGTCGTGAAGCCGAGCGGCGCCGCATGGTAGAGGGGCGCCGGCGACAGGTACACCGTGTCGGCATCGAACCCGAACAGTCCGCCGAGAAGAAGCAGTGTGGTGGGGGCCGACGCCGGATCGTCGATGGCCAGACCGCTGACCCGGCGCTTGATGCCCTTTGGACGCCCGGTCGTGCCCGAACTGTAGAGCATCGTCTCGCCTCGCGGCTCTTCGTCGAGCCGGTCGGCCGGCAGGTCGGCCACCGCTGCCGCAACATCGGTGAACCCGCCACCGCCGCCGCCGTAGCGCAGCCAGTGTTGCACCTCGGGCGCCAGATCGATGAGGTCGCCCGCCGTCGACCCCATCTCGGTCGACGTGATCACCGCCTTACAGGCGGAGTCCTCCAGGATGTAGGCGGCCTCCGCCGGTTGCAGATAACGGTTGACGGCGGTCACGTAGAGCCCGCTGCGAACGCCGGCCCAGAAGGCGATGAAGTACTCGAGCCGGTTCTCCATGAAGATCGACAGGTGATCACCAGGCCGTAGGCCACCGTCGTGAAGGAGCCGGGCCAGCCGCCGCGACTCGTCCTCCAACTCCCTGTAGGTCAGCGTGGCACCGCTGTCGGCCATGATGACGGCCGCCTTGTCGGGGGTGGATTCGGCGTGAACGCCTGGGTACATCGAACGCTCCAATCCGTCGACCGGCCGGGCCTCGCGCGCCGCTCGGCGGCCGAATCGAGCGTAGGGCATCGAGAATAGGCCCGGCGGCATCGGTCGTCGAATGAACCCGCCGTAGCCTGCGAATATCCGGGGTCCGTGTCGGCGGTGGCTGCTAGGTTCTGCCCCGTGGACCTCACGATATCGACCCTCGCCGAGCGACCTGATCTGATCGGACGGGTGTGGGACATGCCCGATCAGTGGGACGAGTTCATGAATCACGATTCGGTCGGCGAGTCGCTGTTCGGGTCGGTGGTCAAGTCGTTTCGTCAACTCGCCGTGGCGGTGACCGATCCGAGCGACGAGATCATCGCTCACGGCACGGCGATGGCCTTTCGACTCGACGCCGATGAACGTCGATCCCTCCCCGATCGGGGATGGGATCAGGCACTGATCTGGGCCCACCAGGATCTCGTCCGCAACGTCGAACCCGACACGGCCTGCGCGCTTGAGGTCTCCGTGCATACCGACTGGTTGGGGAACGGCCTGTCGCAGCGGGTGTTCGCCGCGCTGCGCGACGCCGCTCGGGCGGCCGGTTTCGCCACCCTGCTGGCACCGGTTCGGCCCAGCGCCAAACACCGGGAACCCGACACCCCGATGGAGGAGTACGCCTCTCGGACCCGTGACGACGGTTTGCCGACCGACCCCTGGCTGCGGGTCCACGTGAGATTGGGTGGAGTCATCGAGCAGGTGGCGCCGGCGTCCCAGACCGTGAGCGGAACACTCGATCAGTGGCGGGCCTGGACCGGCCTGGACTTCGGAACGAGCGGCCCCGTCAACGTCCCCGGTGCACTGGCGCCCGTGTACTGCCTCGACGATCTCGGCGTTGCCGTCTACGTCGAGCCGAACGTCTGGGTCCGCCACGACCTCACCGACTGATCGGGCTCAGCGGTTCAGCAGATGCGTGGCCGCCATGTCGAAGTAGTCGTTCATGGCCTCCTTGATCTCCTCCGAGGCCCCCTCCGTCGTGTCGATGGCGGCCCTCATGTGGGCCAGCCAGGCCGTTCTGGCGGCCTCGTCGACCGGGAAGTGGGCGTGACGCATCCGCAGGCGGGGGTGGCCCTTACGATCGCTGTAGGTCGTCGGCCCGCCCCAGTACTGTCCGAGGAACTCGACCATGTTGAGGCGGGATTCGGTCAGGTCCTCGGGGTACATCGGACGGAGCAGCGCATCGGATTCGATGCCGTCGTAGAAGACGTCGATGAGGCGCTCGAAGTAGGGGCGCCCTCCCACTGCCTCATAGATCGACGACGGCACCGGCGTACTCCGGATCTCCACGGTGTGCTTCTCCTTCCGGGATCACTGTGCGTCGAGTGACGAACCGACGTACCGACGACGGTAGCGGGCCCCGAGGGCGGTCAGGATCTCGTAGCCGATGGTTTGGGCATCGGCCGCCACGTCGTCGATCGGTCGATGGCGGCCGATCACCTCGACCCAGGTGCCTTCCGACACCGCTCCGTCCGGATGGTCGGTGACGTCGACCGTGATGACATCCATCGACACCCGGCCGACGATCGGAGCCAATCGGCCCTCTATGACGACCGCACCCCGACCCGATGCCGAACGCAGGAACCCGTCGGCATAGCCGACGGCGACGGTGGCCAGCAGGCTCGGACGCTCGATGCGATGGCTCGCCCCGTAGCCGACCGTGTCCCCCACTGCGGCTCGGCGAACCTGCAGCACCGGCGCCTCGAGTGTGACGACGGGATGCATCGGGTTGGGTCCCCGGTCGGGTTGGGGGTGACCGCCGTAGAGGGCATAGCCGGGTCGGACCTGATCGAAATGGAAGTCACGATGACGGAAGACGCCGGCCGAGTTGGCCAGGCTGGCCCGACCCACCGGCAGCAGTGTCCGCACCTGGCGAAATCGCTTGAGTTGACGTTCCGCCTGCCCACTGGCGGCCTCGTCGGCCGAGGCCAGATGGCTGGCCACCATCGTCACGGTCAGCCCGTCGAGAAGGTCCGGCCGCTCGACGAGTCCAGCGAACTCCGCCTCGTCGAGGCCGAGGCGCGACATGCCGGTGTCGACGTGGACGACCGTGGGAAGGGCCGAGCCGGCGACTGAGGCCTGGCGGCGCCACCGGGCGAGTTGGGGCAGGCTGTTGATGACCGGAATCAGCCGTTGACCCGCGATCTCGGCGGCCGTGCCGGAGGCGACGCCGTCGAAGACATGGATCGTCGCCTCGGGCAGCCACGTCCGTAGAGCCACGGCCTCATCGACCCGGGCCACGAAGTAGTCGCGACAACCGGACCGCCACAGCGCACCGGCAATTCGGTCAAGGCCGAGACCGTAGGCGTCGGCCTTGACCACTGCCGAGGCCGTCACCGACGGGCCGACGTGCTGGGAGACGAGGCGGTGGTTGGCGACGATGGCGTCGACGTCGATGGTGAGCCGGGCCGCGGAGGTCTCGATGGTTGTCGCCATGGCGGTCAGCCTAGCGATCAGCGGAGGCTGGCTTCGAGAACCTCGACGAAGGTGGCGATCTGGTCATCGGTGACCACCAACGGTGGGCACCAGATGATGGCCTCCCCGACGCCTCGGGCCATCACACCCCTATCCAACATGTCGAACTTGACCGGCGTGGAGTCCCGGCCGATGTCGGCGGCCCACACGGCTCCGATACCGCGATAGCCCTTGATGGTCCCGTCGGCGACCAGCGCATCGAAGCCCTCGGTGGTCTTGTGACCGATGTGTTTGGCCCGATCGACGAGGCCCTCGGACTCGATGATGTTGATGTTGGCGATTCCGGCGGCGCAGGCGGCCGGATGTCCGGAGTAGGTGTAGCCGGTGCGGAGAAGGAACCCCGGTTCGCTCAACTCCTCGACGATCGGCTGATTCACGATCACACCGCTCAACGGCTGGTAGCCGGAGCTGACGCCCTTGGCGAAGGTGATCAGATCAGGCGTGACCCCGAAGGTCTGGCTGCCGAACCACGAGCCGGTGCGGCCGAAGCCGCAGATGACCTCATCGGCGATGTACAGGGCCTGGTGTTGGTCGCAGAGGCGGCGGATGCCTTGGAGGTAGCCGTCGGGCGGTGGCCAGACGCCACCGGCCCCCTGGACCGGCTCGGAGATGACGGCGGCGACCCGGTCACCGTGTTCGGCGAAGACCTTCGCCATCTCCTCGATGTTGTCGTTGGGGACCTCGATGAAGTGAGGCACCAGATCACCCCAACCCTCCCGGTTGGCCTCGATCCCCTGAGCGGTCGTCCCGCCGAAGTTGGTGCCGTGATAGCCGTGGGTCCGGCGAACGATGATCTGCTTGTCGGCTATTCCCCGCCGCTGCTGCACGATGCGGGCGATCTTCAGCGCTGTGTCGACGGCCTCGGAGCCGGAGCAGCCGAGGAAGACCCGACCGTCGTCGAAGGGCGACTTCTCCAGGATGAGGTCGGCGACGTCACGAGCCGGATCGTTGGTGAACGGATCGAAGATGTTGTAGGCGTCGAGCTTGTTGAGCTGGGCGGTGATGGCGTCGATGATCTCCCGCCGGCCGTGGCCGACCTGGCAGTACCAGAGACTGGCCATGCCGTCGATGTAGACCTTGCCGGTGTCGTCGGTGAAGGTCGAGCCCTCCGCCGACACGACGTTGATGAAGTCGCGTTCCGCCTTGCCCGCCTCGGCGAACGGGTGCAGGAGTTTGCCGGAGTCGCTGTGCGTCCCCGATTCGCTGTGCGTCTCGGTTTCGCTGTGCGTCTCGGGTCTACTGTGAGCCGATGCCATCATCGTCTCCCTTCTGAATCTCTGTGTCGTGGGTTCCGTGTTGCTGGTTCGTGTTGGGATTCCGTCCGCCGGGGAACGGCAGGTCTCAGGCCATGGTGAGGCCGCCGGATACCGACAGCGTCTGACCGGACACGAAGCCGGCCTGGTCCGAGCAGAAGTAGACGACCGCCGAGGCGACCTCGTCGGGTTGACCGAGACGTTTCATGGGCACCGCACGGGCCATGGCCCCGATGATCTTCTCGCCGTCGTCGGAGGCACCGGTGATCTCACCGAGGAGCGGGGTGTCGGTCGGGCCGGGGCAGACCGTGTTCGCCGTGATGCCCTGGCGGGCGACCTCCCGGGCGATCGTCTTGGTGAACGCGATGACGCCGCCTTTGGCTCCGGAGTACACCGCTTCGAGCGACGACCCGACGCGGCCGGCGTCGGAGCCTATGTTGACGATCCGACCCCATTTCCGGTCGATCATGGCCGGCAGACAGGCATGAGTGGTCCGTAGTGCGCCCTTGTAGTTGATCTCGATGATCCGGTCCCAGAAATCCTCGTCGGTGTCGAGAAACGGCTTCAGCTCGTCCCAGCCGGCACAGTTGACCAGGATGTCGACGGGACCGAGCTCGTCGACGACCTGATGCACGCCGGCGAGGACGGAATCGGAGTCGGCCACGTCCATGGAAACGGCGATGGCCCCACCGCCGGCGGACCGGATGGCTGCCGCCGTCTCCGCCGCGTCGTCGGCCCGGAGGTCGGCCACGGCGACCCGGCGACCGGCTCGAGCCAGCCCGTGACAGATCTCACGGCCGATCCCGCGACCGCCACCGGTCACCAGCGCAACCCTGCCTACGGCCGGCTCCTGGCCTCCGTTGTCGTGTGTCCCCTCGGTCATTGGTCAAACCATAGTTTGTGGGTGGCCCGCCGTTGTACATCGCGAGGCGTTTGACCGGGGTGCTCAGGCGATCGTCGGCAGGCGGGATGGGCGCCCGAACACCTCGTCGAGCGCCGGCCCGAACGCCTCGATCGGCAGAGTGTCGTAGTCGGGATCGAAGCAGTTCTGGTCGTAGTCGGCGCAGAACCGTCGGCAGGCGTCGTAGTGGGGATCGCCGGCGTAGCGGTCCCGGGCGTCGCGATCACCCCCGAGGTGGTGGAAGTAGTAGTAGCCCTGGAAGATCCCGTGGTGCTTCACCACCCAGTGAACCTCCTCACTGACATAGGGGGCCAGGAGCGCGGCCGCGGCCTCCGAATGGTTTTCCGGGGCGAAGACGTCGCCGATGTCGTGCAGCAGCGCTCCAACCACCCAGTCGGCGGACTCATCGGCCCGCAACGCCCGGGAGGCCGACTGCAGTGAGTGATCGTAGCGGTCGACCTGATAGCCCAGTTTCGGGCCCTTCAGGGCACTCAGGATTCCGAGCAGGTTGTCGACCAGACCGCCGCGGGCATGGTCGTGATAGAGCCGATCGAGGTAGCGGTAGTCGTCCTCGGTTCCGTCGGCCATCTCGGTCCAGGTAACGGTTCTCATCCGCTTAGTTAACACCACCTGGGCACGCTCGACCAGAGCCTTCGACGACGGCCCCTCATCCAAACCGGCGGTCGTGGACCACCCTTTCGGGTGTACCACGACCGCCGGAAGCCAGGACCGTCGATCTCACCCCGTTCCGGCGGCTGTGGTGTGCTGCTTTGGGGGGACCACAGCCGCCGGAACAGGGCCTGGTCAGCTAGGCTGCGAAGCGGCCGGCCTCGCGTCGGGGCCTCGCTCGACCCGGGTCCGATCCGGCGCCCGGCCCATCCCATCACACCCCCAGTTCGTCAAGACGGAGCACCACGTTCGGCCATGAGTTCACCGACCATTCTCTACACCCACACCGACGAGGCCCCGGCGCTGGCCACCCGTTCACTCCTGCCGATCATCCGGGCCTACGCGGGGGCAGCCGGTATCGAGGTGGAGACACGCGACATCTCGTTGGCCGGCCGCATCCTGGCCGCCGTGTCGGATCGGCTGCCGAGCGATCAGCAGGTGTCGGACGATCTCGCCGAGCTGGGCCGCCTGGCCCTCACGCCGGAGGCCAACATCATCAAGCTGCCCAACATCAGCGCGTCGATCCCCCAGATGCGGGCCGCCATCGCCGAACTGCAGGCGGCCGGCTACGCCATCCCCGACTACCCGGACGAGCCGTCGACCGACGAGGAGAAGGCCATCAAGGCCGCCTACGACAAGGCGAAGGGCAGCGCCGTCAACCCCGTGCTTCGCGAGGGCAACTCCGACCGCCGGGCCCCGAAGGCGGTCAAGAACTACGCCCGCAGCCACCCCCACTCGATGGGGGCCTGGTCGGCCGATTCGAAAACCCATGTCGCCACGATGGGTCAAGGCGACTTCCGGTCGAACGAGAGGTCGACGACGATGGCCGGCGCCGACGTCCTGAGGATCGAGCTCGTGTCCGGCGACAGCGGCGACGTCGACGTGCTTCACCCGGGTGTCGCCGTCGAGTCCGGTGAGGTGGTCGACGCCACGTTCATGTCGGTCGCCGCCCTCGAGACATTCCTGGCCGAGCAGGTGGCCGATGCCAAGGCCCGCGACGTGCTGTTCTCCCTGCACCTCAAGGCAACGATGATGAAGGTCTCGGATCCGATCATCTTCGGCCATGGGGTCAAAGCCTTCTTCGCCGATGTGTTCGAGCGGTTCGGCGATGCGCTGACCGCCGCCGGCGCCAATCCCAACGACGGCTGGGGTGACGTGCTGGCCGCCCTCGATGAACTCGACGCCGACACCCGGGCTCAGGTCGAGGCGGCCATCGCCGAGGCCTACGCCGACGGCCCCGATCTGGCCATGGTCAACTCCGACAAGGGCATCACCAACCTGCACGTGCCGTCCGACATCATCATCGACGCCTCGATGCCGGCCATGATCCGCACCTCGGGCCAGATGTGGAACGCGGAGGGCGAGCAACAGGACGCCAAGGCCGTCATACCCGATTCGAGCTACGCCGGGCTCTATCAGGCCACGATCGACTTCTGCAAGGCCAACGGGGCGTTCGATCCGACGACCATGGGAACCGTGCCGAACGTCGGCCTCATGGCGAAGAAGGCCGAGGAGTACGGGTCCCACGACAAGACCTTCGAGATCGGTCACGCCGGCACGGTGCGGGTCGTGAACCAGGCCGGCGAGACGGTCCTCTCCCATGAGGTGGCCACCGGTGACATCTGGCGGATGTGCACCGTCAAAGACTCGGCGATCGCCGACTGGGTGAAGCTGGCGGTGACCCGGGCACGGGCCACCGACACCCCCGTGGTCTTCTGGCTCGACGCCGACCGCGCCCACGACGCCCAGCTGATCACCAAGGTCGAGGCCTACCTGCCCGACCACGACACCGAGGGACTGGAGATCAAGATCTTGGATCCGGTCTCCGCCACCAACTACACGTTGGAGCGGGTGGCCAAGGGGCAGGACACGATCTCGGCCACCGGCAACGTGCTGCGCGACTACCTGACCGATCTCTTCCCGATCCTCGAGTTGGGCACCAGCGCCAAGATGCTGTCGATCGTGCCGCTGATGAACGGCGGTGGCCTCTTCGAAACCGGAGCCGGCGGATCGGCTCCCAAACACGTGCAGCAGTTCGAGGCCGAGAACCATCTGCGCTGGGACTCGCTGGGTGAGTTCCTCGCCCTCGCCGTTTCGTTCGAGCATCTGGCCGAGCAGGCCGCCAACCCGGCGGCCCAAATCCTGGCCGACTCACTCGACGTGGCCACCGGTCGAGTGCTCGAAGAGGGTCGATCCCCGTCCCGCAAGGTCAACGAACTCGACAACCGGGGCTCCCACTACTACCTGGCCCTGTACTGGGCCGAAGCGCTCGCCGACCAGACAGCCGACCCGGCCCTGGCCGAGCGGTTCGCCCCCCTCGCAGCCGCACTGCGGGAGAACGAGGAGGAGATCGTGGCCGAGTTGAACGGCGTCCAGGGTCAACCGATGGACATCGGCGGCTACTACTTCCCCGACGAGGACCTAGCCCGAGCGGCCATGCGCCCGAGCCCGACCCTCAACGGCATCATCGACGGCTTCACCGCCGCCTGACCGTAGGCGACCGATCCCGGCCTTGAGAACGGTGCCCGCTCAGCCGATCCCGGCGGCACGTCACGGCTGCGAGGGCGGGTTCTCCGCCAGGAACCTGGCCAGCTGGTCGGCGCTCGGATGGCCCCAGCCGATACAGAAAGGGTGACCCGCCGGGTCGGCGAAGACGTGAAATCCTTCGTCGCCACCGGGGTCGTCGTGGGCAAGGAGCGGACGAGCTCCGACAGCGATCGCATGAGCGAGACTTTCGACTGGGTCCTCGACGTGTAGATCGAGGTGGATCTGCTGCGGATTGCCGTCGGGCCACTCAGGTGCCTGGTGGTCCGGCGCGTACTGCACGCCAAGAATCCACCGACCGTTGCCGTCCACGACACAATGGAACGTATCGTCCGCGACGACTCCCCCACCGATGAGCGCTGCCCAGAAGTCACTGACCGCGGCGATGTCGGCGGCATCGAGTACAACGACATGACGTGTGAGATCCATGACTGCCCTCCAGCGGCTCATGAGGAACGCTTCGCGGGTGGCGCTAGAAGTAGCCGTCCCACTCGTCTTCCGGGCCGCCCTGGTACTCCGGGAGCGGCTCGGTCGGATCGACCGGCGGCGCGTCGGTCGACGCTCGACGGGCTGGACGACGATCGGCGTTCGACCGGCCGCCGCCGTTCGAGGATCGAGCGTTTGCCGGCCGCCGCGAGCCGCCTGCGTCGCGCTGGGAGCTACCGCCGCCGGTTGCACTCGAGCCGCCCTCGCTCGACGAGCCACCCTCTTCGGCATCAGGCCCGTAGCCGTAGCACATCTGGACGCCGTCGACGTCGAACGGCTTGCCCAGCGAAGCCACGACGAAGCTCGACCAGTCACCCGAACGTCTTTGGACGTCGATCTTGCCGCCCTCGGCCAACGCCTTCTCGAGGTCCTCGACCGGGGCCATGACCGCCCACTTGTCCGACTTGGTCTTGCGGAATCGGGGTGGAATCTTGTCGGACACGGTGCTCCTTCCGGACAACGGAGATGCTCTCCGTCGCAGGCTAGCGCCTTGTCGGACCTTCGCCCGGCGGCGCCGGCTGACAGCGAGGACACCAGTAGGTGCTGCGACCGTATCGCCCGTCATAGGATCGCTCGACCGGTGTCTGACAGCGACGGCATGGTGAACGGTGGCGGTGGTAGACGAACGTGTTGTCGACACGATGGGAATCGCCGGCCGTGGGGGCCGTGGTGGTGCGGCGGGGCCCCGATTGGCGGGAGTTGCGCCAGAGCAGTCGGGCAGCCGTGGTGAACAGTGCCGCCATCGTCTCGTCGTCGAGCTGTCCTACGGGAGTGAAGGGCCAGACGCCGTGCCGATGCAGGACCTCGGACTTGTAGACGTTGCCGATGCCGGCGGCGACCTCCTGGTCGAGCAGCGCATCGGCGACGAGATCGGTGACCGGCAGTCGCGCTCGGAGTCGACGTAGGGCCTCGGCCACCATGGTGGAGGCCTCGCCGTCCGGTACACACAGATCGGGACCGAGATTGGACAGCGGGGTCAGGTGACCGGGGTCGTCGGAGCGAATGTAGGTCTGGATCGTGGGCGCCGAGTAGCACAGCGCGATGCCGCCGACCGTGGCCAGGTACAGCCGGAGCCGTGGGTTGGAACGAAAGCGGGCGAAGGTCTCGTCGTCGTCGGTCACGCCGGCCGGAACCGACCACCGGCCTCCCATTCCCAGGTGCACCTGGAGGGTCAAGCCACGGTCGAAGTCGATCAGGAGGTGTTTGCCGTGCACCCGGACGGCCTCGATGTGCTGGCCGGGCCGGGGCCGATGACCCCTCAGCTTTCGAGCCCAGAACCGATCGAGGGTCCGATCTTCGAGCACCGGTGCGACCCGTCGCCGGGCCTGGTGGATGGTGTCGCCTTCGGGCACGGCCTACGGCGCCCTCAGCGGCCGGTCTTCTCGACGAAACGATCGGCCGCCTCGACCGATCCGGCGATCACCAGGTGGTCGCCGGACCTGACCACGGTGTCGGCCGTCGCATAGGTGTAGTTGCCGCCGTCGGGTTTGATGCAGACGACGGTGACCTCGTAGCGGGCCCGCAGATCGGTGTCGGCCAACCGCTTGCCGATCAACTCGTCGGGCGCCTTCAACTCGGCCAGGACGAAGCCGTCGTCGAGCTCGAAGTAGTCGTCGACCTGGCCGGTGACGATGTGGGCCACCCGCTCACCCATCTCCTTTTCCGGGAACACGACGTGATGGGCCCCCACCCGCTCCAGAATCCGCCCGTGCTCGGAGGTGATCGCCTTGGCCCAGATGTTCCGGACACCGAGATCGGCCAGGGCGGCGGTCGTCAGGACACTGGCTTCGACATCGGAGCCGATGGCGACCACGACGGCGTCGAACGAGCCGGCCCCGAGCTGCACCAGGACCGCGTTGGTGGTGGAATCGGCGACCCGAACATGAGGGATCTTGTCGGCCCAGAAGTCGACCAGTCCCTGATCGATGTCGACGGCCATGACCTCGATGCCGAGATCATCGAGGGTCTTGGCCAGGGCGGTCCCGAACCGGCCCAACCCGATGACCAGAACCGACTTGGCCGACACCGCCGGCTGACCGCCGGTGATACCGGCAGCCCAGGCCCGCAGGCTGTTGAGATCAGGCATGTCGATGCTCCTCGGTGACAGGTGACGATCGGCTCCGATCCTCGAACTCAACCAACGATCAGACCTTCCGTTGCATAACCGTAACGCTGCTGTTGGGGCCGGAGCAGCACGGCCGTCCCGAACGTTATCGGTCCGACCCGACCGACGAACATCAAGATCATGATCACCACCCGGGACAGCCCCGACAACTCTGCCGTGACACCCGTCGACACCCCGACCGTCCCGAACGCCGAAGCCGCCTCGAACAGCAAGTCAAGTGCGGGAAGGTCGGGATCCAGCCACGTCAACAGGAACGTGGCGGTGCCGATGGCACCGAGGGCGGCGATGACGAGGGACAACGCCTGTCGTTCCCGTTCCTTCGGGACGCTCCGGGCAAAGACGGTGGCCCGAGGGTCACCACGAAGCTCGGCGATCGTTGACCGGACGACGAGAGCGAACGTCGTGGTCTTGATCCCACCGCCGGTCGAAGCGCTCGACGCCCCGATCACCATCAACAGCAGGAAGATGAACAAGCTCGGTGTGCGAAGCTCACCGATGGGCACGGTGTTGAATCCGGCGGTGCGGCTGGTCGCCGACTGGAAGAACGAGGCGAGCACCTTGTCTCCGGTCGATGAAGCGCCGATGGTGCCCGGGTTGTTCCACTCGACCGCGGCCAGCAGCAACGTGCCGCCGAATAGCAGGGCGACGGTGGTGGTAAGCGTCACCTTGGTGTGGAGTGACCACGTCCGCGGCCGACGCCAGGCCCGTTTCAGCTCGAACACCACGGGGAATCCGAGACCGCCGACGATGAAAGCGGCGGCCACCACCACACTCATATACCAGTCGCCGGTGTACCGTTCGAGGCCACCGTCCAAGGTCGAGAACCCGGCGTTGTTGAACGCGGAGACAGCGTGAAAGACCCCGAGATAGGTCGACCCGAGCACTCCCCGACCGCCGTCGACCAGGAAACGGACGGTCAACAGCACGGCGATCAGCAACTCGGAGATGGCCACGAACACCACCAGATCGCGGATCAGGTTCCGCAAGGTCCCCAACTCCGTGAGTCCGATCTCGGTCCCGGCCAGCAGCCGGCCGCGGATACCCAGCCGGCGTCTGAACACGATCCCCAGGAAGCCGGCCAGCGTCATGATGCCGAGCCCGCCGATCTGGATGAGGGCGAGAATCACCAGCTCACCGAAGGGCGACCACGTCGCCCCGGTGTCGACCACCGCCAACCCGGTCACCGTGACTGCCGAGGCCGCGGTGAAGAACGCGTCGCCCCAGGTGGCGGACCGGCCCAGCTCGGAGTGGCTGACGGGCAGCGTCAGCAGCGCCGCACCGAGAAGAATCAGGCCCCCGAAACAGACGACGACCAAACCGCCCGGATGCCGAATTCTACGATCGTCGGAAAGAACCATGTCCACCTGAGTTCGTCGGATGAAACGATACCCGGTGGCCGTCGGCCCCGGGTGGAACCACCGGCGGACCGCATCCGACCACAGGTGCGGTCCGAACCGCACGGACTTCGGCAATACTGGACGATCGATGCCGAACTCCACCCAGACCGCTGAACGGACCCGAGCCGCCGACGGCGAGCGGCCGGAACCCGCCGGTGGGCTCGTTCGCGCCGAATCGCTGGTGAAACGCTACGGATCGGTACCGGTGCTCGACGACGTGTCGTTCACGATCGAGCAAGGCATCACCGGCCTGCTGGGGGCGAACGGGGCCGGCAAGACGACCGTGCTCGGTCTGATCCTCGGACTGCACCGACCCAACGGGGGGCGGCTCGAGGTTCTCGGCCGAGATCCTTGGCACGCCGGTCCCGAGGTCAGGGCCCGCATCGGCTACGCGCCCGAGCATCACACGCTGCCACCGGACCTTCGGGCCGCCGAGTTCGTCCGCCACGTCGCCGAGTTGCACGGCATCCCTCCCGAGGAGGCCAAAACCCGTTCCTCGGATGCACTCTGGTTGGTCGAGCTGGGCGAGGAGCGGTTCAGGCCGATGGGCACCATGAGCACCGGTCAGCGGCAGCGGGTCAAGCTGGCCCAGGCGATTGCCCACGACCCGGAGTTCGTTCTGCTCGACGAGCCGACCGACGGGCTCGATCCAACACAGCGAGAGGTCATGCTGGAGCTGATCCACTCGCTTCATCACGAGTTCGGGATGAACATCGTGCTCTCCTCACATCTGATCGACGAGGTGGAGCGGGTGTGTGACCGGGTGGTCATCATCGGCGGTGGCCGCACGATGGCCGAGGGCACCGTGGCCGAACTGCGGGGCAGCGCGGCCGAGACGGTGACGGCGGAGATCGACGCCGGCCCCGAGCAGATGGCCGTGCTCGTGGCCGCACTCCACGAGTCGGGTCTGACGGTCCGAGCCGACGGCCGCCGACTCGTCCTGGCCATCGACGACGATTCCGGTTCAGCGACCGACGCGGCTCTGGAGACGCTGCGCGACCGTTGTCTCGACCACGACCTCGGCATCATCCGGCTCGGCCGACGACGGCTCAGCCTCGAGGACGTCTTCCTGGAGCATCTCCGATGACGGACCAGCCGACACCGGCGCCGTCTCCTGTCGAGCCCGAGGAACGGGCCCGGATCTACGACCAGGGATTTCGCCGCTATCACGGCGACCGGACCGGTGTCGGCGGCGCGGTCCGCTCCCTGGTCAAGCACAGCCTCCGCCAATCGCTGGGCATTGGACGCTCCGCCCGCTACAAGCTGGTGCCGCTTCCGATCATCTTCATGGCGTTCGTGCCCGCCATCGGGCTGATCGCTCTCGCGGCCCTCATCCCGGTCGGTACCGAGGATTTCCTGCCGACCTACGCCGAGTATTACGCCCTCGTGGTAGCGGCCCTCTACCTGTTCGCCGGGCTCGTCTGTCCCGAACTCCTGTGCAACGATCGCCGCACCGGCATGCTCGGCGTGTATCTTGCGTCGCCGCTCGACCGTCCCCGGTACCTGCTGGGCAAGGCCGTCTCGGTCATGCTCCTGCTGCTCGTGGTCACGCTGGGCCCACCGCTGCTGACGCTCATCGCCTTCACCCTCCAGAACGAGGGTCCCGACGGATTCCGGCAATGGATGACCGTGTTCCTCCGGATCATCGCGTCGTCGGCCGTTGTCGGCGCCATCTACGGAGCCGTCGGTCTGGCCATCAGCGCGTCGACCGACCGCCGGGTTGTGGCCACTGCCACCATCCTGTCGGTCATCCCCGGCTCGGCGATCGTCACCGACATCCTGGTGAACGACGGCGGCATGCCACCGGTGTTGCGGCTGGCGAATGTGATGTTCCTGCCCCGAGCCCTCGTCCACCGGATTCACGTCGAGCGGGGCGGCTGGCCGCTGAGCGAGAATCCCACCTGGACGCTGTGGCTGGCGTTCTTCGGCTGGCTGGCACTGTCGGCGGCCTGGATCTGGTACAGCTACCGTGATCTGGTGGTTCGACGATGACGCTCGCCGCCGACGGAACCGATCCCACCACAGTTGCTCGGGCCGTGCCGGCCGACGCATCGGTTGTGCTGCACCAGGTGTCGAAGTCCTTCGGTCCTCTGGTTGCGGTGTCCGACATCGATCTCGTGGTTCGGCCCGGTATCACGGCCATTCTCGGGCCCAACGGGGCCGGTAAGTCGACCCTATTGCGCCTGATCTGCGGCCTGGCGAAGCCGACGACCGGATCGGTGTGGGTGGCCGGCGGCAACCCGCGCTTCGATGACACGGCCCGCGGCCACATCGGCCTCGTCCCTCAACAGGACGGGGTGTTCGAACGACAGACCGCGCTCCAAACCGTGACGCTGGCCGCCACGCTGAGCGGGTTGTCCGACCCGGCAGCCCAGGCTCGGCGGGCGCTCAACACCGTGGAACTCGATCCGGAGCTCGCCCGCCCGGTCGGCACCTTCTCCAAGGGGATGCGGCAGCGGGTCAAGGTGGCCCAGGCGCTGGTTCACGATCCGACCGTTCTCGTGCTCGATGAGCCACTCAACGGGCTTGATCCCCGGCAGCGCCAGCACATGATCGAGTTGTTCCGCCGGCTGGGCGAGGCCGGGCGAACGGTGATGGTGTCGAGCCACGTCCTCGACGAAGTTGAACGGTTCGGGTCACACGTCGTCGTGGTGGGAAAGGGTCGCCTGGTGGCCGAGGGCGACTTCCATGAGATCCGGGACCTGCTCGACACTCAACCCCACCGGCTGCGGGTGTCGTGCCCGGACGCCCGGGTCCTCGCAGCCAGGCTGATCCGTTCCGACGCGGTGCTCGGGTGTGACATCGTGGACGGCGGCACCGTGGAGCTGACGACGAGCGATGTTCGAGCGGCCCGCCGTCTTCTGCTTGCGTCGAGTCGCGAACTCGACCAGACCCTGCAGACGATAACCCCCCTCGACGACGATCTCGAGAGCGTTTTCCGCTACCTGGTGGGCCGACCGTCATGAGTTCGTCGCGCCAGATCAGGGCCCTGTACCGGGCCCTTCTCGATCAGCAGCTCACCAAGAGCCGTCTCCTTCTCATCGGTGGTTTCTCGGTGCTCGCCCTGGTGTTGGCGCTGTCGATCGGCAGCCAGGTCGACGCGGATGACCGCACCACGGCGATCGTCGGCTTCCTGTCGGTCTACGGCCTCGGCTTCATGGTGCCCATTCTCTCGTTGCTGTTCGCCTCCACCACCCTCGGTCAACTCGTCGACGATGAAACGCTCGTGTACCTCTGGCTTCGCCCGAACCCACGATGGCAACTGGCACTGGCGGCGTGGGCGGCGTCGGCGACGATCGCCCTCCCGATTGCCGTGATTCCGTTGGCCGCCGCGGCGGCGGTCGGCACCGGTGGCGACGGCGCCATCGTGGGCGCAACCGCCTTGTCGATGGGCCTGGCGGCCGTCGGCTACAGCGGGCTGTTCGTCCTGCTGGGATTGGTGTTCCGGCGGGCCCTGCTGTGGGGCCTCGTCTACATCTTCATCTGGGAGCTGTTCGTGGCCCGGGCCGGTGCCGGCGCCGCCCGATTGTCGCTCAACACCTACCCTCACTCGGTGCTCGCCCGGCTCACCGACATCGAGCTGCCGCTGGCCGAGCGGTCGATGGCCGCAGGATTGGTGGTGCCGGTCGTGCTGGCCGGTGTGTCGGTGGCGGCCACCGCGTGGTGGCTGAACCGGGCCGAAATCGCCTGACACCCCACCCCCACCCAATCCGGCGGCTGTAGACCACCCAAAACGACACGCCGCAACCGCCGGAAACGCTAACACCCCACCCCACCCCGATCCGGCGGCTGTAGACCACCCAAAGCGACACGCCGCAACCGCCGGAATAGATGGGGATCGGTGGCGGGTTTGCCTGCCATGGACCATGGACGAACCGGTGTGTGGCCGATCCTCGCCATCACCACGCTCGGTGTGGCCGTGGTGGCATCGGCCGTCTGGTTCGCCTGGACGTCGCAACGCGACACCGAACTGTCCGAGTCACCCGCCGCCTTTCACCCCGACGATTGGGACGGCGCATCGGCCGACGTCGATCCCGAGCTCTACGACCCGGTGCGAGCCGGCGAACCGCTGCCCGACGGCTACCGTCCCATCATCGCCCGCGACGGCATCCGCCCCGTGTATCGCCCTCTCTTCGTCCGGGGCGACGACAGCACCTGGCCCGACAACGAGCTCGTCATCGGTGTCGAGATCGACGGCGATGCCCGGGCCTATCCCGTCGGCTTCCTGACCCGCCGCGAGATCGTCGTCGACCTGCACCGCGGAATCCCCACGTTCGTCACCTGGTGACCGCTGTGCGGAACGGCGATGGTCCATCGCCGCGAGATCGATGGCCGCCCGATCGTGTTGGGCAATCAGGGGGACCTGTGGGGCAATGCGATGACCTGGTTCGACCACGAAACCGGCAGCGTGTGGAGCCAGCCCCTCGGTGAGGCGATCCTCGGGCCGCTCACCGGCGAAACGTTGGAGCTCCTGTCTTCGACCGTGCTCGAGTGGGGCGAGTGGCGGGCATTGCACCCTGACACGGTCGCGCTGGATGCGCCGGCCCAGAACTACGGTTTCAGCCTCGACCAGATGGCGGTCGTCGTGGAGTTCGGGGCCGATTCGGTCGCATTTCCGGTCGTCGATGTGCGAGCGGCCGGGGTGGCCAACACCACGATCGGTGACGTGCCGGTGGCGGTCACGGTCGACCCCGACGGCGACACCTGGGCCGTACTGTCTCGTCGACTCGGGGATCGGATCGTCGAGCTCGGTCGAGACGGTGACCGGTTGGTCGAGATCGGCGGCGACGGGCGGTGGGACGCCGCTCGTGGCCTTGGGGTCGACGGGACCGGCGACGGGCTCGATCTCCTGCCCGGCTTCACCTCGTTCCCCGACGACTACGTCACGTTCTTTCCCGACGGTTCGTTCTGGCACCCGGACGGCCTGCGACCGGCCCGACCCTGACTCGAGCAGCGACCGCCACAAACACACCCGACCTACACCCGAAGGTCGAACCACTCCGCCAACGCCGCGTGCCACCGATCGGAGTTCGGTTCGATGGCCGTGTCGGTGACGTTGCCCGCCTCGACGTGGCGCAGCCGGTCGGAGGTCAGGGTGACCCGGCCCGGGCCGCCGTCGACCAGGCGGGTGGCTACCGGTCCTTGACGGAAGTTGCCGGTGGCATTGTGGTAGAGGCGATCCGATGCCGGTTCGAAGTCGGTCAAGGCCAACGCCACCCGCCGGAACCGGTACTGGGGTTCGGGAACATCGTCATCGTCGTAGCGAACGAGGGTCGTTCCCTCGGTGCTGCCGATGAAACCGAAGATGCCGGTCGCTCCGTCGAGTCGCCGATCCGGTCCGGTGTTCAACGGAAGCGGTGCGGCGAATCCGTCGCCGAATCCGACGTCGACCAGATGCGGCCGGCCTTCGATCACGACCTCGAGTGTCAGATGGTCGACGATCTTGTTGGGTCCGCTGAGCAACACGGCGCCACCAAGCAGCCGCACCTCGAAACCGAGCGCCTCCAGCAGCGCGGCAAAGGCCCCGTTCAGCTCGAAACACCACCCGCCCCGACGTCGATCGAGCACCTTCGCCAGACTCCAGGCCTGATCGGTGGCGACGCTGCGTTGGAAGAAGACATCGAGGTTCTCGAACGGGACGTGTGTCAGATGGGCCCGCATGAGCGTCTCGACCCCGTCGACCGTGTTCGACGGGACGGCGTCGAGGCCTATCCGATCGAGGTAGCGGGAGGTCAGGTCGCTGTCAGGCAAGAGGCGCCAGCGCCCGGGCGATGTCGTGGTGGAGATCATCGACGTCCTCGAGACCCACCGATATGCGGACCAGGCCGTCGCCGATACCGACCGCGGCCCGGGCCTCGGCGCCCAGGCGACGGTGGGTGGTCGTCGCGGGATGGGTGACGAGTGTCTTCGTGTCACCGATGTTGTTGGAGATGTCGCACAGCTGCAGTCCGTCGACGAACGTGAACGCCCGCTCCTTGTCCCCGACGTCGACGGTGAGAATCGTGCCGCCGGAGGCCATCTGCCGCCGGGCCAGTTCGACCTGGGGGTGGGACGCAAGCTGTGGGTATCGCACAGTTGTGCCGTCGGCACTCAGCCGGCGGGCCAGCTCCAGGGCCGCCGCGCTCTGGGCCTCGACACGGAGGCGGAGAGTCTCCAGACCCTTCACCAGAACCCAGGCGTTGAACGGGCTCAGGCTCGGCCCGGTGTGACGCATGAACGGCACGAGATGCTCGGTGACGAACTCGGCCGACGCCAACACGGCACCCCCGAGTGTTCGTCCCTGTCCGTCGATGTGTTTGGTGGCCGAGTAGACCACGACGTCGGCTCCCATCGTCATCGGCTTCTGCAGGATCGGCGTGGCGAACACGTTGTCGACGATCACGATGGCCCCGGAGGCGTGAGCCCGTTCACAGACGGCGGCGAGGTCGATCAGCTCCAGGCTGGGGTTCGACGGCGTCTCGAGGAACACCGCCCGGGCCCCCGATGCCAAGGCGCGATCCCACTCCGAGATCGACGTTCCGTCGATCAACTCGGTTTCGACGCCGAGCCGGGGCAGGATCTCGTTGAGGATGACGAAGCACGATCCGAAAAGGGCTCGGGATCCAACCACGCGGTCACCGGCCCGTACGTAACAGGCCAGCGCGGCGAACACCGCGGCCATGCCGCTGGCCGTGGCCCGACAGGCTTCAGCCCCTTCGAGGAGCCGAAGGCGTTCCTCGAAGGTGGTGACGGTGGGGTTGCCGTAGCGGGAGTAGATGTAGCGGTCGTGGTCACCGGCGAACGCCTTCTCGGCCTCGGCGGCCGACGAGTAGACGTACCCTGATGTCAGGTAGAGCGCCTCGGCCGTCTCGTCGAATCCGGAGCGTTCGAGTCCGCCCCGGATGAGCGCGGTTGCCTCGGACCACTCCTGCGGATTCAGCCCTGAACCCATGGCAGCTCGTCCTTCCAACCTCCATGGCGATGTTGCTCGGCGTCGAGTGCCCCCTCGAACCCCGCCGCGATGTTGTGGACGTTGCCGAATCCGTTCGCTTGGAGCGCCTTCGCGCCGGCCTGGGACCGCGCACCGGAGCGGCAGAGCAACAGGATCGGTTGGGCGGGATCGAGGCCGGCAGTGGCCTGATCGACGAAACCGGGATTGGCGGCGCCGGTGGGATAGGTGGTCCACTCGACCGTCCGCAGTTCGTTGGGCAGGCCGCTCAGGTCGGGCACACCCACGAAGTTCCACTCGGCGGTGGTTCGAACGTCGATCAGCACGGCGTCCGGGTTGTTGTCGAGCATTTGCCACGCCTCGTCGAGGCTCAACTGGGGAATCGGATCGGAGCTCATGGGTGGCCTCGTTTCGGGTTGGCGTTTCGGGTTTCGTTCCGACGATCCGGCAATTACCGACCAGTTCGCTGGGGAATCGGGGTCATCGTAGTCCCCGGTCCGCGTCGATTCCGTCCGTTTTACCAGAGCTGGACTTCGATGAGATCCTCACCGAACGGCGAAGCCCGGACTATGGAGCGGCCGGGATGGAGTCCGTCGTCGGCTCGATACCGGCGCAGCAGCTCACCCTCGGCGTCACCGCCACCGTCACTACCAGCGTCCGCGGCGAGCAGGAGCTCGGCGATTTCATCAAGCCATTGGGCGTCGGTGTCGCTCACCGGCTCCCCTGGCGCACCGATACGCCCCCACCCGTCCCACAGCAGGAGCTCGTCGCCGAATCGATGGGCGACCTCATAGATCACCTCGTCGAACAGGAACCGAGGCCCACTGAACAGCGGGAGGTCCGGGTCGACCCCGTACCGATCAGGGTCGATCAGCCCGGCCCGGTAGGCCACCCATGCTTCGGCCGCCGTCACAAAGCCCTGGCCATCGGGCTCACTGGGGCCGATGTCGACGACGTCGTCGACGCCGCTCACCGGCGACTCCAGCTCCGGATCGAACCGCCGCCACCGACCGCCAAGCCATGCCTCGACGATCACGTGATCGACGTGGTACTCGTCGCGGAAGTATCCGGCGAAACCAACTCGCGAGCGGGCGGGAACACCGTGGTGGCGTAGTGCGCCGACGCAGAACAGCGTGTGGTCGCGACAACACCCCTGCACTCGTTCCAACGGCTCACGGAACTCGGCGAGCGGTTTGGGATGGCGGCTCTGGTCGACGGTGAGGATCTGCTCCAGCCAGCGACTGTGGACGTCACCTCTGGTTTCGTCGGGCAGGGTGAGGCCTGACGCCCGGTAGTGGATGATGAGATTGCGGGCCACCTCCGACAGTTCCACCGGATCGGCCGACACCGCGTCCAGCAGATGTGCCCACCGTCCGGGGTCGCTGTAGCGGCTGTGGTGACGATGGTCGTCGGCGCTCACGGGAGAGGTTCTCTCAGGTCTTGGCCCTGGGTTCGCGGGGAAGGCCCAGCACCCGTTCGCCGAGGATGTTCCGCATGATGTTCGACGTCCCGCCCATGATCGTGTAGCCGGGAGCGTACAGGAAACCCTTGGTCACGTCGTCGAACAGCTGGCCTCGGGGGCCCAGGGTCCTGGCCACGAACTCGGCGACCCTCCACTCGTGCTCGGTGCAGAAACATTTGGTGGCGGCACTGAATCCCGTCGGTGCCTGCTTCAGGACCTCCCGGTAGACGAGGAGACGCCCAACTCGATAACCGATCTCCAGGGCCGCGATCTCCTGGCGGACGAGCGGGTCGGTGGTGTCGGCTTCGGCGACGGCGACGTCGAAGATCGGCCGGTTCGAGACCAGACGGTCGATGCCGCCCCGTTCGTGTTCGAGCTGCACCATGGTCTGTTTGAAGGCGTCCCCCTCCACCCCGACGAGGTTCTCGATCGGAACCCGGACGTCGGTGAAGTAGATCTCGCAGAAGTGGCGGTTGGTGGTCATGTCGGTGATGGGACGAACCTCGATCCCGTCGAGATCCATCGGCACGATGATCTCGGAGATCCCCCGGTGCGGTGGCCCGTCAGACGACGTGCGACAGATGAGGTAGCAGTAGTCGGCCTGATCGCCGAACGAGGTCCAGATCTTCTGACCGTTGACGATCCAGTGGTCGCCGTCGCGGATCGCGGAGGTCTTCAGCGATGCCAGGTCGGACCCGGCGTCGGGCTCGCTCATGCCGATGCACCAGGTGGTCTCCCCGCTCAACATCTGTGGAAGGTACTGGGCCTTCTGATCGTCGGTGCCGTAGGCGATGATGGTCGGCCCGAACTGACGGTCGGCAAACCACATCGATGCGATCGGCGCGCCGGCGCTGATCATCTCCTCGGCGACGATGACCCGCTCGATCGGCGGCCGTTCACCGCCGCCGTGCTCACGAGGCCAACCCATGCCGATCCAACCCTCGTCGGCCATGGTTCGAGCGAAATCCTTCGAATACCCGTTGATCCAACTGTCGTTGTGACGGCCGTGTGCCGCGACACCCTCAGCCGCCACCGTGCGAGCGCGGGCCCGCAGTGTCTCGAGTTCGGAACTGAGCTCAAACGACAGCATCGTCACCTCGCAGGATCGCTGGGCCGGTCGGTGGCCGGCAGAGGTCCAACATAGTGGCCCCGGGGCCGAAATCGCAGGGGCCGCTCCTGGTATTCCTCCATGGCGTGTCCCAGCCATCCGGCGCAGCGGGCGACGGCGAAGATCGCCTCACCGGCGTTCGGGGTCATCGCCGCCATCCACGTGAGGTGGCCGAGCGCGAGGTCGACGTTGGGAGCCGCTTCGGTTCTGGTGCCGATCGTGTGACGGTACCGGTCGAGGACGGCACAACGCGGATCGTCGGACCATGCCCGGTCGACCGCGTCGACCAGCACCCTGAACCGTGGGTCCTCCGATCGGTAGACGGTGTGGCCGAATCCTGGTATCGACCCCGATTGAGTACGGCCGATCAAGGCGCCGGACCCGTCGCCGTCAGCCGCCGTTGCCGCAAGGGCCCGGTGGACATCGCCCGACGCTGCGCCGTGGAGCGGACCGTCGAGCGCCCCGAGACCGGCACCGACGACCGCGTAGGGATCGGCCCGCACCGATGCCGCGACCCGCACGGCGAAGGTCGAGGTGGCCAGACCGTGATCGGCCATGAGGGCAAGGGCGATGTCAAGCGCACGGAGCCTGGCCGTAGTGGCCGGCTGGGACGTGAGGCGAGGCCACAGGAGACGGGCCACGGTCATCGATGGCCCACCATCGACCCCGTCGGCGCCCCTGCCGGGTTCATGGTCGACAGATGATTCGGCGATCTCGGGTAGGGCGCCGATCATGGCCCGAACGATTCGTGGGGCGGTTCGACGGACGACGGCCGGGCTCAGATCCCCCCGAAGCGGGTCGGCGGCCGCCGCGGTGGCCACGGCGATGCGAAAACGGTCGATGACCGGCATGGCGTTCTCGGGGACGATCGCCGGCGACGCCGCCGCACCATCGATCAGGGCATTCCACAGGCGGGTGTTGTCGGCCTGCCAGATCAGCTCGGCGACGGCCTCATAGCCCGAGCCGGACTCGACGAGTTGAATCAGGTTTCGTCCGCGGACCACGAGAGAGCCATCGCCGACCTGGGATATCGCCGTGGCCAGCACGGTGCGCAGCTCACCGGGGCCGGCGCCGCGACCTCCCCGTCGTATGTCCTCGACCTGTTGTCGATCGAACAGGCTGGTGCGGCCGTCGAGTGCTGTCCGTCGATGCAGAATCCCGCGGCTCACATAGGCGTACACGGTCTCCCGTTTCACCCCCAACGCCTCGGCCACCTGAGGAGCGGTCAACCAGCCGTCGACTCCGTCGACATCGGTTCGGGATGCATCGTTGGCCGTCGTCACGGTGATACCTCATGATCTGCTGGCCCTGTCGCGGTCAGTTGCGACGCTGTTGATATTGATCAATGTTGACTCTATCAACCTGTTCCCTGTTGCCGCGATCGGGCAGAGTCGAACCATGAGTTCATCGACACCGACAGTGCCCGACACCGCCCGATCCCCCCTCAGGGCTCCGGACGGCCTCAAGGGACTCGTCGTCGCCGACACCACCATCGGGGCGGTCCATGGTGATGAGGGCTTCTATCACTACCGAGGTCGCGACGCCACCGACCTCGCCACCACCAGCTCGTTCGAGCAGATCGTGGCGCTGCTTCTCGAGACCGGCGACGTTCGCTCCCTGCTCGCCGAGCAGCGGAGCTCGGTCGACCGGTCGTTCATCGCCGCCGTCGCCGATGGTTTCGGGCGGGATCCGATGCCGCTGGGGCCGCTGACGGCAGGCCTGTGGGCCGCCGTCGACACCAGACCGACCGTCGATCTCAGCCCCGACGAGCGCCGCCTCGCCGCCCTGAGCGCCATTGCCATCACCCCGGTCCTGCTGGCCGGCACGGCCCGGCTGCTCAACGGGTTCGAACTCATCACCGGTGATCCGGACCGGGGCCATGCGGCCGACTACCTGCGCATGGCCACCGGGGTCGAACCCAGCGATGATGCGGTGCGGGCCGTCGAGACCTATCTCAATCTGACCGCCGAACACGGCTTCAATGCGTCGACCTTCACCGCCCGGGTCATCACCTCCACCGGGGCGTCGGTCCCGGCCGCGCTGGGAGGAGCCATCGGCGCGCTGTCGGGACCGCTCCATGGTGGCGCGCCGAGCCGTGTGCTCGACATGATCAACGCCATCGCCGAGCCGGCCCGGGCCGAGGCCTGGGCCCATGAGCGACTCGACGCCGGAGGCAAGCTCATGGGGTTCGGTCACGCCGTCTACCGGGACCACGACCCCCGGTCCGAGACGCTGCGACGCACGGCCGAGTCGTTCACCGACCCGGACGCAGTCGACCTCGTGGAGCGGGCCGTCGAGATCGAGCGACGGCTCCTGGCCGTACTGGCCGATCGGCAGTCGGGTCGCCGTTTCGTCACCAACGTCGAATACTACGCGGCCATCGTGTTGCACCTGGCCGGGCTGCCTCAGGAACTGTTCACGGCCACGTTCGTGGTGAGCCGCGTCGCCGGCTGGGCCGCCCACATCCTCGAACAGGCCGACGACAACAAGATCATGCGACCCTCGGCCCGCTATACCGGTCCGCTGCCGTCGGATCAGACGGCCGGGTAACGGCTCCAGGTGCCGGTTTCGAAGTCGTGGAGTTTGCATTCGCGGGTCGACCGCAGGTAGTCACGAATCGAGATCTTCCGTTCGTCGACATCGTCGGGAAAGACCTGCTGGATGGCCCGGGCCGCTTCCGGCAACCGGTAGCACGGGATGCGCATGTCGACGTGATGCGGCAGGTGGACCATGATCCAGTGGAAGAACAGATCGAAGCCGGGCGGCCCCCACAGCACGGTGGTGCCTTCGACCTGGCCTCGGAACCGGTTCCATTCCCGCCGGGGCCACCACCGGATCTCCGGGGCGATGTGGTGCACGTACACGACCCAGCCGATCGACTGACAGAAGAGCACGAACGGGATCGCAAACATCTTGACCCAGGTCCACAGCCCGACTCCGACCGCCGCCGCTGCTGAACCGTCAGCGCCGACGAAGCCGCCGAGCACGACGCTCGCGATCAGCGTCAGTCCGACGAATCCGGCCACCAGTGCCCGGTCTCGGTTCATCGCCTTCGCCCACCGTTCGGGCGGGCTGAAGCGGACCATCTTGTTCCACCATACCTCGCGCAGGTAGTACGCACCGGAGCCGAAGGGCCCCCACTCGAGCTTGTGCCGGAGGCGAGCCGGCGTGCTCAGCTCCCGGTATTCCTCGACCGTCAGCGGATGCCAGACGAAGTCCATTCCCTGCCGCAGGGTATGGCCGTGGTGAACCCGATTGTGACCGAAGATCCACTGCTCGGTGGCGTGCCATGACGGCAACATGGTCAGCCGTCCGATGAAGGCGTTGAGCTTCTTCGAGTCGAACAGGGCATCATGCGCCGCATCATGGCCGAGTACGAACAGCCCCGACACCGCGGCGCCGGCCAGCAGCCACAGCGGAATCAGGAACAGCGGATTGTTGGTCGAGGCGAGACCCCACAGGGCGAGGCCGTACACGACCAGGTCGCGGGCGACGAGGAACAGACCTCGGCCGGCGGACCGCTCGTAGCAGTGGTCCGGGATGACGTCGAGAACCGGCTTCAGTCCGGTCGGCTTCCCGCCGTCGGCTGCCGGGGCCGATGCTTCCTTTGCTGGTTCGGCGTTGGTGGAGGTTTCCAACCCCGCCGTCGACCGGGTGGTGGCCATACCTGCTCCTTACTCCGTACTCATCGCAAGATACTCAGTGCGCGTCCACCGACAGTGGGTAACGCTGTAGAGCCTCTCCTCGAGCGCCTATCCTAGTCCAGGATTGCTCCCTACCTACCAGTCGGTAGGGAGAGATTTTCGTCACACGGCCGGTCGCCGCCAAGAGCCGGCTCGCGGTCGTCCCCTACGAGTCGTTCAACACCAGGGGAGGTTGTGAAGATCGACGTTGCCACCGGTCAGGATGGTGACCACCCGCCGTCCGGCGAATCGCTCGGAGTGGGCCTCGATGGCGGCCACACCGACCGCTCCGGACGGCTCGACCACGAGCTTTGTCCGGGTCCAGATCAGCTCCATCGCGGTCACGATCCCAGGGTCGTCGACGAGCAGGATGTCGTCGACCAGCCGGGTGATGATGGCGAAATTGCGTTCCCCTACCGACGTCAGCAGGCCATCCGCGATCGTGTCGGGAGCGGTCTGGGGCACCCAAGTTCCAAGGTGGAAGCCGCGATGGGCGTCATCCGCGCCGGTGGGTTCCGCTCCGATGACCTCGCAGTCGGGATATCGGGCCTTGACCGCGATGGCGATGCCGGCCAGCAGGCCGCCCCCGCCGACGGGAACCACCACGGCGTCGGGTGGAGCCTGTCCGGTGTTCTCGAGCTGGTCCAGCAACTCGGCACCGGTGGTGCCCTGACCGGCGATCACCAGGGGATCGTCGTAGGGATGCACCAGCACCGCCCCGGTGCGCTCCCGTATCTCGGCGACGGTTTCCTCACGGGCCTCCAGGGTCGGATCACAGAGCGTGATGTCGGCGCCGTAGCCGGCCACGGCCGCCTGCTTCACATCGGGGGCGTTGCTCGGCATGACGACGTGAGCCGTGATTCCACGGTTCCGCGCCGCCAGCGCCACTGCGGCGGCGTGGTTGCCCGACGAGTGGGTCACCACACCGGCGGTCGCGTCGGCGTCGCTGAGGGCGAAGACGGCGTTGTGGGCGCCGCGGGCCTTGAACGCGCCGACCTTCTGGAGGTTCTCGGCCTTCAGCCACAGATCGGAGTCGGTGCGATCGCTCAGGGCGGCCGACGACACCAACGGCGTGCGGTGGACGAACGGAGCGATCCGGACCGCGGCGGTTTCGATGTCGGCGAGATCGACGGGCAGTGCCGGCTCGGTCATTCAGGAACGCACCACGGCGACCGGGATCCAACGCAGGATCTCGCTCCGCTCGTCGGACGGGCCGGTTGTGCCCTCGGCTGGGCGGTTGGCGTAGCCGATGGTCTCGTAGGCCCGTAGCGTCAGGCCTGCGGGCCCGGCGAGTTCGGCCACCATTCGGTGCTCGAACGACAACAGATCACCCTCGAACGCCGGGCCGACGTGACTACAGGCATGCCAGGCCACGATTGTCGCCAACCGGGGTTCGACGCGGGTGAGCGACGCCTGGGCCAGCGCCTGCACGTGACCGCCGTAGACGAGACGGGTGTCGAAGGCGGTGGCGTCGACGTCTCGGTGGACGATGGCCCGGTTGTGGGTCAGGCGCACCAAGCCCGTGGCCTGGTCGACGATGTCGCGGGTGACGTCGGCCCGCACTTCGTCCTCGGACCAACTGCTCGGGGCCTCGAGTCGTTCGCTGTTCCAGGCCGGTATCAGATCGGCATAGTCGGCGATGGCCACCGCATCGGGAGCCCGACCGGTGTCGCCGCTGTAGCCGGGCATCTCGTCACCCCGCACCGGCAACAATGCGCAACGCTGATAGTCCATGACCAACTCGTCGTCGGCCGTGGTCTGCATGCCCAACAGCACCTTGCCCCGGTTGGGTCGATCCGGTCGCGGGGTGGCGTCGGCCATGTCGAGAATGCGGATGCGGGTGTGCAGGGTTTCGCCGATGTGCACCGGCCGGCTCACCCGCATGTTCCGGTAGAACAGGTTGGCGATGGCCCGGCGGGTGGCGACCGTCGACTGTCCGACAGAAAGGTTCGCCACCAGACCCGGTGAGGCCAACGGCCGGTCGGATCCGGTGATGGCTCGAGCAAGACGGTGATCGAGACACACCGGTAGTACCTCGCCCACGATCGACTGGTACCAGGCGGCGAGACCGAGGTCGAGGGTCACCGCCGGCTGCGGTTCCAGCTCCATACCCGGCTCGAGATCGTCGTAGAAGGGGCCGTCGGGGGGAACGGGGGTGCTCATAGAGCGTCACCCTACCGGTGGGCTCCAGCCCCCCGCCCAATCATGGCCCCGACTGGTGTCACACCGTCAGCCGGACGCGGTCACCGAGCCCCAGGCGGTCAACACCGCATCGGCCGCCTCGTCGACCGCGGCGGTGTCGGTGGCAGCGTCGGACACGCTGATACGCATGGCCCGCCGACCCTGCCAGGTCGTGGCGCCCATCCAGGTCCGACCGCCGCGGGCCACCGCGTCGACGACGGCATCGGTCGTGGAATCGGAACCGAACGAGACGAGCACCTGGTTGAGAACAACCGGGGCGAGAATCGTGGCGCCGGCATCGGCGAGACGATCGGCGAAACGCAGTGCCAGGTCACAGCATCGGTCGACGAGGGCAGCCACGCCGGAGCGGCCCTGGGCGGCCAGCGAGGCCCACGCCGGAACGGCGCGGGCCGCCTGGGACATCTGGAGTCCGAGGTGCATCAATCCACGACCGGCGCCCGAATCGTCCAGATAGGCGGCATCGGTGGCCATCGTCGCCCGGAGCCTGGTCCCGTCGGCCACGACGACCAGGCCGGAGTCATAGGGCACATTGAGCCACTTGTGACAGTCGATGGCCCAGGAGTCGGCCCGCTCGACGCCGTCGACGAGATGGCGCCGCGACGGCGAGGCCGCGGCCCACAGCCCGAACGCCCCGTCGACGTGAACCCAGACCGGATGCGACGACTCGGCCGCGATCTCGACGATGTCGCCCACGGGGTCGCAGTGCCCGGTGTTGACGTTGCCGGCCTGAACCACGAGCAGGGTGGGTCCGGTGATCGGCGGCAACCGTGCCGGGTCGATCCGCCCACAGCTGTCGACCTCGGCGGCCACGATGGCTTCGGTGCCGACACCGGCCAGCCGCAGCGCTTTCAATGCCGACACGTGGATCTCGGCGGAGACGATGGCGGTCAGTGGCGGCGCCCCGGCCAGGCCCTTGGCGGTGGTGTCCCAGCCGGCCTCGGCCAGCAACGCATCGCGGGCGGTGATGACGGCACTCAGGTTGGCCACGCTGGCTCCACCGCAAAAGGCGCCCGTCGCGGTCGACGGAAGACCCAGCAGATCGAGGATCCAGCCCACGCAAACCTCGTCGATCGTCGCAGCCAGCGGCGACATCGCCGGGAGGGCGACGTTCTGGTCCCAGGCCGCGGCCAGAACCGCCGCCGCCAGAGCCGTCGGTTCCGTTCCCCCGGTCACGAACCCGAAGTACCGGCCGCCGGTGGAGCGTACGGCGTGACCTCGACCCAGGTCGGCCAGGGCGTCGATCACCGCCGTCGACGGCTGCGGATCATCGAGGGAGAACCGACTCAATCGTTGCCTCACCTCGGCAACCGTCGAGCCTCCGGTCGGGGTGACCGGTCCGCCCGTCTCAGCGTCGATGTAGTCGGCGCCATGACGTGCGGCCCGACCGAACAACTCGGCTTTGGGGGAGCGGCCCTCCGGAGGGAGATCCGGCGACGAGTCCATCAGTGTCGACCCATGGTGTCCGCCAACGGTCCTGGCAGCGGCTGCCGATGCACCACGATCAACCGGTGGGTGGGGCGGGTCACCGCGACGTACAGCAGGTTGAAACCATGCGGTCGACCGACGATGTCGGCCGGTTCGACCACGACGACCGAGTCGAATTCCAGCCCCTTGGCCTCGGCCGGGGTCACGATCACCAGGCGGTCGTCGAGCTCGTCGCGCAGCCGCTCGTCGGCTGCCGCCAACTGTGCAACCTCGATGTCGACGGTGATGACGGCGACCCGTCGAGCGTCGCCGATGTCCAGCTCATCGGCCGCCAGGGACAGCGCGTGGCGCTCCGGCTGATCCGATGGAACGGCAACCGGCTCGAAGCCGGACGAGCGGAGCGATCGGGCGACGGCCAGATCCGGGGCTATGGCCTGCAACACCGCTCCGGCAACCTCATCGTTCTCGGCGGGCGAGCGATAGTTGACCGTCAGCTCGCGAACGTCGAAAGGCGGGAGCTGATCGGGGATGAGGTCGGACCAGTCGGTCACCGGCGGGCCGACCCGTTGGGCCAGGTCACCGACAACGGTCAACGCCCCACCGCTCGAACGCCGGGCCACCATCCGCCACTGCATCGGGGTCAGGTCTTGAGCCTCGTCGACGATCACGTGACCGAATCGCCAGCTCCGCTCGGCCTCGGCCAGCTCCACGATGGTCGCCGACTCCTCGACGACGGCGTCGACCGCCTCGAGCTGGAGGTCCTCGGCCGGTTCGCCGTCGTACTCGGGCGCCGGCCGTCCCTCGGCGACGACGGACTCCTCGGCGGTGGTTTCGGTGGTGAGTTCCTCAATCGATCCGACCGTTGCTGCCGGTCCGGCGACCGGATCATCGCCGGGGTCGGCCTCGGACTCGTCGTCGTAGTAGGGGTCGGAGTACGACGGTACGCCGGACTCGTCGGTGGGATCGTCGGGCCGCTCGAAGGGATCGATCGGGGGCATGGGGAGGCTGTCGAGCCGATCGGCGAGCTCGAATTCGTCGGCCTCATGGCGATGGGCGAGCGGATCGATCGGTTCGACGGCCTCACCGGTCGTGGTCGCGTCGATGTCGCCTTCCGACGGAGGGCGGCGGGCGGTGACCGCAGGAGGGCCGACCAGGGCCAGCAGTTCGTCGAGGAGCGAGGCATCGGCATCGGACCAGCGGCGTCGTTCCAGTTCGGCTTCCGGGCAGCGCCGGCGATGCAGTCGTTCGACCCGGTCGGGATCGAGTCCGGCCTCCCGAGCCGCCGACCTGAGCAGGGGCACCGAGCCCAGCAGGTCGTTCAAGGCCTGCTCGGGGGTCAGCGACGGGAAGTGGCGGAGGGTGTATTCGGCGACCTCATCGCTCGTCTCGAACGACTCGCGGGCGTCGTCGAGGTTGTGAAAGGCCGGGTCGAACACCTCGTGGGTCAACGAGTCGATCAGCTCGCTGCGGAACCAGGCGGCACCGTCGTTGTGAAGCAGGTGACGGCACGATCGGGCGAAGATCGCCTGCACCCGCTCGACACCGAGCACGACCCGGCGTGATCCATACCAGGTGATGAACCGGTCGTCGGGACGCCGCCGGCGCTGGCGAACAGCGGCCGCCAGCAAACCGACCATGTCGGCCGAGGCCTTCAGCTCGGCTACGTCGTCGGGATCGGTCCACCCGAGGCGAGCTCCCCGGTAGAGCCGGGGTACCGTGATCGACACCACACCGCTCTCCCCCAGCGACGGCAGCACACCGGAGATGTAGTGCAGGAACTGTTGCGACGGCCCCACGATCAGCACACCGGTGTCGGCCAGCTCGACCCGCTGGTCATACAGCAGGTAGGCGGCCCGGTGGAGGGCGACGACGGTCTTGCCGGTTCCCGGCCCGCCCTGGACCACCAGCATCCGGTGCCCGGGCGCCCTGATCACGGCGTCCTGCTCGGCCTGGATGGTGGCCACCACCGACCGCATCTGGGACCCGGTTGGAGCCACCAGACTGGCCAGCAGGGCCGCCTCGCCCCGCAGGCCATGGGCGGTCACGGTGGGGTCGGTCAACCGTTCGACATCGAAGATCTCGTCGGAGTAGTCGACCAGCTCCCGGCCGGCGACACCGTCGTGATAGATCAGGTGGCGGCGCTGCCGGTATCCCATGGGCTCCAACGGCGCGGCCCGGTAGAACGGCACCGCGGCCCTGGCCCGCCAGTCGATGAGCAGGGGATCGTCGCCGTCGAAAACCGTCCGCCGTCCGACGTAGAACTCGTCGCCGTCGACCGATGTCATCCGACCGAAGGCCAGCGCCTCCCCCTGGGCTTCCAGATCGGCGACCCGGCGGGCGGCGTACATCGCCCGCTCCGAGATCTGGCGGACCAGCACCGCCTGTACCGCGGCATCGGCCTCGGCGTCTTCGTCGACGATGTCGCGGATGCCGTCCTCCATGACCTCCGTGGCCTCGGCCGCCAGTTGGGACGCGACTCGACGGGTGTGGTCGAGATAGGCCTGATGGGCCTTCTCGATGACGGCCAGCCGGCCCCGTTCGAGCAGGAGTTCGTCGCCATCGGCGAGCTGAGTGCGGTCGGCGGCGGTCATCGAACTCGGCTCAGGACCCGGCATTGGGCTGCCGCAGCATGAGGGCGCTTCGGCGAGCCCGGCAGCACAGGACGCCGTGTTGGTTGAATCCCCGGTGCTCGAACACGACGATGCCCTGGTTCGGTCGGGATTTCGACGATCGTGCCTCCACCACTTCGGTCTCTACCCGGAGGGTGTCGCCGTGGAACATCGGAGCCGGAAACGTCACCTCGGAGAAACCGAGGTTGGCGACGGTGGTGCCGAGCGTCGTCTCGTGCACGCTGATGCCGACGACCATGGCCACGGTCAGCATCGAGTTGACCAGGGGTTTGCCGAACTCGGTCTCGTTCTCGGCGTAGTCGAAGTCGAGATGCAGCCAAGCCGGGTTCATCGTCATCGAGGTGAACATCACGTTGTCGGCCTCGGTGATGGTGCGCCTGATGGCGTGGGGGATGACGAGTCCCGGTGTGAGCTGCTCGAACCAGCGGCCGGTGTGTGGGCGTGGTTCCGACGTCGGATGGTCGGTCATGACTCGTTGTTCTCCGATTCGTGGTCGTCGGATGCGGCGACCCGCTCGAGAAGACGCCGGGCCTGCACGGCGAGAGGCTCGTCGACCATCTGGCCCTCGAAGGCAATGGCCGCCACCCCGGCCGCCGACGAGGCCTCGTAGGCCGCCAGCAGCCGTCGGGCCCTGTCGATTTCCTCGGGCGAGGGGGTGAAGGCCTCGTTGGCCGCCGCGACCTGGGCGGGATGGATACACAGCTTCCCGTCGTAACCGAGGTTGCGGGCCTCGGCGGCCTCCCGGCGATAGCGGGCGTCGTCGGAGAAGTTGGTGACCACCTGATCGACCACCGGAACCGACGCCAACCGGGCCGCCAGCGCCACTTTGGCCCGGGCATAGGCCACCTCGCTGTTACCGTCGGTTCGTACCCCACCCATATCGGCCACGAAATCCTCGGCGCCGAAATAGGCGGCGATCACCCGCGGGTGGGCCAGTACGGTGCGGGCGTCGGCCACCCCGAGTGCGGTTTCGATCCCGGTAACCACGCCGAGGCCGCCCAAGCCGGCGTCATCGAGGGCCGAGGCGGCGAGGTCGAGGTCCGACAGGCGTTCGATCTTGGGGATGACGACCCCGTGAACCTCTGCCGGTAGACCGCCGGCGACGTCGTCGGCGAACCAGTCCGAGGACACGGGGTTGACGCGAACCACCACGGTTGAACCGCCGACAACCAGACGGGGCACCCACTCCCCCACGACCTGCCGGGCCTCGGACTTGGCGTTGGGCGGGACGGCGTCCTCACAGTCGAGGAAAAGCACATCGGCACCCCGCGACGGAAGTTTGGCGATGAAGTCGGGGCGGACCGCCGGAGCGATCAACACCGACCGAAGGCGGTTCAGACGTTTGGGTTGGGACAACGGCACTCAGTTCGGGGCTGGTGTTCGGGTGGCATGATGGATCTGTCAACATGATGGACCAACAGCGCGGGAAACGTCGCCATCGGTGACGAAGAACACCGGGAGGAAGTGGAGTCCCATGACAGAATCTGTGGCAGTCGAGGTGGTGGGCCCGCCGAACCGGCTCGGCGAGTGTCCGCTGTGGCACGAACGTCTCGGCGAGCTGTTCTGGGTCGACATCGAGGGCCGGCGTATCCATCGCTGGAATCCGACGTCGGAAACAGGGTCCGCCCGGGATCTGCCGGGGCGACCGGGATCGATGGTGTTCACCGCCGACGACGACACCCTCCTGGTGGCCATGGAGCATGAGTTGGTCTGGTACCACTGGCCCACCCGGTCGGTGACCCCGTGGGTGGAGCTGGAGGAACCGGGTACCGGCAACCGCCTGAACGACGGGCGCACCGACCCGGCCGGCCGTTTCGTGGTCGGGTCGATGTTCGGAGACGTCGAAGCCCGCCGGTTCAGCGGCCTGCTCCATCAGATCGACGGTGACGGTTCCACGCAGGTCGTCCGCCGCGAGATCGGCGTGACCAACGCCAACGCGTTCGATCCCGTCCTGGGCCGGGCATACTTCGCCGACAGCTTCACCGGGCGGATTCTGGTGTGGGACTACGACGCCGCGTCCGGGACCCGCACCGGCGAGCGGCTGTTCTTCGACTACGGCGCCCACAACGATGTGCCCGGATCACCCGACGGGGCCTGCGTGGACGCCGACGGCTGCCTGTGGTCGGCTTCGGTCCACGGGTGGGCGGTCATCCGTATCACCCCCGACGGCCGCCTGGACCGCCGTATCGAGCTTCCGGTGCAGAAGCCGACGATGCCATGTTTCGGCGGAAGCGACCTCTCGACGCTCTACGTCACATCGATCGGAGGCGACGCCACCTCATCGCCTCCCGATGGAATCACCGCCGTCGAGGAGGGGTCGCTGCTGGCACTCGACGTCGGCGTCAGAGGTATCCCGGAGGTGCCCTTCGCCGGGCCCGTGCCGCAGGTCAAGGGTTAAGCAAGCGCCAACCAGACCAGCACGACGGTGGCGACGGCACCGACAGCCGACCAGGTCAGCGCCGTGAACCGGCGCTTCTTCATGAAGACCTGGATGCCCAGCCCGGTGAGCGCGATCACCACCAGCAGCGCCCCGCTGATGTCGATGACCCATCGCCACAACGAACTGGAGTCGCGGCCCTGGTGCAGGGCGTTCATCGTGCCGACGAACGAATCCTGAGCGACCGTCAAGTCGTAGGACCCGGAGGCCGGATCGAAGAACAGGTCGGCCGTGTAGCCGGGGCCCCGATAGGAGATGAACCCCTGACCACCGGCACCGTCGTCGAAGTCGACGACCTCGCCACCGACATCGTGTTGGGTGCGAATGTATTCGCTGACCGCCAGCAGCTCGACCCCGTCCGAGCTCAAGGTTTGGGCCGGTAGCGTGCCAGACGAAACCGTCTCCGACACCTGGCCGCCGGAGAACCAGTCCGGGTGGTTGAGGGTGATTCCGGTCACGCCGAAGAACAGCATCACCAGCAGGCTGAACATGGAGATGTAGACGTGGGCCCAGCGAAGCCAGAACTGCGATCGCCGTTTCCACACCGAACCCCCTGGTTTGGGGACCGAGGACGTGATACGGGCCAGGTCGACGGACGACGGCCGGCGTTCTTCGTCGATCCGCTCGGTACGCGGTGCGCGTGCCTCCACCCCGCCACGCTATCCTCTCCCGCTCCGGTCGGCGCTGTCAGCCCACCCGGGCCACCAGTTGGTAGGCGTCGGGCACGATCGACACCGACACGCTCGACCATCGACCGTGGTCGACACCGTCGACCCGGATCCGGACCCGGTGCTGCGGTGTGAACTCGGCCTCCGTCACTCGCCGGGTGACGAGGCGGGGATGCGGGACATGGGTCCCGGAGACAGCCCGGCGACGGGCCTCACCCCACTGACGCCAGGGCAGCGACCCGACGGTCGTGTCGAGCCTGCCGTCGTTGGGATGGGCTTTCGGTCCGAGCCGCAGACCCGACGCCAGCGGTGTGTTCATCACGATCAGCTCCGGCCAGCCGACCCCTGACGACCACCGATGACCGAGCACGTGGCCGACAAAGGGCACGGTGCGCTCGACCTGACCGGGCTGCTTGCCCAGTCCGACGTAGCCGAGATCCATCGGGTAGCGGTGGAGGCGGGTTCCGACAGAATCGGCGTCCCCCGCACCGGCGTCTCCGGATTCGGTGTCCCCGAATTCAGTGTCGAGGGGTTCGGTCTCCACCCCGATCGTGGCCGCCACGTCGCCCGGTCCGACGAGGATCTCGGGAGGAGCATCGTGGGAGCGGTTCTCGTGGGCCAGCCGAGCGAGGTCTGCGTCGTCGATCGCTCGCAGAGCGGGGAGTTCGCCTTCGAAGGTCGAGCCCCAGGGCTCGCCCTTCTCGATGGTCACGACGGCTCTCCGGCCGCCTCGACGGCGCTGTCGTCGGCCCCACCGTTGTCGTCGACCCCACCGTTGTCGTCGACCCCACCGTTGTCGTCGACCCCATCGTTGTCCTCGGCCTCATCGTTGCCGTCGACCTCGATCGTCGACGAGGCCGCGACCAGGTCGCGGTGGACGGCGTCGGCTGCCTGACGGGCGGCTCGCGCCGTCGCCGGTTCGGGGGCCAACTGGCCGAGCTGGCGAAGCAGATCGATGAGCTGTTTCGCCGTCCGGATGAAATCTCCGGCCGTCAGCTCCTCCTCGCCGAGAATGTCGTCGAGTGGCACCCCCAGGGCCCATCCGTGGGCGATGGCGACGAAACCGGGATCCGGAGGTCGAGTCGGCGGGAGACGGGACTCCTCCTCGGCCAGCGCCAGGTCGATATGGATCGCCTGGATTCGACGGAATCGTCGTCTCATGTCGGCCGACGGGTACCACGGCTGCGTCGGGCTGCCGGTGCTTCGCCGTTCCTCGAAAACGAAGACCGACGCCAGCGCCGCCACGTCGGCCGGATCAAGGCCGTCGAACAGCCCGGCTTCCAGGGCCTCGACCACCAGCAGGTCGCTCTCGTGGTACAACCGGGCGACTCGCTCGCCGCTTGCGGTGAGCGCCCAGCCGTCGAGGTGGCCTCGTTCGGTCATCAGGGCGATCACCCGGTCGAACTGTCCGGCCAGCGAGTCGGAACGCCCCGCTGCCGTCTGGCGGGCGCGGGCGAGGTCGGCCTCGAGCTTCTCCAGCCGTTTGAGCCCTCGGCGGGCGTCGGGCGGAACGTCCTCCTTGGTCAGGATCGTCGGCCGTGATCGTTCGACCATGCCCGCTCGACGGCCGGATCCGCCGGAGCTCCGCTCGCGGCGGCCGTTGGTGGACGGACGGGCAAGACGGCGATTCTTCAGCTGCCGGGCGACGTCGTGGGCGAAGCTCACGCTGTTGGGCAGGTACGGCTCGGGCAGATCGACCGACGCCACCACCTCCGGCGGTTCCACCAGCTCATCGGGCACGAGTTCCCAGGTGTCGCCGTCGGTGTCGACCACCGTCACCCGGATGCGACCTCGCCGCCGGAACGCGACAGCCAGGACGGCTACAACCGCCGTCTCGGTCGTCGAACCGCCGCCGATGGTGCGCAAACGGACCACGTCACCGGGCGTCAGATGGGCCAGCGCGAACGCCAGCTCCTGATCGTGGACCGATCCCCCGCTCGGGGTGACCGTCGCCGACCGCAGGTCCTCCACCGGGCCGTAGTCGGATTCGAGGCGGCCGACGAGCTGGCGCCGTCGCTCCACCAACCGCTCGATGCGGTTCTCCTCGCGCACAACGCCTGCGTCGATTCGGTACTGGGCGAACGAGAGGTTGAGCAGCTGCCGGGCCCGCTCCTGGGGATAGCGACGCACGAGGTTGGCGGCCATGTTGTAGGTCGGGCGAAACGACGAGCGGAGCACGAAGCGTTTGCTCAGCGCCAGGTTCGCCACCTGCTCGAACGTGGTGTAGGGCGACCACAACACCACCGCCTGGCCGTGGGTGTCGATACCTCGACGCCCCGCTCGGCCGGTCAGCTGGGTGTACTGGGCCGGGGTCAGGAATTCGTGGGTCTCGCCGGTGAACTTCGTCAGCTTCTCGATGACGACGGTACGGGCCGGCATGTTGACGCCGAGAGCCAGTGTCTCGGTGGCGAAGACGACCTTGACCAGACCGGCGATGAAGCAGGCCTCCACGGCCTCCTTGAACGGCGGCACCATCCCGGCATGGTGGGCGGCCACTCCCGCCATGAGACCACGTCGGAATCGGTCGAAGTCGAGCACCTCGAGGTCGGCTTGATCCAGGCCTTGTACCCGGCTGTCGACGATCTCGGCCACCTGCTCGGCGTGTTCCGGGCCGATCAGGCGAAGCCCGGAGTCGATCAAGGCGCGCGCCGCATCGTCGCAGCCGGCCCGGCTGAAGATGAAGTAGATGGCCGGGAGCAGATCCCGGTCCTTCAGGGTCTTGATCACGTCGATCCGGCGGGGGGTTCGCCACTTCGGGCGACCACCGCCCTTGGAACGATCACCGGATCGATTCCGCCCTCCTCGCTTCCGTCCGCTCGCATTCGTCTTGTCGTAGCGGAAGCCTTTCGGATTGGGGTCCGAGCCCTTGGTCGTCCGCAACAGGTGGGTGTGGGAACTCGACCGCTCCCCAACCATGTACAGGTTCGTCAGGTCGACCGGCCTCCTGGTTTCGACGACCAGGCGGGTTTCCCCTCGCACCGTCTCGATCCACGCCGCCAGCTCGTCGGCGTTCGAGACGGTGGCCGACAGACAGATGAGCCGTATGCGGCGAGGCAGGTGGATGATGACCTCCTCCCACACCGGACCCCGATAGGCGTCCTGCAGGTAGTGCACCTCGTCGAGCACGACCGCCGACAGTGCGTCGAGGTCGGCACCGGCGTAGAGCATGTTGCGCAGCACCTCGGTGGTCATCACCACAACCGGGGCATCGGCGTTGATGCTGTTGTCACCGGTCAGCAGACCGACCTGGTCACGACCGAACTGTTCCCCGAGATCGAAGAACTTCTGGTTCGAGAGGGCCTTGATCGGGGTGGTGTAGAACACCCGCCGTCCGGTCTCCAGCACCTGGGCGATCGCGTAGTCGGCGACCAGTGTCTTTCCCGCCCCGGTCGGGGCGGCGACGATCACGTGCTGGTGGTCGTCGATCCCGTCGAACGCGTCGAGCTGGAACTGGTCGGGAGCGAATCCCAGCCGATCGATGAACGCCTCACGAACCTCGGCGGTCTCCGCCATCACCCGACGGGCTCGGCGTCGACCGGCGGCTCCGTCCCTCTCCTGCGCAGCAGGATCCGTCCGATGACGATCGAGATCTCGTAGAACAGGTACATGGGCACCGAGACGATGGCGAGGTTGAACGGGTCACCGGTCGGGGTGACGATCGCGGAGAGGATCACCACGGCGACCAGCGCGATCCGGCGATTCGACGCCAACTGATCGGGTTTCAGCACACCCACCAGCTGCAGGAAGATGAGGATCAGCGGGAACTCCGCGGCAAACCCGAAGGCAACCAGCATCTTGACGAAGAAGCCGAAGTATTCGCTGGGCTTGTAGAGGGCAGCGAAGTCGCCGAATCCCTGCAGCACGGCCAAGGTGCGAGGCATCAGCAGCCACGCCGACAACACACCGAGCAGCAGGAGAACCACCGATGCCACGCCGAACGGGATCAGCATGCGCTTCTCGTTCGGATAGAGCCCCGGCATCACGAACCGGCCCAGGTGGTAGAGAACGACCGGAAGGGCCAGGAGCAGGCCGCCGTAGCCAGAAACCGTCAGCACCGTCGAGAATCCTTCGACCGGACCGGTGGTGATGAGCCTCTGGCATTCGTCCAGGGACGGGTCGGCGGCCAGCTGGAAGTCGCAGTAGGGGTCGATCAGGAAGTCGAGCACTCGCCCCTGGAACGTGAACACCAACATGGCGCCGGCCACGACGGCCAGGACCGACCAGATGAGGCGCTTGCGGAGCTCGGTCAGGTGGCCGAGCAAGGTCATCTCGGCCATCGCCTGAGCCTTCTCCTCCTCGCTCTGACCGGCCCGCCGGAAGGGGATCTTCATGCGACCTCGTCGGCGTCGTTGCTCTCGGCGTTCTCCGGTCCGGTTGAGGAGTCGGCGACCGCATCGGTCTGAGCATCCGACTCGTCACCGGTGTCGGATCCCGGGTCGTTCTCGGCATCGGACGTCGACTCGCCGCCGTCGGTCGTCGATTCGTCGGTGGTCTTCTGCGGCGGATGGGCCCAGATGTCGGTGACCTTGGTCGAACCGTCGATTCCGAAATCGGTCTTGAACGGCTCGACGGTGGCCTCCTTCACCGACTCGATGGTCGATTCCAGTTCCCCCACCTCGGCCTCGGCCCAGCCCTTCACATCGGTCGCCCGCTCGATCTCGTCGAGGCTGGCGTTGAAATCACGCCGTAGGTTGTCGCTCATCGTCTTGAGCTGTCCGACAACCCGCCCGGTGCGACGAATCACGCCCGGGAGCTGCTCCGGGCCGACCGCGATCAGGAGAACCAGCGCTATCAGAATCATTTCTCCGGCGCCGATGTTGAACACAATCAGTAGCGTAGCGGGACGAACGACGGCGCAATCGGCTACCGGTCGAGGTCCAGCGAACCGCTTTCAGGTCGGTATCAGGGTGATTGCGCCGCTACCCGTTGATGAAATCGGCCAGCGCGGCGTTCAAGCGATTGTCGTCCTCGAGAAGATGGTGGAAGTCGAGAAGATCGTCATGGGAGATCGGCTCGCCGACGTGGACCTCGTTGAGTTCGGCCGGGAGGCGCCAGGTGGTGAACGACACACCGGAGGCAACCAGCAGATCGATCGTCCTCGACTCGGCCGGCTTCACGACCATCATCATGCAATGCGGGCAACGGAACGCGTAGGTTCCGACGTTGTTGTCGTCGCAGATTCGAACGTGAACGTCGGCAGTGGTCAGTTCGACATCGCCGCACTCGGAACAGCTCGCTCGTATTGTTGCCATCGAAGTAGTCCTCCCGACCCCGTCTTGGGCTTTGTCCCCAATAGATTCGGCACCACGGGTCACCGTCTTGAGGTTTCGGGAGAACTACCCACGAAATCGGGTCGTCGTACCCGATCACGGCGGCTGGGAGGCCCCCCACGGAGGTAACGGCGAACGAAATGGGCAAGATGGGGCGGTGACGACGCGACTTCCATCGCTGAGCGGCCACCTGACCACGTTTGCCACCGGGCCGTGGGCGGCGACGGCCGAGGAATCGGCGGTCGACGTCATGGTGAGCACGCTCGGGGGCAAGGTCGACGGCCTGGATCTCAGCATCCGCCTCACGAGCGACGGGGTGGCGGTCGTCGCCGGTTCGGATCGCATCAGGGCAGGCTTGCGACGACGCCGGATCGACCAGCTCGCCGCCGTCGATCTGCCCGCCGACGTGACGGTGCTGACCGAGGTCCTCACCGACGTGGCGGACTCCGCCCCGCTGCTGTTGTGGCTCGGGGGCGATCGGGAGTTCGAGGCCGTCGTCGCTTCGGCCCGCACCGTCGACGGCCTCGAGCCACGCCTGTGGCTGGTCTGCTCCGATCACAATGAGCTCATCCGGTGGCGGCCCCGAACCACTGCGCGCCTGATTCACGCCACGGCCCGCAACAACGTGCGCGGCGGGGTCGAGAAGCTCCTCGCCGCACTTCACGGAGACGATCTCGACGGGATCACGATGCCGCATGCCGATTGGTCCGGCGGGACCATCGCCCTCGCCCACCGCTTCGAGCTGCTCACCCACGCTTCCGGCGCCCGTCACAGCCGTGAGCTGGCGGCCGTCATCGACGCCGGGATCGACGCCGTTTCGGCCGCCGATGCCATGCAGCTGGCCGCGGTGGCGTCGGAGTTCTACCCGTGATCGCCCGCACCGCGAAGCTGATCGGATGACGCGGCGTGGTGCTCCCGTGTGGCTGGTGGCCGTCGTCGTCCTGGTCGCCGTCGGTTGGTTCCTGGTGGGCGGATCCACTGGAACCGGGACGGGGTCGGCGGCCACCTCGACCGATGACAGCGCGGTCGTGGCCGACCGGCGGTTCTCGGACCTCGACACGATCGCGGTGGCCGAGCTGCCCGACGAGGCGCTGGTCACGCTCGACCTGATCTCCGACGGCGGCCCGTATCCGTTCAGGCGCGACGACATGATCTTCGAGAACCGGGAGCGGATCCTGCCGCTGCACGACACCGGCTACTACCGGGAGTACACGGTCGTCACCCCCGGCTCCGACGATCGGGGGGCGAGACGAATAGTGGCGGGAAGCAGCGGCGAGCTGTTCTACACCGACGACCACTACTCGTCGTTTCGGGAGATCGTGGGCTCCGACCCGTGACCCCGCTGCTGGTGTTGCTGACTCGTGGCCTGCCGCCCGGGGCGTGGCGGATCGACCGCTTCGATACCTCACGAGATCGCCTGGTACGAGCCTTCGGCTTCCGGGTCGCGGTCATCGACGTCGATCCGAACTCACCCAAGCATCAGCTCCTGGATCTGGTGGCGACACAGCTGGGCTTTCCGAGATGGTTCGGTCGCAACTGGGACGCGCTGCACGACTGCCTGTTCGACGTTGCCCCGCAGACGAACCGCGACGCCGAGCAGGAACCGATCCTGATCGTGGCCCGCCTCATCGGAGCGTCACGCCCGATCGAAGCCGGAGCGATCCCGCCGGAGTCGCCGGCCGCAACGCTGATCGACATCCTCGCCGACGATGCCGAGCCGGCCGGACTCTGTGTGGTGTTCGCCGGCATCGAAGCCGGCGCCGTGCCTACAGCCGATCCAGTCGGTTGACCGGCCAGAACAGCACGAAGGCCCGGCCGACGACCCGATCCTCGGCGATCGGACCCAGCTCACCCCGCGAATCCGATGACAGGTTGCGGTTGTCACCCATGACGAACAGGAAGCCATCGGGAACGGTGAGCGGACCGAAATCGGGCATGACGATACCGGGTTTGAGATAGGGCTCGTCGAGTGGCACGTCGTTGATGAACACCGTGCTCTCGCGGATCTCGATCTTCTCCCCGCCAAGCGCAATGACCCGCTTGATGACATCTTTGGGCTGATTCGGCCCGGCTATGGCGATCTCCTCGTCGGTCCGGTGGAACACGACGATGTCACCACGACTGACCTCTCCGAATCGGTAACTGAGTTTGTTGACGAGCACTCGATCCTGGATGAGCAGGGTCTCCTGCATCGACGGTGACGGGATGTAGAACGCCTGGAGGACCAGGGCCCGCAGGACGAGGGCCAGGAGGACGGCCGCCACGAGCACCACCGCCCACTCGATGGCGTTGCGCCGGGCCGCGGCACCGGTGGCCAGTTCGTCGTCGTCGACCTCGGCATCGGGCCCGAAGGCCGGTTCACCGGAGATGGCGTCGTAGCCCGCCGACAGGCGCTCGTCGTCGCCTCGGCGGCCGGGCGGGTCGCCTGGTCGGCCGATCTGTTCCGTCCGGTCCGGCCGCTGCGGCGGGTCCGGCCATGGCACGTCCGCCGACCCGGGCGGTGTGAACACACCGTCGTCGTAGGATTGGGTGGGACGTCTCTGCCCTCTTCCGGCACCGTTCCCGTACTCGGGACCGACACCCTCGGTGCCGCGGCCGCTGAGGTCCGGGCCGTCGGCCACCATGTGGTCGAAGGTCAATCGATTCCCGGGATCGGTTTGGAAGAACCGACTGCTGGCGTCCTCGAAGGCCGGGTCCGATTGGCTGACCGCGGCCCACTCGGCTCCTGCCGAACCGCCCCGAGCTCTGGTCACGGCCAGTTCCGTGGTCGCAGGATCAGGTTGGGCTCCGGGTCCCGAGAGCCGTTCGTCATGTGAGTTCAACGTCCAACGGCCATCGGAGCGACGGGCCGGCCCCGACGTCGTCAGCCGCTCCGATCCGTTCGACCAGCCGACGTCGTGTTCTCGACGAACGCCATTCGGATTTGTCATACAGTCACCACCGTAGTCGTCACGATGTCGAAGCGTCGTCATGGTTGTGGGGCGGTTTCGCCGGGCCCAGTGGGCGATCCGGATGTCCTCGAAATCGACCCTTGCGATCGAGTCTAGGCGCCGACTGTAACGAAACCTTAATTCGACTGATATCTAGCCAGGATCCTGGCTGCGGCGTCGCCGCCGAGGCGGTCGGCGCCGTCGATCCCATCGGCCGATACCACCTCGGCCTGAGGACCGAGGCTGAGAAGCAGCCGTTCGAGCCATGGAACCTCGGTCACCGCCAGCTCGACGAGAAGCCTGCCGTCGGGCAGCTCCTCGACCCGATCGCTCGGATAGGTCTCGACCACCCAGGCCGCTTCGGGGTCGAGATGCAGGGTCACGGCGGCCATGTCGTCTCGCCGTTCGAAAACACCGGCCCGTTCGCGATCGGTGGCGGCCGACACCTTGGCCGGCCGACCCAGTGGGGTCAACGATTCGATTCGGTCGACCCGGAAGATGCGCTCGCCTTCCGCCGTGTGACACCAGGCTTGGACATACCAGTTGCCCGACTCGGCGAACACCCTCCACGGTGCGATCTCCCGCTCGGTGCGGGCGTCGCGATTGTAGGAGTAGTAGGTGATCTCGACCTCGGTCGCCTCGGCCGCCGCCAAACGAAGCTGATCGAGAACATGGTGTTCGGCCGAACCAAGCCGGATGTCGACCGCATCGGCACCGTCCACGCCGACGACGCGGGCCAACTTGTCGAGAGCGCGGGCCAGTGCGCCGTCCGGATCGGTGCCGGGTACCGATAGAAGCGCTTCGGACGAGGCGAGGAGGGCCAGGCCCTGACCCGGCGTGAGCCGCAACGGCCGGGAAAAGTAGTCGGCCAGCATGATCGTCACCCGGCCCTCGTCGTCGATCTGGACATCGATCAGCGCATCGGGCGAGTACGGGGGCAGGCCGACCATGTACACCACTTCGAGGTCGGCCAAGAGGTCGGCTTCCCGCATTCCGAATCGCGCCGCGACATCGGCCACCCGGTTGCCGGGGTTGGCCACGATCCACGGTACGACGGCCAGCACCCGTCGCAGCCGGTCACCGGCCGTCGTCCGGCTCACCTGCGGCCTCCGTCGGCCGCCACCGCGGCATTGGCCGGCGATTGTCGTTCGGCAACCGCCACCAGCCAGTCGATCATCTCTTGGCGCAGATCGGCAGGTTCGAGGATCTCGGCGTGTTCGAGGAATCCCAGGACGAATGTACGGAAGGCCTCGGTTCGCAGAACGGGAACCTCGAAGACGACACCGCCATCTTCTCGACGATGCGACGCGACATCGGGGCCCAGGAAACGTGCCGCGGCCCCGGCATGGCTGTCGTCGACCAGGAGCCGGGCACGGACCTGGCGGTCGCTGCCGAACTCCCAGGCCTTGAGCGGCCCACCGGATACCGAGGACGGTCGCTCCGAGACGACGGGCCGCCCGGTTCGCACCACCTCGCCCTGGATCCGATCGAGCCGGAAATTCCGCTCGCCGTCGCGGTCGTGGTCGAAACCAGTCAGATACCAGCGACCACGATGGAAGTCGAGCCGCCATGGGTCCAGCGTCCGGGTGTTCTCCCGATAGGTGAACGAGATCGTCTCGTTGGCGGTGATGGCCTGAAAGATGGGGACGAGGGCCGGGTCGGTCGGCAGGTTGGCCACCACGCCCTGCATCACTCCCGAACCGTTGCGGCCTGCACCCGAGCCCCGAAGCATGGCCGTCGGCTGTCCCGCTCCCGGTATCTCGGAGGCCAACCCCCCGAGCTTCCAGAGCGCCTCCTCGTCGTCGTTGATCCCGTCGACCCGGACCGACAACGAAGCCAGGTGCAGAGCGGCCAGCTCATCGGGATCGAGACCGGGGTCGGCGAGATAGTACTCGGCAGGGTCGATCCGGTAACCGTCGACCGGGGGGTCGGTTGCGGGAACCCGCTCGACCGACAGTGGAATGCCCATGACCCGCAGGTCGTCCTTGTCACGTTCGAAGGCTCGATGGAAGGCGCTGTTCGACTCCGGATAACCCTCGACCCGGCGTCGGATCTGTTCCGCGGTCAACGGGTGCGACGTGTTGAGCAGCACGGCGGTGAGGTTGAGCAGCCGTTCGAGCTTGTTGACCGACATCGCTACTACGGTATCCGCCAGGCGCTCAGAGGCTGGCGATGAGCTTCTCGACCCTCTCGTCGGCGCTCTTGAACGGGTCCTTGCACAACACGGTGCGCTGAGCCTGGTCGTTCAGCTTCAGGTGAACCCAGTCGACCGTGTAGTCGCGCTTCTTCTCCTTGGCCCGGCGGATGAAGTCACCCCGCAGCTTCGCTCTCGTGGTCTGGGGCGGCTGATCGATGGCGTCGAACATCTGGTCGTCGGTGAGGGTGCGCTCCACCATGTCGCGGGCCTGGAGACGGTAGAACACGCCGCTCTCCCGACGGATGTCGTGGTACTGGAGATCGATGAGGGCCACCCGGGGATGGCTGAGCGCCAGGCCGTGCTTCTCCCGGTACGACTCGATCAGGTTGTGCTTGATCACCCAGTCGAGTTCCCGGTCGAGTTTGAACGGGTCGCTCTCGAGTTGGGTCAGCACGTGCTCCCACATCTGGAGCGCCTTCAGCTCGTCGTCGGGGAAACCGTGGATCTCCTGATAGCGCAGCGCTCGGGCCAGGTACTCCTGTTGGATCTGGAGAGCGGAGGCCTCGCGCCCGTTCACGAGGCGAACCTTGCGACTCAGCGACAGGTCGTGACTTATTTCACGAATAGCTCGGATCGGGTTCTCGAGCGACATGTCGGGCAGCACGTAGTCGGGGTCCTCGACCATACGGAGCAGCACCGCCATGACGCCGACCTTCAGATAGGTCGTGTACTCGCTCATGTTCGAGTCGCCGACGATCACGTGGAGACGACGGAAGCTCTCGGCGTCGGCATGGGGCTCGTCGCGGGTGTTGATGATCGGACGCGACCGGGTGGTGGCGGAGGAGACCCCTTCCCAGATGTGCTCAGCCCGCTGGCTGAGCGCGAACATCGGACCGCGGGCCGTCTGCAACACCTTGCCGGCGCCCGCGTAGATCTGACGGCTGACCAGAAACGGGATGAGGATCTCGTCGTAGTGGTTCAGATCGTCGGTGCGGGTGGTGAGGTAGTTCTCGTGGCAGCCATAGGAGTTGCCGGCCGAGTCGGTGTTGTTCTTGAAGAGGTGGACGGTGCCCCTGATGCCCTCGTCGAGCAGCCGTTCCTCAGCCGAGCCGAGAAGCTCCTCGAGGATGCGCTCCCCCGCCTTGTCGTGCACGACGACCTCGCCGATCGAATCACATTCGGCGGTTGCGTATTCGGGATGAGAACCGACGTCGAGATACAAGCGGGCGCCGTTCACGAGGAACACGTTGGACGAACGCCCCCAGGACACCACCCGTCGGAACAGATAGCGGGCGACCTCGTCGGGGCTCAGCCTCCGCTGGCCCCGCAGCGTGCAGGTCACCCCGTATTCGGTCTCGAGGCCGTAGATGCGACGGTTCACCACGTGTCCAACCTAGCCGCTCGTCGTAGCGGGAGCAGATCGGCCTTCACCGCCTGGAATCGCCGTTCCGCCCTCAACCACCGAGCAGCTCGTCGATATCACCGTTGTCGAGGCGACGGAAACACCGGCCGGTCTCGAGGCGGTCGAGGACGGCCACCTCGAGGGCGTCGCCGCCCAAGCTCCGCTCGTCACCGGCCAGCGCCGACACCGCGGCCTGCAGCCCGGCGGCTAGGTCCATCTCGGCGTCGTAGGTGCCACCGAGACGTTCACGGATCGCTTCGGCCTCGCCGCCAAGCACGGCGAAGCCGTCCTCATCGGTCACCGAACCGTCGTAGCGGATGTGGAACATCCGGTCGCCGTCGCGCTCGAAGCCGACCGATACCACCAGGATCTCCACCTCGAGCGGCTTGGTCTCGTGGGTGAAGATCTGTCCCAGCATCTGGGCGTACTGGTTGGCCAATGCCTGGGAGTCGACGTCGTCTCGGGAGTAGGTGTAGCCCTTCAGATCGGCGTGTCGGATCCCGGCGATGCGAAGCTGGTCGTACTCGTTGTAGCGGCCGACACCGGCGAAGGCGATCCGGTCGTAGATCTCCGAAACCTTCCGGAGGTTGCGGGAGGGGTTCTCGGCACAGAGCAGCACCCCGTCGCTGACCTCGACCGCGACCAGGCTCCGCCCTCGGGCGATGCCCTTCTGGGCGAAGTCGGCCCGATCCTTCATCAGCTGTTCGGGCGCTACATAGAACGGCATGTTCATGGCTGAACCTCCATGACCCACACGAACAGTCCACGCGGGCGACGTTGTGCCCCGTCATGGGCACAACTCGGTAAGAAGTGGCTCCGGCACTTCGACATGTTCATGGCTGAACCTCCATGGCCCACACGAACAGTCCAAGCGGGCGACGTTGTGCCCCGTCATGGGCACAACTCGGTAAGAAGGGGCTCCGGCACCTCGACATGTTCATGGCTGCTGCTCACCCCACTGACGGTCTCGGAATTCGGCCAGTACCCGCTCGAAACGCTCCGCGATGTCGGACTCGGGCAGTTCGTGGTAGCCGGTGGCGTCGATGGTGGCGACGATTGGATAGATGCCACGCATGCTGTCGGGTCCGCCCGTGGCCGAATCGTCGTCGGCCGCGGCGAACAGTGCGCTGATCATGAGATCGACGGTCTCGTCGACGGTCATCTCGTCGTTTCGACCCATCTTGATCACCGTCCGGGCGAACAGACTGCCCGAACCGGAGGCGACGAAATCCTGCTCCTCGTAGCGGCCGCCGGTGACGTCGTAGGCGTAGAGGCGGCCGAACCCGCGGCGGCGGTCGAAGCCGGCGAACAGCGGAACGACCACGAAACCCTGCATCGCGGCCGGGAGATTGCCTCGCAGCATCTGGGAGAGCTGGTTGGCCTTGCCTTCGATCGACAGGGCGTGACCCTCGACCTTCTCGTAGTGCTCGAGCTGGAGCTGGAACATCTTGACCATCTCCATCGCCGGACCGGCCGCCCCGGCAATGGCCACGCCCGACCAGCGGTCGGCCGGGAAGACCTTCCGCATGTCGCGGTGGCTGATCAGGTTGCCTGCGGTGGCTCGACGGTCACCGGCTATCACGACCCCGCCCGAGAAGCGGGAGGCGACGACGGTGGTGCCGTGTGTGATCTCGAGGTCGTTGCCGGACGCCTGACTCTCGGCCAGTGCCTGTGCCGTGGTCCGACCGTAGTGGTCGAGCAGCGCAGCGAAATTGGGACCCGGATCTTTCCATGGTTCGAATGCCGGTAGGTTCATACGGCCCCAAGCCTAGACGGCGCTCCCCGAGGGGAGCGCCAATCCTGAACAGTTCGTCGACAAATCCGGCGGTCGTTCGCGGGCGATAACGGTCACAAGTGGTCGATTTCACCCGCGAACGCGCAGGGCTGGGGAAGTGCGACACCGTCGTGCTCCGCACGACCGACAGCCGGACCGAACTCCAGGTGACCGCCCAAAGCCGCGAGTTTCGGCACGAAACTCGGTTAGGTCGTGCTCCGCACGACCGGCAGCTATTCGCCGCCCTTTTGGATGTAGCTCTTGACGAAGTCCTCGGCGTTCGTCTCGAGCACGTCATCGATCTCGTCGAGCAGGTCGTCGAGTTCGGCCTTCAACGCCTCACCCTGTTCGCCCGAGGCGGGGATCTCCTCGATCTCCTCCTCGGTCTGCTGCTTGGTTGTCGGTTTCTTGATTCGCTCCCGCTCAGCCATGTCGGCCACCTCCTCGAACGATGCCGCTGCGATTGACTTGTTGCGGCGCTCGGGGCATCGTAGTGCGTTCTCCGGTCAGGGTAGTTCGAATTGCGGTCATGCCCCCAGTTTCTCCAGGAGCTGTGACGCCGTTTCGCTCTCATCCAGGATAGTTCCAACATGGCCGCGAGTTCCGCGCCCCGGTTCGAGCATCGGTACACGTCGCAGCGGATCGTCGCCGACGTCGAAGACGATCGAGTCCCAGTTGGCGGCTACGACGTTGTCGGCGAACTTCTCCAGGCAGCGGCCGCGGAAATAGGCTCGCGTGTCCTCAGGAGGTTCGGTGGCCGCCCGGCGGGCGTCATCGTCGTCGACGATCGCTTCGAGTCCGGCCCGGGCCGCCAGGGACTTCTGGGGCCGCAGATCGTGATACTGGAGGTCGAGAGCCCGAAGCCGCGAGTCGCCCCATTCGCAGTCGTGACGGTCCATGAAACCCTTGAGCAGACGGAGCTTGGCCGCCCAGTCAACCCAGTGGGCCACGGAATCGGGATCCGATTCGAGCCCGGTCAGGACCTGTTCCCACCGTTCGAGGACCAGCTTGCCGCAGTCTTCGCCGACTGCTTCGAGTCCGTGGCGGTCGGCCCAACTCCGGGCTTGACCGAGCATGTGCCACTGGATCTCCAGCGCTGTGGCCGAACGGCCGTCGGCCAGGGCCAGCGGTCGACGCAGCGTGAGGTCGTGGCTGACCGCGTGCATGGCGGGAACCGGGGTTTCGAGCACCATCGGGGCGTCGTAGGCGTCGTCTTCAAGCATGGCGAACACGATCGCCGAGGTACCGACCTTGAGCAAGGTGGCCATCTGCGACATGTTGGCGTCGCCGGCGATGACGTGGAGCCGGCGGTACTTCTGCGAGTCGGCGTGGGGCTCGTCGCGGGTGTTGACGATCGGGCGCTTCAGCGTGGTTTCGAGCCCGACCTCCTCCTCGAAGTGTTCGGCCCGCTGGGTCAGCTGATACGGGATCTCGTCGCCACCCATGCCGGGCAGCTCACTGCCGACCTTGCCCGAACCGGTGAAGATCTGACGGGTCACGAAGTGGGTGGTGGCCGCGGTCACGATCTGGCCGAAGGGCAGGCTCCGGGCGAGGAGGTAGTTCTCGTGGCAACCGTAGGCATTGCCTTTGCGGTCGCTGTTGTCCTTGTAGATGACGATTTCCTGGCCCGGCGGCAGGATGTCCATCGCGGCCTGCATCGAGTCGATGAGGATGAACTCGGCGGCCCGGTCGTAGAGCACGACCGACAGGGCATCACGGCATTCAGGGGTCGACAGCTCCGGGTGGGCGTGGTCGACGTAGTAGCGGGCGCCGTTGGTGAGCACCGCGTTGACGAGGTGGGTCTCGACCTCGGGCGGCATGGCGTAGTCCGGTGCCAGCATCTCCCGGGCGTCCGCGCCCGGCGTCTCGTCGATGAAGTCCCAGGCCACGGGGGCCGACCGGTCGTCGAGGCCGCCGGTTTCGGAGCCCACGTAGGCGTTGATCAGCAGCGACGACGCCGAGACCGGATTCCATTCGGTGGTGCCCCGAACCATGATCCCGAACTCGGTTTCGATGCCAACAATCTTCGGAATGGCCATGCAGATCCCCGTTGCCGTTCTGGGTGGGTGCTGAGCTTACAGGTACTGGCCGGTGGCCACCTGCTCGATGGCCCGTCCGCCCGTCTTGTCTTCACCCGAGGGGCCGACCAGGGTGCGAACATACACGATTCGCTCACCCTTCTTACCCGAGATCTTGGCCCAATCATCGGGATTGGTCGTGTTGGGGAGATCCTCGTGCTCCTTGTACTCCTGGGTGACCGACGTCATCAGGTCTTCGGAGCGGATGCCCTTCTCACCGGTGTCGAGGAAGCGCTTGATCGCCAGCTTCTTCGAGCGGCGTACGATGTTCTCGATCATGGCGCCCGAGGCGAAGTCCTTGAAGAACAGGATCTCCTTGTCGCCGTTCTGGTAGGTGACCTCGAGGAAGCGGGTGTCGTCGTCGGACCGGTACATGAAGTCGACGGTGGCGTCGATCATCTTCGCCAGGGCCTCCTCCAACTGGATACCACCGGACAACTCGTCGTCGTGGATCGGAAGTTCCTTGGTGAGGTAGTTGGCGAAGATCGACCGGGCGGCCACCGGGTCGGGACGTTCGATCTTGATCTTCACGTCGAGACGGCCGGGGCGCAGGATCGCCGGATCGATCAGATCCTCACGGTTCGAGGCGCCGATCACGATCACGTTCTTCAGTGACTCGACACCGTCGATCTCGGCCAGCAGCTGGGGCACGATGGTCGACTCGATGTCGGACGAGATACCACTGCCCCGGGTACGGAACAGCGACTCCATCTCGTCGAAGAAGATGATGACCGGCCAGCCTTCCTCCGACTTCTCCCGGGCCCGCTGGAAGATCAGCCGGATCTGGCGCTCGGTTTCGCCCACGTACTTGTTGAGCAGCTCCGGGCCCTTGATGTTCAAGAAGAAGCTCCGGCGCTCGTGGTCGCCCGACACCTCGCTCACCTTCTTGGCCAGCGAGTTGGCGACGGCCTTGGCGATGAGGGTCTTGCCGCAACCGGGAGGACCGTAGAGCAGGATGCCCTTCGGAGCCGGTAGGTGATGCTCGGCGAACAGGTCGGCGTGCAGGAACGGCAGCTCGACCGCATCGACGATGGTTTCGATCTGGTCGTCGAGGCCGCCGATGTCGTCGTAGCTGACGTCGGGCACCTCTTCGAGGACCAGGTCTTCGACCTCGGCCTTGGGGAGCTTCTCGATCAGCACCGACGAGCGGGAGTCGAGCAGCATCGAATCACCGGCGCGGATACCGGTTCCGACGAGATGGGCTGCGAGTTCGGCGATCCGCTCCTCGTCGGCCCGGCCGACGATGAAGGCCCGCAGGCCGTCGGGCATCATCTCCTTGATGCTCACGACCTCTCCGGATTGTTCGAAGCCGCGGACCATGACGACGTTGAGCGACTCGTTGAGCACGACCTCGGTGCCCCGCTTCAGCGTGTCGAGATCGATGGCCGGGTGCACCTCGACCCGCATCTTGCGGCCACTGGCGAACACGTCGGCCGAGCCGTCGTCGTTGACGCCGAGCATGGTGCCGTAGGCCGACGGCGGCTGGGTCAGCTTGTCGACCTCCTCCCGCAGCGCAGCGATGTGGTCGCGGGCCTCCCGGAGGGTGTAGGTCAGCTTCTCGTTCTGGCTGACCGCCTGGGCCAGCTGACCTTTGGTGTCGAGCAGTCGTTCCTCCAGCGTGCGCACCCGTTTCGGGGCGTCCTGAAGGCGACGACGGAGGGTTACGACTTCCTCCTCCATCGCCTTGAGCTGCGTCTGCAGCTCGGCCATACCGGTCTCGTACTCGGTTAGCCGCCTCTCATATTCCGGGGTACTGACGACGACCACCTCCTGGAAAATATCTCTTAGCCGGACCCTACACCCCCTGTCGGCAAAACACCGAATGCATCAAGCTCGGCGGGTGGAAGGGCCAAGGAACGGTCAGCTCCATTATGGACCGCGCTGCAGTGACATCGGGGGGCAATGCCCCGAGAAATGTCCGCGATGGATGTCGCCGATCTGCGCGACGACTGCGACCGCGGCCTTACTCGTGCAAGCCGCACACCCAACAGATGTAGGCGAGCACCCTGGCCTCGTCGCGCCAGGCGTCGTAGCGGCCGGAGGGTCCCCCGTGGCCGGCTTCGAGGTCGGTCCACAGCAGAATCGGCCGGTCCGACGTGGTGTTGCGCCGCAACTCCTGCACCCACTTCGCCGCCTCCCAGTAGCTGACCCTGGTGTCGTTGAGCCCGGCGGTGGCCAGGATCGACGGGTACGGCCGGGGGGCGATGTTGTCGATCGGCGAGTAGGAACGCATCACCCGGTAAATCTCGGCGTCGGTGATCGGGTTGCCCCATTCCTCCCACTCGGTCACCGTGAGCGGCAGCTCCGGATTCGAGATCGTCGTCAAGACGTCGACGAAGGGAACCTGGGCGACGACCCCGGCAAAGAGTTCGGGAGCGCGGTTGATGACGGCTCCGGCCATGAGACCGCCGGCGGAACCACCGCGCAGCACGAGCTGTTCGGGAACCGTCGTGCCGTCGGCGATCAGGCGGCGGGCCGCGGTCTCGACGTCGGCGAACGTGTTGGTCTTGTTGGCGAGCTTGCCGTCTTCGTACCAGCGCCGCCCGAGCTCGCCGCCTCCCCGCACGTGGGCGATGGCGAACACGAAACCGCGGTCGAGCAGCGAGAGCCGGATGGCCGAGAAGGTCGGATCGATGGACGCCTCGTATGACCCGTAGGCGTACAGCACACACGGTCCCGGTTCGGTGAGTGACCGGTTGCGGGCCATCACCAGGCTCACCGGCACGGCGACGCCGTCGGGACCGACCGCCTCGATTCGTTCGGTCCGGTAGTGGGCCGGGTCGAAGCCGCCCAGGACTTCCTGCTGCTTCAACTGATGGCGCTCGTCGGTCATGAGGTCGTAGAGGAACAGGGTCGAGGGTGTGGTCATCGATGAGTATCCGTAGCGGATCATCGTGGTGTCGTAGTCGGGGTTGGCCCCCGGACCGACGGTCGACACCGCCTCGGGCTGCTTGATCGTGACGAAGCGGCCGTCGTCCCACAACCGGAGCCTGATCCTGGTGATGCCGTCGACCCGTTCGAACAGGGTCAGGAACGTCCGGTTGACGTCGATGTCGGAGATGGTGATGGTGTCGTGGCCCGGTATCAGCTCCTCCCAGTTCTCCGGATCGGTTCGGTCGTCCGGGGTGCTCATGACGCGGAAGTTTTCGGCGCCGTCGTTGGTCAACACGATGAAACGGTCGCCGTGATGGCTGACGCCATATTCGACCCCGTGCCGCCGCTCGGCCACCACCCGGGGTGGCGTGGCCGGCGCATCGGCCGGTATCACCCACACCTCGTCGGTGATCTTGGACGAGACGCCGATCTGGATAAAACTGTCGTCCTTCTCTCGGCCGACCCCGACGAAGAACCGTTCGTCGGGTTCGGTGAACACGAGAGTGTCGTCGTCGACCGATGCTCCGACCCGATGACGCCAGATCTGATGCGGCCTGTTGGCAGCGTCACTGCGAACATAGAAGAAGGTCTCGTTGTCGAGCGCCCAGGCGGAGCCGTAGGAGATGTCGACCACACCGAGCTCACGATCGGCACCGGATTCGAGGTCGCGGACCATGGCGCTGAACCGTTCGTCGCCGGAGTGATCGTAGGCCCACAGGAGGATTCGGTGGTCGGGTGACACCTCGAACACGCCGATGTCGAAGAAGTCATGGCCGTCGGCCTCGATGTTCTCGTCGAGCAGGATCTGCTCATCGGCCGGTTCGGGATCGGTGAGCCAGGTCACCAGGTCGGCACCGGTCAGGGGCTCGCCACCGGGAACCGGACGCCGGCAGTGGATCGGGTACGACCGGCCTTCGACGGTTCGGGCGTAGTAGGCCCAGTCGTCGATGATCACCGGCACCGAGAGATCGGTCTCCTTGATCCGTCCCTTGATCTCGTCGAACAGCGCGGCGCGGAGGTCGGCGACCGGGGCCAGTGCCTGCTCGGTGTGGTCGTTCTCCGCCTTCAGATGGGCCAGCACCTCCGGCGACTCCCCATCTTCCAGCCACTGGTAATGGTCGACACGGGTGTCGTCCCACAGGGTCCGCTCGTGGGGAACACGGGCCGCGACCGGAGGGCCCCCGTTCGACTTCGAAGTGTCGGATCGGTCCGAATCGGCTGCAGGCATCCAACGATCCTAGGCTTCGACCCGGGGGCTTTCAGCACCCGTGATCCTAGAGTGCGCTTCAGGCGAATTCGGAGGACCAGATCAGATCCATGAATGCTTCAGACACGAACGGCGGCCGGCCCGGCTCATCGGAATCGACCGAATCCTTGAAGTCGACCGATTCCGCAGCGCCCCGCTCCTACCCGCAGGGGTTCTTCACGCCGACCCCCGATGCCAGTCAGATACTGCTGATCCGTCACGGCCAGTCGGAGCCCTACGTCCCGGGCCGGCCGTTTCGACTGGTCGACGGCCACGGTGACCCCGAGCTCACCGAGCTCGGCCATTTCCAGGCCCGGCGAGTGGCCGACAGGCTGACCGGCGAGGAGATCGCGGCCATCTACGTGTCGACGTTGACCCGAACCCATCAGACGGCGGCGCCGCTGGTCAGGGCCACCGGTGTCGAACCGATCATCGAACCCGATCTCCGAGAGGTGTTCCTCGGCGAGGCGGAGGGCGGCCGGCTCCGCGAGATGTTCGCCACCGAACACCCCATTGCCGTGGCGCTGCGGGAGCATCAGGACTGGGGGGTGATCCCGGGCGCCGAATCGAACGCCCGATTCACCGAACGGGTCGTCGGCGCCGTCGAGCGGATCGCCGACCGACACCGTGGGGAGATGGTGGCGGCCTTCTGCCACGGCGGGGTGATCGCAGCGGTGCTCCAACACGTCGCCCGGTCGGGACCCGGCACGTTCTTCGGTGTACGGCACACCTCGATCAACCACCTCGTCATCCAGGCCCCGTGGCCCCCGGCCGACCGAGGAACAACGGAGCGGGCGGCCGCGGAGGGAGGCCTCGGAGGAGGAGCGGCATCGGAGCGCCAGTGGATCATCCGCTCGTTCAACGACGGCGCCCATGCCGGCGGGCTCACAGGCGACCACCTACCCCAATCGTGATCGCGCCGATCAGGCTTCGATGTATTCGCGATCAGCGGGGTCCGGCAAGAGGAAGTACCCACCATCAGGGGTCGATTCCCGACTAGCCTTGAGAACAGGACGGCCACGTAGGGTATTGCCAGCGACACCCGGCGTGGTCAATTCTGACGTCGTGGAAACTGCCGCCGCCGATGGGTAGCGTCACAGGGAAGCCGTGAGGCCGAGCAGCCTATGGAAACTGAAGGGTCGTAGCGACCAGTGATGTGGCGAGAGCGATACAAGATGGCCTCGTCGGCCCTGCTCCTCAGCGCGGCCCTGCTTGCGGTCCTCGACTACCTCGCCCGGGACGCCACCGATCGTGGGCCGTCGATTCTCTACCTGGCTCTGGCCATGGTGTTCGCCGCCGTCTACGCATTCTTCACCGACTGGGCCAGGCTGCCGGCGCTGGCCAGGCTTCTGCCGGCGGTGCTGGTGCTGGCGGGCACGGTGGCCTCGATCTACTGGGCCGACAGCTCCGGCACCCCGCACGCGGTGATCGGATTCGCAGCGGCCGCGGTGCTCATCCTGTCCTATGTCGGCTTCGTCCTTCCGCCCGGATCGGCGCTGCTGTTCAGCCCGCTCGTGGTCGGCGTCGTCCTGGCCGCCAACCGGGTCGACGCCTTTCGGGTCGGCCTGGCGGTGCCGCTGATCGGGGTACCGGTGGCCGCCGTCATCGGTGAGGTCATCTCCGCACTGGTCGATCGAAGTGTGCGAACCGCCCGGTGGTTCTCATCACGCAGCGAGCGTCTCGCCCGTCTCGACGACGTTCTCCGACGGTTCCGGCGACCGTCATCGCTGCAGGAGGCGGCGACCGAGGTGGCACTGGCCGCTCAGGAGATCTTCCAGGCCCAACGGGCGACCGTCGTCCTACGCGACGTGGTCGGTGGCCTCATCCCGGTCACGATCGGACCATCCAGCGACGAGGAACCCGACCCCGAGACGGCCAAGCTCGTGGCCGACGCCATCGGAGGTGACGAGCCCCGCCTCGTCCCGAGCGGCCGCGACTCACTGCTTGTGCTTCCACTTCCGGCGGCCGACGTCCCGGCAGGAGCCGTTGTCGTCCACCCCGTGCCTCCGGAGGATCCGGCCTTCACGGTGGACCTGGCCCGCCTTTTCGGGACCCAGGTCGGTATCGCCATCGAGCACCTGTTCGTGATCAACCAGCTGCAGCGGGCGTCGACCCGTGACGAGTTGACCGGCATCGGGAACCGGAAACACGCAGATGCCCTGATCAACTCGCTCGAAGACGGTGATGCGCTGATCCTGTTGGACCTCGACGGGTTCAAGGAGGTCAACGACACCCAGGGCCACACCGCCGGCGACCAGGTGCTGCAGGACCTCAGCAACCACCTCCAGAACTGTCTTCGGGATTCCGACACCTCGGCCCGCCTGGGTGGTGACGAATTCCTCGTGGTGGCCCGCCGGGCGTTCGCCGATCCGGTGAAGGTCGCTCAGCGGATCCTGATGGGCTGGGCCGAGCAGGGTCGTTCGACGACGCTCAGCGCCGGGGTGGCGCTACACGAGTCGGCGGTCGACGTGTCGGAGACGTTCGATCGAGCCGATCAGGCCCTGTACGCGGCCAAGAAAGCCGGGAAGAACCGGGCCCAGATGTGGCTCAATCCCAGCCCGCAGCACTGAGGTACACGCGGCCGGCGTTGTCGCTCAGTTGGTGGCGGCGACGTCGTCCCCGTCGTCGACGCTCGTCGAGGCCACCGCATCGTCGGCCGGCTCTGACGTACGCGCCGTCGGCTGGAGTTCCACGATCTTGGCGTCGACCTCGTCCTTGATACCGGCCAGGGGCAGGACGTTGAGCACTCCCTGGCCCTTGCGGACGAGGTCGATGAGTTCCTCGCCGCTTCGGGTGAGGACCGAGGTCGTGCCGTGGATCACCAGGTTGGCCGAGGCGATGTCGGTGCCCATCTGCTCTCGCATGTAGGAGAAGACCTCACGCACCGATTCGAGCTTGATGCCGGCGTCGAGCAGCGTCTTGATCGCCTTCAGTTCCAGCAGGTCCTTGTAGGAGTAGCGGCGGCGGGAGCCCGAGCCGCTGGCGTCGGAGACCGATGGCCTGAGCAGGTCGGTTCGAGCCCAGTAGTCGAGTTGTCGGTAGGTGATGCCGACGATCTCGGCTGTTCGCTTTCCGGAAAAGCTGGCTTCTACCGACATGTGATGGTGCTCCCTGAGAAAATTGAAAACGCGCTGAGACAATCCCCTCCGTCCCGCCGGGACTCGAACAGTGCCAGTGACGACTGTGCGACGCGACCGCAGTACTCGGACGTAATTACGGGAGAGGTATTTACCTTGAGGATGATGCTAGTAAGCTGCGCGCGTAGAGTCAACGATTCGCGCGTAGAGCGCTTACGGGAAACCCGGATTTCATGGCCACAACCGACGCCCTGTGCGGACAATCAGGTCTGGAACGTCTGGTTCGGACGGCGTTCGGCACCGAAACCGTCATCACCGAGCAGGTCGACGTCGGGGGCGGGCGGGGAACGTACAGCGAAGTCGTTCAACTGCATCTGACCGGGGGTGACGACATCCCCGACACCGTGGTGGCCAAACTGCCGGCCAGGAACACCAACCGGGATGCGGCAGCGACAAGCGGAGCCTATGAACGCGAGGCCGTCGCATACCGGCTGCTCCTCCCCCACTCCCCTGTGTCGCGACCCGCCCTTCATGCAGCGGTGACCGTCGAGACGACAGCCGCGTTCCTGCTCGAGGACCTCACACCGATGCGGCGTGTCGATCAGATGACCGGGCTCGATCTGACCGACACGGTCGCCGTGTCGGAGTCGCTCGGGCGGCTCCATGGGTTCTGGCGCCATCGCCTCGACGACCCCGGCAACCTGCTCGATGAGCTGGCGATACGACGATCGGCCGTGGCCGGGTTCCGACTCGACTCGCTGGCCCGTGGCCTCGCCACCGTCGAACGACGGTGGAAGGAGGTGACCCCCGCCGAAGTCGACGCCTTCCGCCATGTCGTGGCCAACGCCCCGGCTCTCATGACGGCGTTCACCGATGCGGCCACGACCGACCCGACCCTGTGCCACGGCGATCCCCGAGCCGACAACATCACCTTCGCCGCCGACGGAATCCCGGTGCTGTTCGACTGGCAGCAGATCGCCGTGCAGTTCGGCGAGGCCGACCTGGCCTGGCTGATGGCCACGAGCCTGGACCCCGACACCAGGCGGGCGTGCACCGGCGAGGTGATCGACCACTACGGAGCCGATGTCGACCGGTATCGCCTCGGGCTGGTACTGCCGGGCCTGGCCGCCCTGTTGCTGGCCCAACGACAAGCCGACCACCAGCGGACACGGCGCTTCGTTGCGACGAGCCTCCGTCGTATCGCCGCCGCGCTCTTGGACCACGACGTGGCGGCGGCGGCCTGAGCGGCCCGGGTCGGCCGCCTGCCCCGGCGTTACTCGGGCATGAAGTCTTCGGGCTTGACCTCATCGAGGAACTTGCGAAGCTCCGCGATCATCTCCTCTTCGTCACCCTGGTTGTCGGCCTCGACCTCCTGAATGCCGGCTTCCTCGATCAACGCCTCCTCGGCGAAGATCGGGCTTCCGGTCCGTGCCGCCAGCGCGATCGCGTCGGACGGCCGTGAGGAGATGACATGGCTTCCACCGGATCCGTCACGCAGGTGCAGCTCGGCGAAGAATGTGCTGTTCCGCAGCTCGGTGACGACCACCCGGTCGAGGGCGGCGCCGAGACCGTCGAGCACTTCAGCAAAGAGATCATGGGTCATCGGCCGTGGCGTCGGCTCACCCTGCAACGCCAGATCAATGGCGTGAGCTTCGGGGCCCCCGATGTAGATGGGGACGATCCGGCGGCGGCCGGTGGACTCTCGGAGCAAAAGAATCGGCGTGTTGGTGGGAAGCTGAACTCGCACTCCCACCAGCTCCATCTCGATCGTCATGGTTTTACCGTACCCCACAGACCACGGCGAAGTCCCGCCGGATCGACCGGATTTTCGTTGTGGAGCGGGTACTCAACCCCGATTTCCGAGCGCGAGGTACACGAGCTTGAACTTTCCGATCTGGACCTCGTCGCCGTCGGAGAGCACCGTCGACTCGACCCTCGACTGGTTGACGTAGGTGCCGTTCAGGCTCCCGGCGTCGGAGACGTGGTAGTCGGTTCCCACCCGCCGAACCAGGGCATGACGACGGGACACGGTCACGTCGTCGAGGAAGATGTCGGAGTCGGGGTGGCGGCCGATCGAGACCTCCTCGCTGTCGAGCGCGATGCGGCTTCCCCGCTTGGGGCCGTGGCGCACGACGAACATGCCGAGCGTGCCCTCCGGCAGATCGAACTCACCGCTGTCGATGTCGATGGCCTCGTGAGCCATGGTCGGGTCGTGGGCGATGGTCGAATCCGACACCTCTCTCGACTTCAACGGCGTGCCACACGAGCTGCAGAATCGAGCGGCCACCGGGTTCTCGTACCCGCAGGACGGGCAGTCGGACACCATCGTTACCCTTCCGTCAGCGAGCCGTAGGCCGCTGCGTCGAGCAGTTCGGCCAGCGCGGCTTCGTCGGCCACCTGCACCACGAACATCCAACCCTCACCGTAGGGATCGGCGTTGAGCCGCTCGGGTTCGTCGTTGAGTTCCTCGTTGACCTCGACGATCGTGCCGGCGACGGGGGCGTAGATGTCGGATACGGATTTGGTCGATTCGACCTCGCTGATCGACTGGCCCGAGGTCACATCGGACCCGACGGTCGGCAGGTCGACGTACACGATGTCGCCGAGGGCGTCCTGGGCGTAGTCGGTGATACCGACCCTGGCCCGATTGCCGTCCTCCAACCGAACCCACTCGTGATCACTCGAATAGCGAAGATCTTCCGGAATCAACATGGTCCTACGTTACCTGGTCTCGATCCTGGCCCGGCCGACGGCGCGGGCGCACCTACATTGCGGTAACGGAAAAATGTAGCTCGGTTTGGGCGTCTCCGCCGCCACCCACCACGGACTTCGTCGCCGCCGCGCACCGAACGCGTTTGGGCGATCACCCAGTGTGGGAACTGAGCGAACCACCGGATCTGTCGGACCGACTCAGGCGACGGACCAGTGGAAGGTACTGCCCGAGGGTGGCATACCAGCCGTAGGCCAGTCCGGGCACGGCGAACAGCCAGGACAGCCACGCCAGCACCGGGGCGTACGACAGTGTGCTCCGGGCACCGAGGTACATGGGCACGGCGAACATCATCAGAAAGGCGCCCGTCTTCCCCTCCCAGGTGACGGCCATGCGGTGGTCGAGGCGGAACTGGGCGTACAGCGCGAGGGCCGCCGTCACCAGCTCCCTGCCGAGGGCCAGCAACGCCACCACGATCGGGATCGATCCGTCGATGATGAGGCTGGGAATGGCGACGACGAGGAGGAGGCGGTCGACCGTCGGGTCGAAGATGGCGCCGAAGTCGCTGCTCTGGTCGAATCTGCGGGCCAGCCATCCATCCACCCAGTCGGTCGAACCGAGGGCGGCGAGCAGCCAGGCCGCCGCCGCTCGATGCTCACGAACGAAGAGAAGCCAGACGAAAACCGGGATGCACAGGAGCCGGATGAGGGTGAACAGGTTGGGCCAGGTGAGGATCTGTTGGCGCGTCCAGAGATTCACGCTCCGGTCGGCGTCGGGGTCGGCGCCGCTAGTCGCGGACATAGAGCGTCACCCCGTCGGCCCGATCCTCGTAGCGAATCTCGAATCCCTGGAGGCCGGTCATGCCTTCCTCGAACTGCAAGCGCTCGTCATCGGTGCGGGCCGGAATCTCCCGCTCGACGATTAGGACCGCCCGAATGAAGTCGGGGAATCCCATGGTGACCGCCGACGGCGGGCGGTCCTCGGCCAAGGGATACAGCCAGGGCCGCTCCGACAGCAGGGCCAGGGCCGACGGCGAGGCCCGGATCGGCACGTCGTCCTCGACCAGGTTGACCGCCCGCATGACGGCCCGGTCGACGCTGTCGGGTTCGGCCCAGTTCCACGGACGCTCATACGGCGAGGTCGGCGACGTGGCGACGAAGAGAAGGACCGCGGCCGAGGCGAGCGTGGTCAGCAACCGCACGTCGAGGAACACACGGTCGACGCCCATGTTGCCCAGCCGGTTCAGGGCGTGGGCGGCGGCGATCATCACGAAGGCCAGGAGCATCGATGCCCGCTCGGTGAACGGGCTCTCGAGCGGGCCCGACAACAGGAGCAGCCCGGCCAGCGGCACCGCCGGCAACAGGTGCCTCAACGACAGCAGCGGAAGGAAGATGACGGGGGTCAACAGCGCGATCACGAGCAGCAGGTTGTCCTGGGTCAACAGGGTCTGCAGCGCGGCAACGGGATCCCGGAGTGAGGCAAGCGAGACCTCACCGAGCGTCTGACCGTTGTAGCCGTTGCGGACCCCGGGAATCGCGGCCTGGGCGATCAGCGGCTGGGCCACGAGCAGCAGGCCGAGTGACCAGATGAAGCCGACGCCCATGGTCCACAGTCCGCCCCGACGCTCGCCGTCGCCCAACAGCACGATGCCCCAGAAGCCGAGGGCCAGGCCGAGGTCGGCCCGACAGAGGAGGGCGAAGACGATGCAGACCCAGTACCAGACCCACCGTTTGGTGGCCCCGAAGTACGCGGCGCCGATGATGGCCGGTATCGCCAGTGCGACGGGATGAAAGTCCTCGACCGCAATGCGGTGGGTGGCGGGGTGGAGGGCGTAGGCCAGGCTCAGCGATGACGCAGCCCCGATGCGGAGCTTGGCCACCTCGCGGGCAAGCCGCCAGAGAGGGAACACGGCGAGGCCGATGGCGAGTGCCTGGGAGACGGCGAGGAGACGGGGCGGCGACACGACGGTGGCCAGCAGGGCCAGCGGATACATGATGAACGACCACCGGAGTTCGAGAAGGTGGACGTCGGTTCCGAACAGCGACGGCCGGGGTACGTTGCCGTGGGTGAGCAGCCACAGCGTCTGGCTGTAGCCGGCCAGGTCGACGTCGGTTTCCAGACCGTCGATCCTGCTCACGGAGGTCCACACGGTGAAGGCGGCCAGCCCGAAACCGATCAGCACCGGAATCCAGCGGTCTCCGGGGCCGGCTTCCAGACGGGCCTGGAAGCGCACGATGGCCCGCCGGGCCCTCCGCTGCAGCGGTAGCTGACTCACATCCGGCCCGAACTTTGAGCCTCTGCCGACCCGTCAACGGGTCGCTGCACGCACAAAGTTCGGGCGGGTTTGGCGGCATCGAGAGCGGGGGTCATGACTTCCCCTGGTCGGAGGATTCGTCGGGTTTGAGAGGATTCGGTTCCGGTTCGAGCAGGTGGGCACCGTTGTTGCGGACGTTGTTGACCGACGTGGAAACCGGCCTGAGCTCGAGGAAACCGTCCGGCGCCGGCTTCAACAGTTCGGCGACGAAGTCGAGATCGGTGTCGGGTGAGAGCCAGTCGTCCCACACCGACGGCGGCAACAGCACCGGCATACGATCATGAACCGCCGACATCTCCGAGTTGGGCGTGGTCGTGATGATCGTGCACGACTCCACCGTCTCGTCATCGAGGTAGTTGCCCTCGTCGTCCTTCGGCGTCCACCGTTCCCACAACCCGGCGAAGACGATCGGCTCCCCGTCGGGACGGTAGATGTAGTACGGCTGCTTGTTCTTGTGGCCGGGCACCTTGGCCCACTCGTAGAACCCGTCGGCCGGGATGAGACAGCGACGGCTGGAGTAGGCCCGGCGATAGGCCGACTTGTCGGCCACGGTCTCGGCTCGGGCATTGATCATCCGGTAGCCGACCTTGGTGTCCTTCGCCCAGAACGGGATCAGGCCCCAGCGAAGCGTCGACAGGCTCCGACGGCCGTCCTTGGCCCGCACCGCGTAGACCTCGGTGGTGGGGGCGACGTTGTAGTTCTCCCGGTGGTTCGCCGCGACATCGTCGTCGAGATCCGGGTCGGGGCCGAGCGCACCGAAGTAGTTCGCCAACTCGTCGGGGGTGGAGGCGGAAACGAAACGACCACACATCCCGACAAACGGTAGTCGACCGGCTCCGAATTCACTCGAACTCTCCGCCCGGGCCGGTCCTGGACCGCAATCGGAGCAGCAATCGGGCCCGTAACCGGAACATTGGCAGCTCCGCCGTCATAGCGACCGGAAATCGACCAACGTTCGCCACCTCGATATCGATTCCCGTTGGACTCTGTCGGGCTGGGGAGATTCGAACTCCCGACCTCTTGACCCCCAGGATGGCGGGACTCAGCGCGATCGCCAGGCGAAGGCGAGGAGAAGTAGACCGATGATCATGATGAAGCCTGATGCGCCGATAACCATCATTGATGGAGTCTGGTCGACACCGTCGGCGAACGCGTCGCGTACTCGACCCTGAAAGACAAGCATCGACGGCACAAGCAGCAACAAACCCACAGCGGCGAAGACAAGGCGAGCGGCATGCTGAACGGCTGGGTTGGATCCGGGCTCTGATCCTGGTTCTGGTCCGGGCTCTGATCCTGAGCCAACAACGTCCGGTGCCGTGGCCCGATAGTGGCCGGTCCAATACCGCCCGGTCCAGAGTTCGTACTGGTCCTGCTCGTGCGGTGACGGGTAGAAGCCCGGGGGATCGAGGCGGCGGTCGGGCTCGGCCTTGACCTCACCGTCGGCGCCGACGTGCCACAGGCCGGCGAGATCGAACTCGACCCGTCGGCGATTGGTCACCCAGTAGGGATCGAGTGGGTTGCGAAGCGAGATCATCATGGTGCCACCGGTGGTCGTATAGCCCACGCGGGCTTCGGCCAGCACGGTGTCGAGCATCCGCCGGGGTAGCAGGAACGACGGGATCACCACCGCCAGCGAAACGAGAGCGATGGCCGGTCCTATGAGCGCCGAGTCGAATCGGTCGCCGAGCGTGAACAAGGCGATGACGACGGCGAGACCGACGCCCCAGAGCACATACATGCGTCGCCAGACGTCGCTGGCCGCCAGACCCGGTTGACGGTGGGGCGGCTCGGCCGGAACGATCGGCAGCCGACCGAGTCTCCGGGCCTGATCGTAGGTCGGGAGATGGCGAGGCTGGGGTTGTCGAAAGTGCTCGGGGGCCGCCATCGATCACCAAGGATACGGGGCGGTTCCCGGCATGGGGAACCGCCCCGCCACCTGCTGATCAGTCGGCATAGATCCCACCGTTGACCAGTGCGACCGCCGAGTCCCAAACACCGTCACTGGTGTCGGCGATGGCAATACTGACCTCCACCTCCTCGCCGGGTGTCACGGCTATGTCGCACGACAGCGGTACGGTGAGGCCGTCCATGGTGGTCTCGTAGCCGGCGGCACCGGCGGAGTTGTCGATGTAGTACTCGGAGTTGGTTTCCTGGTTGATCGAGTTGACGGCGACCGGAAGATTGGTGCCGGGTACGGCCGAGCAGAGTGCGCCGTCGATCCTGACCTCCATGACGTCGTTGAATGCCGAGCCCACGTATTCCGGATACTCCTCGCTGGCGAACACGTACATCACGTGCAGCGTGTCGAATTCCGGTACGACCGTGGCCGTGTATCGGACGGCGTCGAAGGTCGGGAGGCCGACCGATGCCGACAGTGCGCTGTCGCCGGGACGACCAAGTGATGTGCTGGCAAAGAACGAGGGCTGTCCGATCGCTTCGGAGATGAGGCCGGTGCTCAGAACCCAGGTGTCGTCACCCGGCACGAACCCCTCGAGGTAGCCGACCTGCACATCGCTGCCGACAAGGTCGGAGTCGACGACGTCGATGCCCTCACCGGCCACGTCGTCGGTGATGTCGTCGTCGAGGTCGTTCTCGCAGTCGCCCGGCGCCGTGGTCTCGAACCATGGGTTGTAGCCGTCCCAGAGGCCGAACTGGTACTCAACCGACGCCGCTCCCAGCCACGCCTTGGCCACCAGGTCCACCTGGGCGGCGGTGCCGACACCGGCGATGACGCAGAAGCCGGCTTCGAGGTCGTCGATCACCTCGACCGAGAACTGCAGCGGGAAGAGCTCGCCCTGAATGCCGGCCAGCACCCCGGCCTGGGCGGCGCCGGTGCCCGGTCCGATGGCCACGCCGCCGCCGAGCTTGAGCTGGATGGCTCCGCTCGCCTGGGTGACGACGGAGTTGAGCTCGGTGACATTGCCGAACGTGTCGAGGTTGACGTAGTTCTCGCTCAGCCACCCGAACGAGGTCTCGGCGGTGAAACCGGATGTCACGGAGTACCCGACGTTGGAGGCGGTCCAGCCTCCTCCGGCCTCGAGTTCGATGGCCGGCTCGAAGGTGAACAGCATGGGAACCGGGCCGGCCATGAAGGGTCGATAGAACTCGAACTGATCGAGCGTGAGCTCGCACGTAAGGGCGCCGAACGTCTCGATGTCCATCGACAGCACTGCGGTGGCGGTGACACCAACGTCGACGGTGGCCTGAGCCGGAACCTCGACGAACCAGACCCGCTGCTTGTCGATCTCGACACCGAGGTAGGCGTCGACGATCAGGTCAGGATCGAAGCTGATCGAGTTGCCGCCCTCCAAGTTGAGGCAGGAAACGAGCTGGTTCTGGAGCGGCATCGACGGTGCCGCCGGGACGGCCGGCAGCTGCGGGTAGGCCGACGTCGGCAACGTTCCGCTGAACCCGCCGGCGCCGCCACCGGCCGCGCTCGAAAGGACGCCCGAGGGATCGACACCGCCGTCCTGGGTGGCGAGGTACTCGGCCAGCGACGGGATGTCGAGGCTGTAGTAGTCGAAGGCGGCCTCGATGCCGGTATGGACGAGGGTCACGGTTCGGCCGTCGCTGTCCACGTCGACGACCTCACCGATGTATCCCCCCGGCAACAGGTCGGAGTGGGGAAGCACGATCGCCGATCCAATGCTCCGCACCGGTACGTCGTCGGCGAGCACGACTTGCACGCCGCCGCCGACGATGGCCGTGCTGATGATCTGCTCGGGTTCGGCCAGCAGGGTGCTCGATGTCTTGACATAGGCGACGGAGATCGTGTCGTTTTCGGCGGCGGGATTGGTCGTACCGACGGTGATCCAGTGCGGTCCGATCCAGGAGCCCGCTTTGAGTTTGGTGAACAGCGAATACGTGTAGGTCTCACCGGGAACCAGGCCTGTGTCGGACGCTGATACGCCGTCGACGGGCACGTCGACGCCGCTGTCTGGATCCTGCACGGGCTGATCGCCGAACGAGCGACGGACGACGTACCGGCCCGCGTCCACACCGACCCAAGCGAGAGAGACATTGTTCTGGTCTACCGATGTTGCGTGGAGACGCTGAGCTCCGCCGTCGGGCTGATAGTCGACGGTCAGCGTTGTTGTCGGTTTGGGTCGATTGACGACAACTTCGGGCCGCGACAGCGATGCTTCGTAACGAATACCGTCGACAATGACCGGGTTGGCGATCGGTTTGTAGGAGCCGAGCGGGACGGACAACTTGGTGGTCGACGTCGTTCCGGTTGTCGGCTTGATGGCGATGAAGTCATCGTCCTGGCGGCCGTCCAACATCACCGTGGCGCCCACACCATCGACACCGTTGAGCTCCACCGTGATGAGCCCGCCATCGTTCTTCTTCCCGGAACTCTGTCCGGTGGCCACGGTCGGTGCCGAGACGACCATGATCATGGTCGCAAAAACGAGCGCAACAAGTCGCTTCATAACAAGTGATCCCTCCTTCGGGCGGCATGTCGCCACTACGGCTGCCCTGAACGTAGAAAGGTTATCTACGTTCGTTCTACTGCGCAAGTAGCCTGAGGCTGATTTCGACGAGTAGATCCCGGCCGACTTCGATCTCGCCGACATCGATGGAGGCGGCGATTGTCCGGTCGCCGTCGACAACCCACACGGTCTGACCGCGGGTTCCTCCACCGGTGACGGAGGAGTAGCCGTCGACCAGATACGCTTCCTCGCCGAGGTTCGGGATTGGGTTCGGGCTCTGCCTGACGATGTCGAGAACCGGAGTGTAGGTAGTCGTCGTTCCGGTCTGGACGGCGAGCCGCCCATTGGGTCCTTCCCACTCGCAGCCTTCGGCACCGAGGTTCTCCGCAATCGTGGGATCCGCCTCGGCGCCGACGATGTCGGCGACCATAGACGCCGTGATCCGGTCGCAGAACGCAGTCGGCTCGGCTTCGGTTTCACCACAATCGGACAGTTCGAGTTCGGCAACGAGGTCGTTCAGGCGGTTGCCGATCTCGGACTCGGGCGAGGCGAGGTCGGCCAACACGCCGGCGATGTTATCGTTCTCGTCCAAGGTGACGACGATCTCGTCGAGTGTTGCGAGGAGATCGTCAGCGGCATCTTCCCGACCGGCCGGCCGGGGCAGCGAACGCATACCGTCGGCTCGGATCGTCCAGCGTTCCTTGAATGCTTCGGGATCGTTGGAATCCGTGGCGGCGACCGTCTGATCGGCCCGCTGGCAGATTTCGTCCATTTCGGCGAGCCACCGATCGAACGGCATCGTTTCGGTCGGTGAATTGTCGACCGCCTCGCCGTCGGCGACGCCTGTGGTTTCGGCCGACATGCTCTCGATACCTTGTTGCTCCGTCTGTCCGCAGGCGACTGTCGTGACGATCACCACCGCAAGAAGCCAGGCGCCACGGCCCGTCGGTTTCACCGTTTTCATGTTCCCTCCACAGATCCGCCGTGCGCGCACAGGTCGAAAAGTGATCGCAGTATACGGGTCGTGCTCAGCCTCGATGTGTACACGGGTCTCCTTTGAATCGTTGTCGACATCCGGCACAACACCCCGGCTCCTGCCGCGTCACGAAGGGAGCTATGACGGCTTCCCCTCATTTGAGTGGGGAGCAGCGGGTTCGGATGGGGCGTGTTGGGCTCGGAAACCCGCGCGTCTGCTGACCAGACGCAATGACGCCATCCTGGATGCTCGTGTTCACATCTTCTACCGCCGACGCATCGCCCGGCATTGGACCCATCCGGCACGTCGGCGTCCCGGTCGACCAACCGACGCCACGACAGAGTTCCGAGCCTACACCCAGCAAACACCACACCAACGCAGCACACAGCGCGCTTCAAACCGGGTCAAGCGCGTGTCGTCCAGCCAGTCCAGCCAGCCCTGAGAGCCCCGGCTCATAGTCTCCAGTCCATCGGGCGGCCCCCACGAGGCCGCCAGCTATGCGACAAACCGGCCCACCCTCATACCAGACGCATACATGTATGCAGCGACAAACAGCCGACCGGCACGCTCACATACCCTCTGAACTGGGAAACTCTGTCGGGCTGGGGAGATTCGAACTCCCGACCTCTTGACCCCCAGTCAAGCGCGCTAACCAAGCTGCGCCACAGCCCGTGGCGCTCCGATCGTACCGTGGTTCGGAGACGCGGCGGCGCGATTATCCCGATTTCACGTCACAGCCGCTGGACCAGCCAGCCAACACCCTCGATCAGCCTCCAGCCAAGATAGGCGACGACGGCGGCGACGACGATCCAGAAGTGCCACGGCACCGCCTCGTTGATCGTCTCGGCCTGGATTCGGTCGGCCGTGTCCACGGTGTGTCCGCAAGTCGGACAGGTGCCGCCGGCGTCGACCGCGTTCGGAGCCAGGTAGACATCACAGGTATCGCACCACGGCACGAGCGGGGACCTCCGGGTTGGTTCGAGACGATGCAGCCGATTCAGATCCTACGCAGAACAAGCACGGCAACGTCATCGCTGATCGGACCCCCGGCAAAATCCCGTGCCGCCTCGACCAGAACCTTGGTGAGGACATCCGGGGTCGCGGTGGGGTCCCGACGGATCATACCGGCGATGCCATCCTCTCCGAAGAGCACCTCACCGCGCCGGGCTTCGGCCAACCCGTCGGTGTAGAGCACCGCGACGTCGTCGAGCTCCCAGGCCAGCTCCCGCGAATGGTACGGGGCGGTGGGGTCGAGCATGAGAAGCGGCCCGGTGGCGCCGAGGGGGCGAACCTCGCCATCGTGCCAGACGAAGGCCGCGGGATGACCGGCCGACGCGTACCGCAGCGTCTCGGCCTCGATGTCGAACACCATCACACACAGCGAGATGAACTCCTCGCCCCGCTCCAGCACCGACATCTGGGCGTTCAACTGCTCCAGCGCCTGACCGGGGTCGCGGTACTGGATCAGAAAGGCCCGGAGGAGGTACTTGGCCTGCAGCGCCGTGATCGACGGTTCGATCCCGTGCCCGGTCACATCGCCGATGACGGCACCGACCCGATCCTGATCGATCTTGAAGACGTCGTAGAAGTCGCCGGCCATGGCGCCGCTTCCGGCCTGGTAGGCCTGCCCGATCTCGAAGTTGGCCATGTCGGGCAGATCCGACGGTGCCAGCCTCGCCGCCCACTGGAGAGGCGCAAGCTCCTCCTGGGTCAACACCTCGCGGGCCTTCCTCTCCACCTCGGCCCGATCGGCCGAGATGCGGGCGATCTCGATCTGGGACTCCCGGTTGACCAGGGCGACGGCTGCCGGAACACCCAGCAGCGACACCAGCGCCGCCTGCCAGGTTCCGATCCGGGCGATGGCGACGATCACCAGCGCCAACGAAGCCAGACCGGTGAACACCGCCGTCTGCAGGTCTCGGCGATAGTCGTTGATGGCCAGACGCCACAGGTCGGGGGCCGTCTGTTCCTCGGCCAGCCGGTTGACGACCTGGTGCCGGCGCACGGCGGCCCGAGCCCATGCGGCGGCAGCCAGGGCGCAGACGATCGCGGCGAGAGCCGGCAGAAGCCTCTCCATAGTCCCTCCATCCTAGCCCAGCGCGGTGACGCTGGGTCCGGCGGCCTCCAGGGTGCCGATCATTAGCCGCCTCGGCGACCCGAGGTCGACTACTCGCTCCGGCGTCGCACCCGGATCTTGATCGGCGTCGGACCGAAGTCGAATTCCTCCCGGAGCCGTCGCTCGAGATACCGCAGGTAGTGGTCGGGGATTCGCCGGTTGGCGAAGAGGGTGAACGTCGGCGGGTCGACGGCACCCTGGGTGGCGTAGAGGACACGAGCCCCGCCGGGAGCGGGCTGAGCCTGTTGGGCCAGGCGGATGACGTCGTTGACCTTCCGGGTGGGAGCCCGGGTCTGGTATGCGGCGATGGCCGACCGTAGTGACGGCAAGAGCTTCTGCGTACCCGACCCGCTCAGAGCCGAGATCCGATGAACGCCGGCCTCGGGCAGAAAGCTGAGCTTACGCTCCAGCTGCACGGCGAGATCCTTCTTCTGCTCGGTCGTCAGCCGATCCATCTTGTTCAGCACGACGACGACCGGGCAGCCAGCGGCGTCGACCCTCTCGGCCAGGCGCTGATCCTGCTGGGTGACACCTTCGGTGGCATCGATGATCAGCAGAGCCACATCCGCGCCGTCCACCGCCTTCAACGAGCGGACGACCGAGTAGTACTCGGTGTCCTCGTTGATGCGGGACCGGCGCCGCATTCCGGCCGTGTCGAGGAATCGGACGGGACCGATCTCAGTGTCCACCACCGTGTCGATCGTGTCCCGTGTGGTTCCCGGCATGTCGTGAACCACGGAGCGTTCCTCCCCGATCAACCGGTTGAACAGGGTCGACTTGCCGACGTTGGGACGACCCACCAGCGCGATGCTGAAGATCCGCTCGGCTGTCGCCTCAACGCCGTCACCGTCGCCTTCAACACCATCATGGATGTTCTCGGCCTCGTCGAAGTCGTCGAACCGGGCGATCACGGCGTCGAGCAGGTCTCCGACACCGCGACCGTGGATCGAGCTGACCGGGTAGGGCTCACCCAGGCCGAGTCGGGTCAGGTCCCAGATGGCCGACTCGTGACTCTGATCGTCGATCTTGTTGGCCACGAGCAGCACCGGCGTGTCTGCCGTTCGCAGCAGTTTGGCCGCCGCCATGTCCTCGTCGGTCACGCCCACGATGGCGTCGACGACGAACAGGATCACGTCTGCCGTCTTCAGGGCCCGTTCGGACTGGCCCGATACCTTCAGATCCAGTTCGCTGCCTTTGGCCAGCCAGCCGCCGGTGTCGACGAGGCGGAACGGTCGGCCGAGCCACTCGGCCTCGACCTCCTTACGATCCCGGGTCACCCCGGGACGTTCCTCGACGATCGCCTCGCGCCGTCCGAGAATGCGGTTCATCAACGTCGACTTCCCGACGTTTGGCCGTCCGACGATCACCACCTCGGGCAGCGAGCTCATCAGCCGACCTCCACAATCGTGGCCCGGTCGGGCGTGTCAAGGGCACGGTCCACAGCGGAGTCGACGGCGGCAGCGTCACCGGGCTCGATCATCGGCAGCCCGAGGGCCCGGCGCAGTGACAGTCCGTCGGTGCCGATGACCTCGACCGGTCGGGGCAGGTCGTCGACGGTCGTTCCGTCGAGGAATCGGCCCCCGGACAGGCAGACATCGGGCAGGAGATAGCGGTGTCCGGCCGGCTCGGCGTCAAGGTGACGGGCCACGTCGGAGCCGACCATCAGACCGGTGACGCCGATATTGCCTCCGAAGAACCGGTTGTCGACCGTCACGACTCGAACGTCGACCGGTAACTCGTCGGCCACTTGGGCCAACAGTGGTTCGAGAACCCTGGCTCCGTAGGACCCGGTGACCACGGCGATCGGCGCTCGGCGGGACGGACGGAGGGTGACCGGCTGGGCGCCGGCAGTCGAAGCTGCACCCGGTCCGCCACCGGTGTCGAGGCGTGGGGCCCGGTATCCCTCGGCCGGGGCTCCGTCGACCCAGGCGAAGAACCCTGACGCCGTCCCGACCGGAGTGTCACTCAGCCCGGCGAACTCGAGCTCGAAGGTTCGCGCCATGCCGATACCATCCTCGTGCATGGCGAACCCCTCATAGGATTCGGGCGGTGGGAACGGGCGTCCGGCCAGCAGGTAGTACTCGTCGGCGGCGAAGACGAGCCGGTGGCCGAGGACCTCGGCGTACACCGTCTGCCACGCTTCGACCGTCTCGACGACGGCGGCCGCCTCGGCTGGAGTGTGGGGCCGCATGTCGGGCTCGTTCGAGTGGTCGCTGACGCCGAGGGGGACGACGGCCAGACTGGCCAACGACGGGTAGGTGTCGAGCACCGTCAACAGCGTGTCTTCGAGCACCGCTCCGTCGTTCACTCCGGGGCACACGACGACCTGCCCGTGCACCTCGACCCCGGCGTCGAGCAGGGCCGACAGCCATCGGAGGCTCGTGGCCCCTCGCCGGTTGCGAAGCATTTCGGCCCGCTTCTCCCGGTCGGTGGCGTGAATGCTGACATAGAGCGGTGACAGACCTTCGGTGACCACCCGCTCGAAGTCGGCTTCGGTGAACCGGGTGAGGGTGGTGAAGTTCCCGTAGAGAAAGGACAGGCGGTAGTCGTCGTCTTTGAGGTAGAGGCTGCGACGCATACCGGGCGGCAATTGGTAGATGAAGCAGAAGCCACAGTGGTTGTCACACGTGCGCACCTGATCGAAAACGGCGGCCTGGACCTCGATGCCGAGTGGATGGCCGTCGGCTTTGGTGATCCGGACCAGGCGGTCGAGGCCGCCACGATCGAGTTCGAGCTCCAGCTCCGGTCCGTCGACCAGGAGCTGGTAGCGGATCACGTCACGAGGCTGTTCACCGTTGATCGAGAGCAGGACATCACCGACTTCCACACCGGCCTCATCGGCCGGCGATCCGGGTGCAACGGCAACCACCAGGGGCGAACTCACCTGTCAATGATAGCCCCCATGCCGGTCGAGCCGGTCGGGCGAGACGCCTGCCACGCCCGGGATCACCGCTTGGAACTCCGGCGATAACCTGGGCGGTGATGAGCGACTCGCCAGCCCCCACCTCGGTCACTACTCCCTCGGTCGACCGGGTGATGTTGTGCAGCCCCCGGGGCTTCTGCGCGGGCGTCGAGATGGCCATCAAGGCCCTTGCCTGGATGGTCAGGGCGTTCGAACCGCCTGTTTACTGCTACCACGAGATCGTTCACAACAAGCTGGTCGTGGAGCGGTTCTCCGATCGGGGCGTGATCTTCGTCGACGACATCGACGAGGTGCCGCCCGGACGGCCCATCATGTTGTCGGCTCACGGATCGGCGCCCGAGGTGGTGGCCGCGGCCCGTGAGCGGGGCAGCTACGTGGTCGACGCCGTCTGCCCGCTGGTGACGAAGGTTCACCACGAGGTCAAGGTTCGAGCCGGCAAGGGCTATCAGATCGTGTACATCGGTCACGAGGGACACGAGGAGGCCGTCGGCACCATGGCCGTGGCGCCCGATGCGATCCACCGGGTCGAATCGGTCGACGACGTCGCCCACCTGCCCGATTTCGACCAGCCGACCGCCTTGCTGGCCCAGACCACACTGAGCCACCGGGATTGGGCCGATGTCGCCGAGGCGGCCAAAGCCCGTTACCCCGACCTTTTCACCCCCGCCCGTTCCGACCTCTGTTTCGCCACGACCAACCGCCAGTCGGCGCTGATGGCGGTGGCCGAACGCTGCGACGCGTTCGTCGTGATCGGCTCGGCCAACAGTTCGAACACCAACGCGCTGGCCAAGCTCGCCACCGAGGCGGGCTGCGATCGGGTGTTCCGGGTGAACGGCCCCGACGAGCTCCCCAACGACCTGAGCGGCACCGTCGGCGTCACCGCCGGGGCATCGGCACCGGAGGACGTCGTGCAGGCCGTCATCGACTTCCTCGCCCCGATACACGGCGTCGAGGAGGTGCGAATCACCGAGGAGGACGAGTACTTCCCGCCACCTCGCAACCTGCGTGAACTGCTGAGTGTCGTCGACGTCGTGGCCACTCTCGCCGTCGGTGGACCGGTGGGCGACAACCCTCGGATCCAGGACCGCCACATCGACGCCTCCGACGTGTTGACCGCGCTCTAGTCCGATCGCCAGCGCACCGGCGCTAGTGGTCGACGTTCGCCCGACGCTGCGCCTCGTCGAACAACGTCTGGAGGTCGGACTGCAGTTTCTCGGTCAGGCCCCGCACCGCCGATCTCTTGATGCGCCCACGCCCTGTCCCGTCGCCCTGAGGCGGCGGGTGGATGGGGGCACCGATGACCAGGACGATGCGGCGTGGGCGCGGGAACCGGCCTCCCTTGGGCATGGCCCGGGCTGCGCCGCCGATGCCGACCGGCACGATCGGCACCCCGGCCCGACAGGCCAGGAACGAGGCCCCTTCCTTCATCTCGACGATGGTCGGCCCGTCACGCCGGGTTCCCTCGGGAAAGACCACCAGCGGCTCACCTCCGGCCAGGACATCCTCGGCCGATCGAAGCGCGGCTCGATCGGTCATGGCCCGTTCCACCGGGAAGCCACCCATGGCGCGCAGGAAGAACCCGAGGCCGGGGATGGCGAAGTAGTTCTCCGCGCCCATGAACCGCAGCACCCGGGGACTGGCCAATGCCGCCATCGGCGTGTCGAGAATCGACCGGTGCGCCCCCGGGGCGAGAATGTAGCCGCCCTCGGCCGGCACGTTCTCGGTGCCGGTCACGCTCACTCGAAACCAGAGCGTCGACACCGCCCGCAACAGCAGCCTGAGCAGGCGGTAGGTGATCCGGGCTCCACGTCCCATCTCGATGTCAGGTGTCTTGTCCGCCAATTCGGAGGACACGATCAGCCCACCGGGCGACCGGCGTCACCGCTCGATCGGTGCAGCATCGACACGAGGAGGGCAACGACACCGTCGATGGTGAGATCACTGGTGTCGACGACTTCGGCATCATCGGCCACCTTCAGCGGATCGTGGGTCCGGCCCGAATCGTAGGCGTCGCGGCGAGCAAGATCTCGGGCGACGGCTTCGACGGCCTCCGCGGCAACGTCACCGGCCTCTCCCCCACCCTGCTCGCCGGCGCGTCGGCGGGCCCGCACTTCCGGCGATGCCGTGAGGTAGACCTTCAGGTCGGCGTCGGGGAAAACCACCGAGCCGATGTCACGACCCTCGAGCACTCCGCCTCCCCGCACGCGGGTCCAGCGCCGCTGACGCTCGACCATCTCCCTGCGAACGGACTGGTTGGCGGCGACCGCCGACACCGATCCGTTGACCTCGTCGGTACGAATCGCGGTCGTGGAATCGACACCGTCGACGATCACGGTGCCGTCGGCCCTCAGCTCGATGTCGACCCGTTCGGCCAGCTCGGCCACCGCCGACTCGTCGACTGGATCGATCCCCTCGCGGAGTGCGGCCAGCGTGACCGCCCGGTACATGGCACCGGTGTCGAGATAGTAGAGGTCGAGCGCCTCGGCCAGCTTTCTGGCCACCGTCGACTTGCCGGAACCGGCCGGCCCGTCGATGGCGACCACGACGATCGATCCGTCATCAGCCATGAGCGGCACCACCCTCGTCACCGCTCTCGTCGACCCGACGCCGAACCGCGGGGTGATAGGCCCGAACCATCAGCCCGCCGACGAGCCGCTCGGCCAGATCGGCGTCGACGACCACGGTCAACAACCCCTGACGACCTTCACCGGAGTGGCTGATCTCGAGATCGAGGATGTTGACGTCGAGTTCGGCGGCCAGCGTGGTGATGGCCGCCAGCTCACCGGGACGATCGGGAATGGGAACCACGACCTCGGCCACCCGCTCCACCTCGCCGTACCCGACCGGCAGATTCAGACGGGCCATGCGCGCGCTGTTCAGCAGCTGGTAGAGGCCGACCCGGTCGCGATCCGAAACCAACCGCCTGGTCTCCTCCAGGCGGTCGATCAGTTCGGTCAGTGACGCCGCGATCGCGGTCGAGTTGGCGACGCAGATGTCGGGCCAGATGGACGGTCTACCGGCCGAGATCCTGGTCATGTCCCGGAATCCGCCGGCGGCCAACCGCAGCAGAGCGCGATGCTGCAGCGACCCGCTCGACGCCAGATTCATGAGGGCGGCGGCCGTGAGATGCGGCACGTGGCTGACGTGGGCCACCAACTCGTCGTGAACGGTGGCGGCCAGGGAGATCGTCTCGGCCCCCAAACTCCGCACCACGGCTCGAACATTGGCGAACGCCTCCTCGTCGGTCGTCTCCGACGGAGTCAGCACCCACATCGCCCCGGCGAAGAGATCGGATCGGGCTCCACCGATGCCGTCCTGCTCGGACCCGGCCATCGGATGCCCGCCCACGAAGCGCGGGTCGACGACCGCCCGGCAGATGTCGGCCTTGGTGGAGCCGACGTCGGTGACGAGACCTGAGGTCTTGTCCAACGCCTGCGCAACAACGTCGGGGATGACGCCGACCGGGGCGGCGACGAAGGAGATGTCGGCCGCCGGGTCGACGCCGACGGCGTCGGCCGCCCCCCGGTTCAGGGCCTCCGACTGGGAGGCGCCGTCGATGTCCGAGATCGTCACGAACCAGCCCCGCTCCCGGAGCGCCATCCCGACGGAGCCACCGATCAGACCGGCGCCGATGACGTTGGCCCGGCCGGGCACGACGGCCCGCCCGGTTACCCGGCCGTTGCCGTCGTCCGAGGAGGCGATGCCCGGACCGTCGATCATGATGATGCACCTCCGGTCGATTCATCGCTTGGACTATCGGGCGGTTCGTCGACCAGATCCGGCCGGAGCACGACCGCACCGCGAAGAAACAGGTGACGCAGGGCGGCCCGCGGTTGGTCGGTCTGCACATGGGCCATGAGTCGGATACACCGGGGCAGTCCGCCGTCGGTCGGCATCTCGCCGACGCACAGAAGCGGAACATCGGTCAGGCCGAGCTCCCGGATACCGGCGGCCGGAGCCACCGATGAGATGTCCGACGTGGCGGTGAAGAAGATGCTGATCAGGTCGTCTTCCGTGAGGCCGTTGCGCTCCAGCAGCCCTTCGATCAGCTCGGCGGCGCGCTTCTTGACCTCGTCGGGATCGTCATGATCGACCGTCGTCGCACCTCGGAGAGCACGAACCGCCATCAGCTCAGCCGACCAGCATCAGGACATGGACGGGTAGCGTCAGTACACGGACGGGAAGCGTCGTCACATGGACCACCAAGGCTCTGGACACCCCGGAATATTAGCGGGAAGACGATGCCGCCCGTTGTAATGACAACAGTTCGTCAGAGTCAAGCGGTCGGTGCTCCCCCGGCTTGAGGTGACGATCGACCACCGGTCCGATTCGGGACCTGACCAGGCGCACCACCGGATGTCCGACGGCCTCGCACATCCGGCGCACCTGTCGGTTGCGGCCCTCGTGGATGACCAGACGGATCACGCCCGGGGCGATCACCGAGGCCTGGGCCGGTGCCGTGATCCCGTCTTCGAGCTCCACTCCCTGGCGGAGGCGGCGCAGCGCTCCTCGACTGGGGCTGCCTTTCACGTGGGCGATGTATTCCTTGTCGACACCGAAGCTGGGATGGGTCAGGCGGTTGGTGAGCGAGCCGTCGTTGGTGAGCAACAGCAGGCCTTCGGTGTCGAGATCGAGCCGCCCGACGGGAAAGACCCGTGGTTCGCTCGGCACGAGATCCATCACCGTCGGCCTTCCTTGGGGGTCGGACACCGTGGTGACCACTCCGGCCGGCTTGTTGAGCAGGTACACCACGATCTCGGGCATGGTGGAGAAGACGACACCGTCGACCGCCAGCTCGTCCCCTTCCGACACCCGATCACCCAGGGTGGCCACCGTGCCGTTGATCGTCACCCTGCCCTCGCGAATGAGATCCTCGCAAGCCCGTCGGCTGGCCACGCCCAGCCGGGCGAGCACCTTCTGGGCCCGCTCCGATTCTTCGTTCACACGTTCGAGCCTAGGTCGAGTGACCGTCGGACGGGGTCGGTTCGTCGCGCAGGTCCAGAATCTCGGGTCCGCCACCGGCGCCAGGTTCGGTGTCGGTCTGCGACGCCGTGTCCGCCGACTGCTCGGTGCCGTCGGTATTGCCGGATTCGCCGCTGTCGCCGGATTCGTCGGTCTCGATCCGGAGTGTCTGCTCCAGCGCCTCCAAAACGTCGGCCGATGGCACGAAATCGCCCAGCGGTGGCAGATCGGCGATGGTGGCGAGCTCCAGCCGCTCGAGGAAGAAGTCCGTGGTACCGAAAAGCGTGGCTTGACCGGGCCCGCTGTCGCGACCGACCTCGGCGATGTAACCGCGTTGCTCCAGGGTCTTCAACACCCCGTCGGCGTTGACGCCTCGAATGGCGCCGACCTGGACTCGGGAGATCGGCTGCTTGTAGGCGATGATGGCCAGCGTTTCCAATGCGGCGCTGGAGAGACGGTTGGGCAGACCCTCCATGGCGTATCGCTCGACGTAGGGATGCGCGTCGGGGTGGGTCTGGTACCGCCAGCCCCCGGCGACCTCCACGAGCTGGAAGCCGCGCTGGTCGGCCTCATAGGCCGCCGCCAGATCGACACAGATCCGCCGCACGGTTTCCGGCGGCAACTCCACAACCTGGGCCAGCAGGTGTTCCTCGGTGGGCTCGGAGGCCACGAGCAGCATCGCCTCGATGGCCCGCCGGGCTTCGGTCATGATGTCGGGCGTCGCAACCAGGTCCATTGTCGATGTCAGCCTTCGTAGACGTCGGCGTTGGAGATGGTCATCTCGGCCAGGCTTTGATCGCCGTCGACCATCGCCGCCGGATCGTCGGCCGTCCACACCACGACGAGCTCACCGAAGCAGACCGCCTGTTCCAGGTCGACTAGGCCCTGTTTGAACAGCTCGAGCACGGCGAGGAAGCGGACGACCACCTCGATCCGTTCCTCGACGCCGTCGGTCAGCTCCCGGAAGGTGACCGGGCCACGGCCCGGGAGTTGAGCGACGAAGGTCTCGATGGCATCGGTCACGTTCGCCTTCACGGCCGACACGTGGAACAGCGACAGCTCCTCGGGTTTGGGCTTTTCCGCCACCAGCCGGAGGAAGGCTCGCCGGAGCTTGGCTGCGGTCATGCCGGCAAGCGGATCCGGCGCCAGCTCGAGGAACGGCTCCTCCAGGCCGAACTGGCGGGGAACCGACCGCGAGGCGGCTTCCATCGTCTCGGCGAGCATGACCGCGGCGTCCTTGAACGTCTTGCATTCGAACAGGCGGGCCAGCAGCAGGTCGCGTTCCTCCCACAGACCGAGTTCCTCGTCGAGGTCCAGGTCGTCGTCGACGGGCAGCAGGCGCCGGCATTTGAGTTCGACGAGGGTGGCGGCGATGAGCAGGAACTCGGTGGAAACCTCCAGATCACAGTTCTCGATGCGCGACAGCTCGGCGAGATAGGCATCGACGATCTCGCACAGCCGAACCTCGTACAGATCGACGTCGTCTTTGAGGATCAGATGCAGGAGAAGATCGAACGGACCCTCGAAGGTCTCGGTCTGTACCTGGAATGACATCGCTGTGATTCTACTTGTCTTGAGACGTGAACTCCTGACTTTGTCCTCAAGTTCAGGAGTTTCGGCCCTCGACAGCCGAAACTCGATGCGAGGGGCTCCGCGCCGAAGCCCTGGACGAAATTCGGTCGCCACGGCGCCGGGCCGACCGTAGTCTGGCTGTCATGAGCAGTACTGCGGACAGCGCAACCACCAAACCCCGGGCCTTCAGCGGGATACAGCCGACCGGTGATGTCCCCCATCTCGGCAACTACATCGGGGCGCTGCGCAACTGGGTGGATCTTCAGGACTCAACGGATGGGATCTACTGCATCGTCGATCTGCACGCCCTCTCGGTGCCCCGGGAGCCGGGCGAGATCGGTCGTGCCACCTTGCAGATGGCGAGAGTCCTCCTGGCCGTCGGGATCGATCCGCATCGCTCGATTCTCTTCGTGCAGTCGCGGGTGCGTGAGCACAGCGAACTGGCCTGGTTCATGCAGTGTGTGACCGGCTTCGGCGAGCTTCGACGGATGACCCAGTTCAAGGACAAGAGCGAGTCGAACGACTTCGTCTCGTCCGCCTTGTTCACCTACCCGGCGTTGCAGGTGGCCGACATCGTGCTCTACGACACCGACATCGTGCCCGTCGGCGAAGACCAGCGGCAGCACCTCGAAGTGGCCCGCGACGTGTCCCAGCGGTTCAACGCCCGCTTCGGTGAGGTACTGGTCGTGCCGGAGGCCCGGATCGCCGAAGTCGGGGCCCGGATCATGGATCTGCAGAATCCGGACAACAAGATGTCGAAGTCGTCGGACTCGGTTCTCGGCACGGTCTCCCTCACCGATACCGAGGACGAGATCGCCCGCAAGTTCAAGCGGGCGGTGACCGACAACGACGCCGAGGTTCGATTCGATCCGGCGACCAAACCCGGTGTGTCCAATCTGCTGTCGATTCTGGCCGCCGCCAAGAGGACCGATCCGGCGGCGGAGGCCGAGAACTACACCCAGTACGGACCGCTCAAGTTCGACACCGCCGAGGCCGTGATCGAGATGCTCCGACCCGTCCAGAAGCGGATGGCCGAACTCGACGACGGCACCGTCACCGATCTGTTGGGCATCGGCGAGGACAGGGCTCGGGAGAAGGCCGAAGAGGTCATGGAACGCGTCCGGCGGGCTGTCGGATTGTTCTAGTTCGCGGCCGCTGCGGCACCCATCAGTCTTAACCGTGGTTGTTTGACTGATATCGAATTGTCATGCCGTGACAAAGTAGGAAACGTTCTGCCATGGTGCGATTACCTTGCGACTACAGGCCGCTATGATGTGCGACTGATCTCGACTGAGGTCACAACCCGATTGAGGAGAGTAAGAAAAATGGCAAAATCGCGCCTGATCAAGTTTTTGGCGCTGCTCATGGCCTTCTCGTTCGCAGCCGCAGCCTGTGGTTCCGATGACGCAGAAGAAGCCGTCGATGCAGTAGAGGACGCCGCCGACGACGCGGCTGATGCTGCCGAAGAAGCAGCCGACGACGCCGAAGAGGCCGTCGACGAGGCGATGGAAGACGACGACGCGATGGAGGAAGAGACCCCCGCCGCCGGTTCGTCGGTCGACGGTGTGCTCACCGTCGGTTCCATCATCCCGCTCACCGGTGACCTGGCCTTCCTGGCTCCGCCGGAGGTCGCTGGTCTCCGTCTGGCCGAGGAAGACATCAACGCCGCCGGCGGTGTGCTGGGCAACCCGATCGTGACGATCGAGGGTGACTCCGGCGACACCAACGTCGACATCGCCAACCCGACCGTCGACGCTCAGCTGGCCGAGGGTGCCGATGTCATCATCGGTGCCGCTTCGTCCGCCGTGTCGAAGCTCGTGATCGACAAGATCACCGGTGCTGGTGTGATCCAGTTCTCGATGGCGAACACCTCGCCCGACTTCACCACCTACGACGACAACGGCCTCTACTTCCGTGTCGCCCCCTCCGACCTGCTCCAGGGTCGGGTGCTGGCCAACCTGGTCGCCTCCGACGGCGCCCAGAGCGTGAGCATCATCTACCGTCAAGAGAGCTACGGCGAGGGTCTGGCGAACGCCATCAAGGAGAACTTCGAGTCCTCCGGCGGCGCCGTCGATGAGTTCCTCCCGTACGCGGTCGACACCGAGAACTTCGATCCCGAGATCGACAAGCTCGTTGCCGCCGACTCCGACGCCATCGTCGTCATCGCCTTCCAGGAGGCCGCCAACATCATCACCACCATGCACGAGCGTGGCATCGGCCCGGTCGACAAGCCGGTCTACGGTGTTGACGGCTTCATCGGCGGCATCGACGCCGAGATGGCCGACCCGTCGATCCTGGCCGGCCTGCAGGGCACCGAGCCTTCGGTCGACCTGGCCACCATCACCGCTTTCACCGACCGCTTCGAAGAGGCCTACGGTGAGCCGGTCGAGGTCTTCGCCTACGGCGCCGAGACCTACGATGCTGTCGTGATCACCGCTCTGGCCGCCGAGATGGCCGGAACCGACGACCCGATCGCGGTCGCCGCCGAGATCAACGGCATCACCAAGGACGGTGAGAAGTGCACCGACTTCGCCTCATGTCGCGACATCATCGCCGCCGGCGGTGACCCCGACTACGACGGCATCGGTGGCCCGTACGAGTTCGTCGATGCCGGCGAGCCCGCCGCCGCCTCGTTCCGCATCATCACCTACGGAACCGACGGCATCGAGAGCGACCGGTACGTCTTCGCCGAGTGATCCCACTCGGTTGATCGGGCCAACGCCTGATCGAACGTAACCATCGACAAGGGGCCGATCCTCCGGGATCGGCCCCTTGCGCGTCCCCACTGCGATGTTCTGCGGGAGGGACGAGGGGCGGTCAGCGGGCGCTCTCGGGGAGCAGCACGCCCGGCTGGAAGATGCAGTCGGGATCAAGGGCCGACTTGATCGCTCGGAACACGGCGACGTCGACGGGTCCCCGCTGATGGAGCAGCCAGTCCTTCTTCAGGCGGCCGATGCCGTGCTCCGCGCTGACGCTGCCGCCGAGGGCGATCACGTGCTCGAGGATCATCTCGGTACAGGCGGTCTCCTCCGGTCCACCCGACAGACCGGTGACGTTGACGTGCACATTGCCGTCTCCGGCGTGCCCCCAGATCCACAGCGACGCGTCGGGACGGGAACCTGCGATCTGGTCTTCGATGTCGAGGATGAACCGCCCGACGACGCCGATCGGAACCGACACGTCCAGCTTCACCGCCGGCCCGATGGCGGATACCGCCTCGGTGTGGAGTTCCCGAAAGCGCCAGAGCGCCGACCGGCGCTGACCGTCCTCGGCCACGGCAGCGTCGGTCAGACCGGCGAGATTCTCGACGGCGAGGGACAGGCGTTCGGCCACCGGTAGGGCGTCGGCGCAGTCGGCCAGGAGGTAGGCGGCGTGGCGTCGACGGAACGGTGAGGGAAGGTCGTAGGTCCCCCGAACCAACTCAAAGCCGGGGTCGAGCATGAGTTCGACGGCCTCGAGTGGCAGTGACGCCGCCGTCAGCTGTCGAACAGCCGCTGTTGCTTCGCCGACCGAGCCGAAAGCCAGGAGTGCGGTGACCCGTTCCGGCTCGGGTTGATGCAGCCGAACGGCGACCGCGGTGATGATTCCGAGCGTTCCCTCGCTCCCACAGAAAAGACCCGGCAGGTCATAGCCGGTGTTGTCCTTCTCCAGCCCGGACAGGTCGCTCAGCACCGATCCGTCGGCCAGCACGATCTCGACTCCGACGAGGTTGCGCCGGGTCATGCCGTGGCGAATCACGTTGTTCCCACCGGCGTTGGTGGCCACGGTTCCACCGATGGTGGCGCTGTCACGGGCTCCGAGATCGATGCCGTAGGCCAGTCCCGCCCCTCGAGCGTGACGCTGCACATCGCCGAGCGTGACCCCGGCACCCACAGTCACCTTTCGACCAACGACATCGACTGGTTCGAGCCGTAGCAACCTGCGGGTCGAAACGACCACGCCACCGTCCATCGGCACACTCCCACCGACCAGGCCTGTGTTCCCGCCTTGGGGGCAAACTGCCACGCCCCGGCTCGAACAGATCTGCACGACCGACGCCACCTCGCCGGTATCGGCGGGCCGGATCACGATTGTCGGTTCCGCTCGATACCGCCCGGTCCAGTCGGTGCAGTAGCTCTCGGTCAGGTCGGGCGTGACCAGAACATTGTCGATCCCGACGGCGCCGACGAGAGCATCGACAAGCTGTGTGTCGCGCACCTCGTGCGACGGCTCCCCTAGTGGGCCTTGGCCAGAGTTCCGAGGTAGAGCTCGATGACCTTCGGGTCCTCGAGCAGTGCCCGTCCGGTGTCGGTGTAGGCGTTCGTGCCCTGGTCGAGCACATAGCCACGATCGCAGATCTGTAGGCACCGGCTGGCGTTCTGTTCGACCATGATGACCGTCACGCCGGTGGCGTTGATCTGTTTGGTCCGGATGAACACCTCGTCCTGGAGGACCGGCGAAAGGCCGGCCGACGGCTCGTCGAGCAGCAGCACCGAGGGCTCCATCATGAGCGCCCGCCCCATGGCCAGCATCTGACGTTCACCACCCGACAGCGATCCCGCTCGCTGGGTGGCCCGCTCTTCCAGCCGCGGAAACAGCGAATAGATCCGGTTCAGACGTTCCGCGTTGGTGGCCGGGCGCAGGAAGTTGCCCATCTCCAGGTTCTCGCGAATGGTGAGGCTGGGGAACACGTTGTTGTTCTGGGGTACATAACCGACCCCACGCTCCACGAGGGCGTGGGCCTTCATGTTCGTGATCTCCTCCCCCTGGAAACGTACGACGCCGCTACGGACCGTGACCAGGCCGAACATGGCCTTGATCATCGTCGACTTGCCGGCGCCGTTGGGACCGATGATGCCGACGAGTTCGCCGTCGGCCGCTTCGAGGTTGACGCCGTTGAGGATGTCGACGCCGGGCACGTAGCCCGCCACCACATTTTCCAGCGTGATCAGAGGTTGGGTGTCAGCCATTCAGTCGTCTCCCAGAAGATTTTCGGAGAAATCGAGCGCGGCGTCATGATGTGAGCCGAGGTAGGCGTCGATGACTCGCTGGTTGCTGCCGATCGAGGAGTGCGGTCCCTCGGCGATGACCTGACCCTCGGCCATGACCACGACCCAGTCGGAGATGTCGCGGACAACGTCCATGTCGTGTTCGACGAACACCACCGAGATGCCCTCGTCCCTCAACGACTTGACGTGACCGAGCAACGACTGCGTCAGAGCCGGGTTGACGCCGGCCATCGGCTCGTCGAGCATGACGACCTTCGGGTCGGTCATCAACGCCCTCGCCATCTCCAACAGCTTACGCTGACCGCCGGACATGGTGCCGGCGAACTCGTCGCGCATATGGGAGAGCTTGAACCGCTCCAGAAGCGCCTCGGCCTTGGCCTCGATCTCCGCCTCCTGCGCCCTCCAGAGCGGTGGAATCAGCCCCCGCCACATCGACTCGCCGCCTTGGTGGCCGGCGCCGAGTTTCATGTTCTCAATGGTCGTCAGCTTCGACAGCGCCTTGGTCAGCTGAAATGTGCGAACCATGCCTCTGTTGGCCAACTTGTGCGGCGGCGTACCCGTCACGTCTTCACCGTCGAAGACGACCTTGCCGGTGTTCGGACGGTCGAACGTGGTGAGCAGATTGAAGAAGGTGGTCTTGCCGGCTCCGTTGGGTCCGATCAGAGCGGTGATGACCCCGCGCTGGATCTCCAGGTGATCGACATCGACGGCGACCAGGCCACCGAACGATCGGGTCAGGTTGTCAACGGTGAGAATGGGATCCGGTTTTGCCGACCCCGGTTCCTCGGCCACCCCCTCGAACACCGCCGACTTCGTGGCCACTGCGGTGCCATCGGCTGGGTTATCGGTCATCGAGCGCCATCTCCTCTCTGTCACCGAAAATACCTTGCGGACGGAAGACCATGAGGCCCATCAACATCAGACCCATGATCAGGAATCGTACGTTCGAAACGTCGGTTGGTTCCAGAATGCTGGTCGGGATCGTGCCGTCGGCCACCAGTTCGGACAGGAACGACTCGGAGAACACGATGACGAACCAGAAGATGATGGCGCCGACGATAGGGGAAAAGACCCTCGCTGCACCACCGAGAATGAGGGCCGTCCAGATGAAGAACGTGATCGGGGGTACGAAGGTGTCGGGCTGCACGGTGGCCTTGTCGAGAACCTGGATGAACCCGGCGAACCCGGCGATCGCACCACCCAGCATGAGCGCCTGCATCTTGAACCAGTAGGCGTTCTTACCGAGGGCGCGGGCGGCGTCCTCGTCCTCCCGGATCGCCTTCAGCACCCGGCCCCACGGGCTGCGCATCAGCAGCCACACGAGGAGAGACACGATGGCAACGGCAAGCCATCCGAACACCACGATGGCGAGCTGCATCGGAAGGAACCGGAACGGACCCACATCGAAGATCTCGGTGAACGGGTTGGCGTCCTGGAAAGCTCCGGCCCACTCGTTGAGGCCCTCGGCGCCGCGGGTCACGCTACGCAGAGCGGTCGAGCGGGCCAACAATCGGATGATCTCCGCCGCGGCGATGGTGACGATGGCGAGGTAGTCGGCTCGGAGGCGCAGTGTCGGCACACCCAGCATGAGCGCCAGGATCAGGGCGAAGATCAGGCCGACTCCGATCGAGAGCAGCGGGTTGATGCTCCACGAGGTGATGGCGATCGCCGTGCCGTAGGCGCCAGCCGCCAGGAAGCCGATGTGACCGAAGTTCAACAGGCCGGTGTAGCCGAAGTGGATGTTGAGGCCGATGGCGGCCATGGCGAACACGACGGCCTGAGGTCCGAAGGCCTGGGTCATCGTTTCCTGCATGACCTTGGCCATGTCGAGAGCAAACATCATGTCAGCCGATCCTTTCCGCTCGGCCGAGCAGTCCTTGTGGCCGGAACAACAGAATGCCGATCAGCACCGCCATGGCCCCGGCGTTCTTCAACTCGATGGGGATGAACAGCGTCGAGAGCTGAATACCCATGCCGACCAGCAGGCAGCCGACCAGGGCGCCGTAGGTGGTGCCCAGCCCGCCGAGCGTGACGCCGGCGAAGATGAGCAGCAGCATCCGGAAACCGAGGAGCCAGTTGACGGTCTCGGACAGTCCGAGGAACACGCCACCCAGAGCGGCGAGCGCACCGCCCGCGACCCATACCAGACGGATGACCCGCTCGACATCGATCCCGGAACTCTCGGCCAGATCCCGATTGTCGGAGACCGCACGCATCGCCTTGCCGATACGGGTCTTGGCCAGGACCAGGCCGACACCGACGAGCACCGCAACGCTGATCACCATGGTGAGCAGGTCCTTGTCGGTGAGGTCGATCAGGCCGAGGTAGGTACGGCCGCGTTGTGCGGTGTAGTCGCGGAAGAAGCGCTGCGTGCCGCCGAAGACCAGCAGGAATCCGTAGCGGAGGAAAACCGACAGGCCGATCGTGACCACCAGCTGGGCGATGAGCGAGACGCCCATGCGACGCAGAGGACCAAACAGAGCGGCGTCGAGGAACCAGCCGAAGGCGGCACCGAGTACGACCGCCAGCCCCGCGGCAATGATGAGGTTGACGCCGTCACCGAACGGTGCGGGCCATTCGGCCATGAACCCGAACAGACCGGCAAGCCCGTAGAAGTTGAAGAAGTAGGCGGCGAAGTAGCCGAAGGCGATCATCTCGGAGTGGGCGAAGTTGACGAGCCCGGTGGTACCGAAGATGAGGCTCAGACCGATGGCCGCCATGCCGAGGAACAGTCCGAGCTTGACGCCGTCGACGGTCAGCTGGGCCACCCGCCGACCGGTGATGCCCGAGTCGGAACCGGACGAGGCGCCACCGTTGCCGTCCCCATCGGTCACGGCGAAGATGGCGTTGCCGGTACCACCATCGCTGATGGTGACCGTTCTGCTGGTGGCGGAGTCGTCCTCCAGGGATATGCCCTCGGGTAGGGTCGCCGGGTCGATCGTGATCGTGTAGTCGCCCACACCGGGAACCTCGAGCCGGAAGACGCCCTCGTCGTCAGTCACCCCGGACCCGACATCAGCACCCCCTGAGTCGGTCACCGAGAATCCGACGCCGACGACAGGGGTTCTCTCACCCTCGGCGTCGCGGATCTGGAGCCGCACCTGAACCGCCTCTCCTTCGGCCGCGGCCGGGGTCGCAAACAGCGCGATCCCGAACACGACCATCAGCAGAGACGCCACTAGTCGATTTCTCACTCACTCTCCCCACTGCGTAAGGGCCTCTGCGGGTGACCGCTCGGCGCCCGAGCCGCTGGCCTCGAGTTCATCGTGATTCGGCGCTTTGCACCGCGTCCTCCCACTGAACTCCCGGTCGCTCATGTTTGGGTCGAGACTGTACCATACGATGCCGGTTGCAGCACCTATCAGAACAGTTCGTCACACGAAGTGGGCTAACGCCGTTGGGTGGCTCGATGTGGCTGGGTGACCTCAGTCGTTGTCGCAGTCGTGAAGAATGCGACCCAGTGCCGGTTCCACCGACCACGAGGTGGGCGAACGGTGGTGTTCGGCCGCCCACGTTGACACGAGTGGCTGTGATTCGGCGGCTACGAGCAGCTCCGCCCCGATCTCGGGGTGCCGCCAGTACTGCGACAGCCGGCGCCGGACCCCGTGCCGCTTCGACCACCGGGCAACGGTTGCACCGTCGATGGCCGGCCTCAGTAGTGTTGCCGCCACCCGAGGGAGTGTTGACAGCCCGGACACGTTCTTGCCGGAGTCGTGGAGGAGGGCGGCCGCCACCATGACCGCCCTCCGTTCATCGATCGAACGGAAGCCGTGTTGCTCGGCCGAGGGCCAGTCCGGGTCGCCGGTTGAACGGTCGTTGCGGCCGACCTCGGCCTCGACGGCGCGGGCGACGTCGATGGCATGACACTGGTCGGGATTGCTCATGGCCGTCCAGATGGCGAACTCACCCTCGTTGAGATGATCCCGCACCCAGGCACGATCAAGGGCCGACGGTGGACGCGGATCGAGTGACCGGAGGAATCGACCGGCAAGGTGAACGACGGTTGCAGGACTCGGCACGGCCGGCACTCCGAGTGCTGCTAGGTACGACTCTCGGTGACGTGCAGCGCCAGCAGCCCGATCATCGACTTCGAATCGGTGATCCTCCCGTCGAGACACATCGCCACCGCCTCGCCGAGCGGCACGGTGTGAAGGGTCATCACCTGTTCCTCGGGCCCCTCCCGGTTCATCTCCACCGGTGTCAGCTCGCGGGCCACGAAGATGAACCCGTACTCGTCGCAGAAGCCGGGTGAATGATGCATGTTGGCCAGCAGCTCGACCTCGGCTGCTTCGAGACCAACCTCCTCGGCCAGTTCACGGCGGGCGGTGATGTCGGGCGCCTCGCCGGTGACGTCTCGCTTGCCGGCGGGGATCTCGTAGAGATCGCCGTCGATCGCGGCCCGATACTGCCGGACCAGCGTGACGTTGGTGCCGTCGAATGGGATGATCGACACCGCGCCCGGATGGCGGATCACATCCCGTTCGAAACGATTACCGTTGCCGTCGGCGATGACGAGTTGCCGGAACTCGACCACCGCTCCGGTGTGGATGACCGTCTCGGAGACGGGATTGAAGGCAGCCGACGGCATGCGGCCCTTCACGGTCTCCTCAATCACCAACGAACTCCAGTTCCGAGGCGGTGTCACCGGTCGTCTCCACCGAGCCGTTTCCTCGGGAGGCGACCTGGTCGGCGGCCGGCCGGCGGAAGCGGCCCGGATCGAGGTCGGCGGCTCGTTCCAGGCTGGCGGCGATGAACGCGTCGAACAGCGGGGCGGGGCGATTGGGGCGGCTCTTCAGTTCGGGATGGGCCTGGGTCCCGACCCAGAACGGATGGTCTTCCAGTTCGATGAACTCGACGAGTTTGCCGTCGGGCGATGTGCCCGAACACCGAAATCCTGCTTCCTCGAAGCGGTTGATGTAGCGGGGATTGAACTCGTAGCGGTGCCGGTGGCGCTCACTGACAACCGACTGGCCGTAGATCCGCTCCACCTGGCTGCCGGGTTTCAGAACGGCCACGTAGGCGCCCAGTCGCATCGTGCCGCCCATGTCGGTCACACTGCGTTGGGCGTCCATCAAATCGATCACCGGATGAGGGGTGGTGGCATCCTGGGTGTCGAACTCACTCGAATGGGCCCCGGTCAGGCCGAGGACGTTCCGGGCGAACTCGATCGTCATGACCTGCATGCCGAGACACAGTCCGAGGCAAGGAATCCCGTTCTCCCTGGCGTGCCCGGCGGCTTCGACCTTGCCCTCGACCCCGCGTTCACCGAACCCGCCGGGCAAGACGATCCCGTCGAGGCCCGACAGTGCCTCACCGACCAGCAGCCCCTCGACGTGGTCGGAGGGGATCCACTCGATGTCGAGGTCGACCTCGTGGTTGAAGGCGGCGTGGCGAAGTGATTCGGCCACCGACAGGTAGGCGTCGGGCAGGCTGACGTACTTGCCGACAAGGCCGATCCGTAGCGGCTTCCAGGCGTTGGCGACCCGCTCGACGAGATTTTGCCACTCGGCCAGGTCCGGGTCCCCTTCGTCGATCCCGAGCAACCGGCAGACGTTGTCGTCGAGGCCGGCGTCGTGCATGACGAGCGGGATCTCGTAGAGGCTGGAGGCGTCAGGGGCGTTGATGACGGCCTCGACCGGAACGTCGCAGAGGTTGGAGATCTTGTGACGCAGGCCGTCGGAGATCTCCCGGTCGGAACGGCACACGATGACATCGGGCTGGATACCGCGACTGCGGAGTTCGGTGACGGAGTGCTGAGTCGGTTTGGTCTTCTGCTCCCCCGCCGGACCGATGTAGGGCACCAGGGTCACGTGCACGTAGCACACGTTCTGACGGCCCACATCGAGACGGAACTGCCGGATCGCCTCCAGGAACGGCAGAATCTCGATGTCGCCGACCGTGCCTCCGACCTCGGTGATGACGACGTCGACCTCGTCGTCGGCCAGGTTCGAGATGCGGCGCTTGATCTCGTCGGTGATGTGGGGGATGACCTGCACGGTCTTGCCCAGATAGTCACCGCGGCGCTCGGCGGCGATGACCGATGAGTAGATCGATCCGGTGGTGGCGTTGGAGGCCCGTGTGAGGTTCTCGTCGATGAACCGCTCGTAGTGTCCGAGGTCGAGGTCGGTCTCGCCCCCGTCGTCGGTGACGTAGACCTCGCCGTGTTCGAACGGGTTCATCGTGCCCGGATCGACGTTGATGTACGGGTCGAGCTTCTGCATCGTGACCCGTAGGCCACGGGCCTTGAGCAGCCGGCCCAGCGAGGAGGCCGTCAGACCCTTTCCCAACGAACTCACCACGCCACCGGTGACAAAGATGTGCTTGGTCATAACGCGCTCCAACGTTCCCTAGCTCGATCGGTTTGTCTGACCAACATCACCAAGCGCTTGCGTTCCCGGCAAGGCTGCATCGGTCCTTCCCAACCTAGCTTCTCGAAGACGTGAACCGGCGATTTGTATCAACGTTCAGGAGTTTCGGCCCTCGACAGCCGAAACTCGAGGTTTCGCCGAAGGCGAGACACCGAGGCACGCTCCGCGCCGAAGCCCCTAGCGCGGCGATTCCGATTCGGCTCGCAGCGCCGAATTCACCACAGAATCAGGAGATTTCCGAGGCGGGAAACTAGGTTGAGGGGCCTATGGCCTTTTCTGCACTGCTGCTCACCTCGGAATCCACCGACGATCCGAAACGCCCTCGGATCGTGGCGTCGATGACCGATCTCGACGAGTCGGATCTGCCCGAGGGCAACGTCGACATCGCCGTCGAGTATTCGTCGCTCAACTACAAGGACGGCATGATCCTGCAGGGACTCGGCCGGCTCGTCCGTTCCTATCCCCACATCCCCGGCGTGGACATGGCCGGCACCGTCGTGTCGTCCGACGACGAGCGCTACCAGCCGGGTGACCGGGTTGTGCTCACCGGTTGGCGGGTCGGCGAGGTTCACTGGGGCGGCTACGCCCAGCGGGCCCGGGTCGATGCCGACTGGCTCGTCGCCCTTCCCGACGGCATCTCCACCCGCCAGGCCATGGCCATCGGAACCGCCGGGTTCACGGCCATGCAGGCGCTGTTGGCGCTCGAGCGCCACGGGCTCGAGCCGTCGCCCGACAATCCGCTCCTGGTCACGGGGGCATCGGGCGGCGTCGGCAGCTCCGCCATTCTGTGGGGCCACGCTCGAGGCCACCACGTCGTCGCCAGCACGGGGCGACTCGACAACACCGCCGACTTGAAGGCATTGGGGGCGGCGGAGGTCATCGACCGGGCCGAGCTGGCCGACAACCCGTCGCGACCGCTGCTCAGCGAACGGTGGGCCGGCTGTATCGACGCCGTCGGGGGCGACACGCTGGCCCACATCCTGGCCGAGATGCGACTCGCCGGATCCGTCGCCGCCTGCGGGCTGGCCGGCGGCAACGATCTGTCGACGACCGTGATCCCGTTCCTGTTGCGCGGCGTCAACCTGCTGGGCATCGACTCGGTTCAGTGCCCCTTCGAACAACGGGTCCAGGTCTGGGCCGCGCTGGCCGAGGCGCTCGACGCCGACAAACTCGAGTCGATGACCTCCGAGGTCGCGCTGGCCGACGTCGTCGAACTCGCACCCCGAATTCTGGCCGGCCAGGTGAAAGGTCGAACCGTGGTCAACTGTGGAACAAGTGGAGCGGGTGCGTGACGACGCCGCCTCGAGTCGAGGGGCCCGACCAAATAGAGCCTGCCGAGGTGGGGCTCGACCCGACGAGACTCGAGCGGATCGCACCGTTCATCACCGAGAACTACCTCGAACCGGGCCGCTATCCGGGTTTCTCGTGGGTCATCGCCCGAAACGGGTCGGTGGCTCACCGAGGCGCGCTCGGCCTCCGCCATCTCGCCGATGGGACACCGTGGACCGACGACACCATCGTCCGGATCTACTCGATGACCAAGCCGATCACGTCCCTGGCGCTCCTCACCCTCTATGAGGAAGGCCGTTTCCGTCTCAACGACCCGGTCAGCACCTACATTCCGTCCTGGGCCGATCTGCGGGTCTACGACGGAGGCACCGCCACGAACCACAAGACCCGGTTTCCCGAGCGAGAAGTCACCATCCACGATCTGTTGACCCACACCGCCGGGTTGACCTACAGCTGGGTCGCCGGCCACCCGGTCGAGAAGCTGTACCACCAGCACGGCATCGACGGCGACCTTCCGCTCGACCGCTATGTCGAGGCGCTGGCCGGCATCCCCCTGCTGTTCTCGCCGGGGACCCAGTGGTCCTACAGCGTGGCCACCGACGTGCTCGGCCGACTCATCGAGGTTCTCAGTGGCCGGCCGTTCGACGAGTTCCTACAGCACCGGATCTTCGATCCGCTGGGCATGGTCGACACCGGGTTCGTCGTTCCCGACGACACCGCCGACCGGCTCGCCGCCTGCTACGTGCTGCCCTCCGCGTCGCCGATACCGCTGCCGTCGGGAGCCGACGGCGACCACATGCTGATGACCGACGACGCCGGACCCGGCAGCCCGTTTCGGGCCGGCCGCAACTTCCTGTCCGGCGGAGCGGGGCTGGTCTCGACACTCGACGACTACCTCCGCTTCTGCCTGATGGTGGCGGGTGGCGGCCAGCTCGACGGCGTTCGGGTGCTCGGTCGCAAGACGATCGACTACGCCACCAGAAACCATCTGCCCGGCAATCGTGACCTCGTGGCCATGGGGGCGAGCCCGAACGCCGCGGTCCGCGATGAAGGCATCGGCTTCGGCTTGGGATTCTCCGTGGTGATCGACCCGGCGGCCAATCAGGTGATCTCGTCGGTCGGCGAGTACGCATGGGGCGGCGCCGCCTCCACGGTCTTCTGGATCGATCCCGTGGAGGACCTGATCGTGATCGCCTTCACCCAGCTGATGCCGTCGGAGGCCTACCCGATCCGTCCGCAGCTCAAGTCGCTCGTCTACGGAGCGGTCATCGACTGAGAGGAGCCGGTATCGGCTCGAGCAACGCCGGGCTTCCTACACTGATCGGTGATGAACTTCGTGGGTCACATCCATATCGCCGACCATGTCCTCGACCGGCACGCCCAGGCTGGGGACCAGCCGTCGCCGACGCACCGTGACCGCTATCTGTTCGGATCCGCACTGCCGGACTTCGCCGCCATCGGGCGCTTCCAACTCACCGAGGCACCCTCCGATCCGGCCATGGCCTCCGGTGTCGACATGCACCATGCAACCGACACCGCGTTTCATGGCAGCGACTGGTTCCTGACCCACAGCCGTGAGGTGCGAGCCCGCCTCGAGCGGCGTGGGGTCAACCGGGGAGCCGCCAGAGCGTGTGGCCACGTCGGCGTCGAACTCCTGCTCGACGGGCACCTGCTCGAATTCCACGGCGATTTGCGCCGCCGAGCCCAGGACGTGCTGGGCCTCGCCGACGACGATCAGCTCGATTTGACCGAACTGGTGGCCGGCGACCGCCAGGCCGGCTGGCGTGCCCACCTCGACCGGATCGGCTCGTGGTCGCTGCCGACCGACTACCACCGGCCGTCAGCGGTCGCTGAACGGCTCCAGCGGATTCTCCGGCCCCGTCGACGCCTGGCGTTCGGACCCGACGACATCGCGGTCGTGGCCTCGACCCTCGCCGAGCACCTCGACGAACTTGTCGGCGGCATCGGCGACATGGTCGACGCGGTGACCGCCGAGCTGGCGGCCAGCTCCCCGAATTCGACCCGTTAGCCTTCGAACAGGTCGGGACGGGGATCGGTCGGCGTGTCCTGACTGAATGTGTTGACCCAGTTGCCGGCCCGGCGCGTCCAGATGGATGTGATAAACATGGCCTGCGCCGCACCGGGTTGCTCCGATCCCGGAGTTCGCGGAGCCCGCCAGTCGGCTCGGTAACTGAGCAGGACGGTCGTGTCGGCGACGTCGACAAGTCGAGCGTCGCTGAGGTGGAAGTCGTGCACCGTCGGCCCGCCGGCCAATTGCGACACGTGACCGTCCCGGTCGGAGAATCCACTCGGATAGACGCCGAGGAAGTCATCGGAGAGCAACGCCCGGTCGAGGGCCCCGTCGCCGGTGCACAGCGCCTGCCACACCCGCCGCTCCATACCAAGCACGTCATCAAGCGTGACGTCGGGTGTCACGCCGCCGGCCCGATCACCGGTCGGGCTCGCCGGCGCGAGCGGCCGCGGCCTCGTCGAGCAGCTCCCGGGCGTGGCTGCGGGCGGTGTCGGACTTCGGTTGACCCGACAGCATCCGTGCCACCTCGGTGAGCCGCTCGGAGTCGTCGAGCAGGCGGACGTCGGAGACGGTGCTGTCGTCGCCCTGTTGTTTGCGAACCGCCAGATGGGCGTCGGCGAACGCGGCAACCTGGGGTAGGTGGGTCACGACGAGAACCTGATGGCGATCGCCGAGGTTGCTGAGGGCCCGGCCGACGGCGAAGCCTGCCTCGCCCCCGATCCCGGCATCGACCTCGTCGAAGACCAGGATGGGCGGCGCCTCCGACAACACGCTGCGTAGGGCCAGCATGGTGCGGGCCAACTCGCCGCCACTCGCCACCTTCGACAAGGGCTGCAGCGCCGAACCGGGATTTGCCGACAGCTGAAACGAGACCGCGGAGCCGTCGGGTCCGTCGACCTCGACGTCGACCCTGGCCTTGTCCATCGCCAGCTCCGGCAGCCGTGCTTCGATCGCCGCCGCCAGGTCGGGGGCCGCCGCCCGTCGGGCGGCCCTGACCCGGTCCTGCTCGACGGCCAGCCTCTCGAGCGCGTCGTTGCGCCGCCGATCGAGCTCGGCGGCGATGGCGTCATGATCCTCCAACTCCTTGAGGCGGGCCTGCAATCGGTCGCGCTCCTCCATGACCTCGGCCAGATCGTCGCCGTATTTGCGCTGCAGATCCCTGAGCAGGCGGCGACGGTCCATGATCCGCTCGAGAGCCTCGGGATCGGGTTCGATCTGCTCACCGAGGGATCGCACGGTGTCGCCGATGTCGTCGAGTTCGGCGATGAGGTTTCGCAGCCGTTGGGCCACGTCGGCGAACGGTGACCCTTCCGACATCCGCCCCAGGGCGGCGGCGAGAATGTCGCGGGCGCCGTCGTCGTCGACGAGGGACTCCAGGATCGCTTGGGCCGCCTCCTGGTGGGCCACGGCGTTGGCCAGGAGCTCCTCGGCCGCCTCCAATTGGCCGTCCTCGTCGGGGTCGGTGAGGTCGGCCTGGGTGAGCTCGTCGACCTGGAATCGCACGATGTCGAGTTCCCGGGCCCGCGCCCGCTCATCGCCGCCCAGGTCGGCCAGCGCCTCGTCGATCTCGGTCAGGGTGTCGGTGGCGTGGGTCAGCGGACCGAGGTCGACCTTGCCGAAGGTGTCGAGGGCGAGGCGTTGGGCCTCGGTGCCGAGCAGCGACTGGTGAGCGTGTTGACCGTGGAGGTCGAGCAGCCTGGATCCGAGTTCGGCCAGGTGGCCGGCCGTGACCGGACGGCTGTTCACATAGGCCCGAGAACGGCCGTGGGCGGCCACGACACGGGTGAGGATGATCTCCTCGCCGTCGATCAGGAAGCGACCGTCGACCGTCGCCTCCTCGGCGCCGGCCCTCACGAGGCCGGGATCGGCCCGGCCGCCGACCAGGAGGTCCAGGGCGTCGACGAGCAGCGTCTTGCCCGCTCCCGTCTCGCCGGTGAGGGCGATCATGCCGGTCGGCATGGTGATGGTCAGGGAGTCGATCACTCCCAGGTTGGATACGCCGAGTTCGAGAATCATCGCGGGTTTGGTTCCATCGTCGGATCAGTCATCGCCAGTCGATCAGATGAAACTTCTCCTTCAACACGGTGTGGAAGTCGCGTTCACCGTCGACCAGCAACTTGACAGCCACATCGGCGGCCCGACAGGAGACGGACTGACCGGGCTCGAGCTGAAGGCAGGCCTCGCCGTCGAGCGCCAACACAGCACCTCGGTGGCCTTGAACAGTGAATGCGACCTCCGTGGTCGGAGCGAGAATCATCGATCGGTTGAATACCATGTGGGCGGCTACCGGGGTCAGGATCAGCGCGCGAAAATCCGGTTCAACTATAGGACCGCCTGCTGACAGCGAGTACGCGGTGCTGCCGGTCGGGGTGGCGACGATGACGGCGTCGGCCAGGTAGTTGCTGAACGGCCGGTCGTTGATGGTGGCCAGCACATCGACTGTTCGACCGCTGTCGACCCGGGCCACAACGGCCTCGTTCAACGCCCAACCTCGGAAGGGGGTCTCGCCGTCGGCCGAGGCCTCCGATGTCACCTCGACCATCATGCGAGCCTGCTCGATCAGCTCACCGCGACGCCACTGCTCGAGCGCATCGATCAGATGCGACGGCTCGACCTCGGCGAGATAGCCGAGGCGGCCGGCGTTGACCCCGAGAATCGGCACGCCGTGCTGGGCGACCAACCCCGCGGCCCGCAGCATCGTGCCGTCGCCCCCGAGGCTGATACACACATCGATGGTCGAGGCGAACACCTCGTCGTCGACGGCGAGGTCGTTTCGCCCGATCAAACCGGCATCGGTGACCGGCAGCCGTACGGCGATATCGTCGCCACACCAATCGATCACCTGGCCGGCCATCTTGCGAACCTCGTCGCGGTACTGGTGGATGACGATGCCGAGGCAGGCCCCAGACCCGGTCATGGCGTCGATTCGTGGCCGACGCTGAGTTGCTGGATCATCGTTGCTCGGCCTCCTGTCGGACCGTTTCGGAGGCCCTGGCGACGGCGTCGTCGACCAGAGAGTCGACGTCGGGATATCCAGTGATGGTAGATGGCTGCTTCACGAGCCAGGCGACAAACTCGACATTTCCCCGAGCGCCTCGGACCACCGACGGAACCAGTCCCATCGCCCTCAGACCCTCCTCGTGAGCAGCGGCGATCACCGATTCGACGGTTGTCCGCCAGATCTCCGGGTCGGTGATCACACCCTTGCCGCGCGACACCTCCTGCCGGCCCGCCTCGAACTGGGGTTTGATCAGGAGAATCAGTTGGCCACCCGGCTCCGTGAGCGACGACAGCGGCTCGAGGACGAGACGGAGCGATATGAACGACAGGTCGCCGACGACGAGTTGGAACGGCCGCTCGACATCGGCGATCGTCACCGATCGGATGTCGGTCTGCTCCCGCTGCTCGACCCGAGGGTCCTCGCGGAGCCGCTCATGCAGCTGATTCGTGCCGACGTCGACCGCCACCACCCGGGCCGCCCCACGCTGCAGGAGGCAGTCGGTGAATCCGCCGGTCGAGGATCCGGCGTCGAGGCAGTACCGGCCCGCCGGATCGATGCCGAACTCGTCGAGCGCTCCGGCCAGCTTGTGTCCGGCCCGGCTGACGAATGGGGGTGGCGGCGCAGCCAGTGTTATCGGCTGATCGGCGGCGACCATACGGGCCGGTTTGTCGGCGAACGATCCCCCGACGAGCACTTGCCGGTCGACAATGAGGCGTCTGGCCGACTCGCGGCTGGGAACCATGCCCCGGCGGACCATTTCGGCATCCAGTCGGCGTTTGATCGTGAACCTCCCCGGGGCTCGGGCCCCGACCGCTCAGGGTAACAAGCAGGTTGACGGGGCGGGTTCTACGCGTTCTTAGCGCTCGACTTCTTGGCGGCCTTCTTTGTCGTTGACTTCTTCGCAGCCTTCTTGGCCGTCGATTTCTTCGCGGCCTTCTTCCCGGCTTTCTTCGCCGTTGGCTTCTTGGCAGTCTTTTTGGCGCTCGACTTCTTGGCGCTCGACTTCTTGGCCGGCCCCTTCTTGGCGGCCTTCTTCGTCGATTTCTTGGCGCTCGATTTCTTCGCCGTGGCCTTCTTCCCGGCCTTCTTGGCGCTCGATTTCTTGGCCGACGCCTTCTTCGTCGATTTCTTCGCCGACGTCTTCTTCGCCGTTGGCTTCTTCGCAGCAGCCGGCTTCTCGGCCGGCGACGGCGTCGGGCCCGGGTCCTTGGTGCCGGAGCCGGCATCGGCTGGTGACGAGCGCGGTCGCCGGCTGACAGCGTCCATCATCTGCCCGGCTGCAGCCGTCGAGCGAGCTGTCGCCTCGGTCGACATCTCATTGGCCGTTTCGGTGGCCTGCTTCATCCACTGCTGGAACGTCGAGCCGGCCGAATCAACCTGCTCCTCCAGCCCCGGCACGGCGGCATAGACGAATTTGGAGAACTCCTCCATCGCAGCAGCCAGGCTGTCGCTGACATCACCGGCTGCGCTCGCCGCCTCGCTACGCAGGAACCGGGCGAGACGATCCATCTGATTCAACGCGTCCTGGGCGCTGGTCGGCAGCGACTCGGGCGACGCCGCGGCCGTCCTCTGTCGGACTCGCTCCATCTCGGACTCGAACCGCTCCGTGGCGTCGGTGAGAACGGCGCGGAGCTCGGCGAGCCCCTTGTTGAGTGCCTGGGTGAAGGGATCGGAGTTGCTCATGACTGGCACGATAGCCGACCATCAACACGGACGACAGAGGTACGACTTCTGCCGGCAGGCGGCGCCGGCCCGACCGCTGGCTACGACGGCAACTCGCGCAAAATGGCGGGAACCAGCCGGGCGACATCGTCTTCGATCCATCTGGGCTGTGGATCGACCGGAAGATCGGAACGGCCGGTGACGCCGGTCAACACGAGCCCGAACTCATAGCCCATCGCTTCAGCGAACCGGCCATCGGTTTCCGGACGGTCACCGATCATCACGCCCCGATCACCGAGCAGCGACCGCACCAGATCGGCCTGAGGCTCGTGCGGCTTTCCGGCCACCGCCGGCACGGCGCCCGTGGCCCGGGTGACGGCGGCGACGATGGCTCCGCCACCCGGAAGCATCCCCCGCTCCGACGGATAGGTCGAGTCGGTGTTCGTGGCCAGCAGCCGGGCACCAGCGCGAACGGCCAACACGGCCCGCGACAGCCTCTCATAGCTCAGGTCACGATCGAGCCCGACCACGACCGCGTCGGCGACGACACCGTTGTCGGAGCCGTCGATCACCGTGGCACCACGGGCCTCGACGGCCTCGACGATGCCGGGGCCACCGAGAACATAGACCCGCTCGCCCGGGTCGACGAGTGCGGCACCGGCCATCGCCGATGTCACGACCCGACCCTCGGCGTCGATACCGAACGAGGCCAGTTTGGCTTCCTGATCGGCCACCGTCGCGAACGAGTTGTTGGTCACGAAGGCTACCCGATGGCCGCCGGCCACCAGGTCGGCGACCGCCTGTGCGGACCCCGGAACCGGTTGTCGGCCCGTCCAGATCACGCCGTCGAGGTCGAAGGCCCAACCGACGCCGATGGGATCGGCCACGTTCGGGTGTCTAGGTCCGGGAAGCGGCGAAGATGGCGTCGATCGAGGCTCCGAGCACCGAGTTGAACTCGTCGTCGCTCTGACCGGCCGACAGTCCTTCGGCCAGGGCACGGGAGAAGCTGGCGATCATGCCGTTGTTGCGGCTGAGGCGTTCATTGGCCTCATCGCGGGAGTAGCCGCCGGAGAGCGCGACGACTCGGAGGATGCGGTCATCGTCGATCAGCGGACGGTAGAAGTTGTCCTCGCTGGGGATGGTCAGCTTGAGCATGACCTGCTGACCGTCAGACAACGAGTCGAGCTGGGCGACGATGGCATCTCGAAGCAGGGCCTCGGCCTGTGCCTTTTCCGGGCTGTGAATGTCGACCTCGGGCTCGATGATGGGCATGAGTCCCGCGGCCAGGATCTGGTGGCCGACCTCGAACTGCTGGTCCACGACCGCCTTCACCCCGTCGGGATTGGCCATCTTGATCACCGACCGCATCTTGGTGCCGAACACGCCCTTGTCGACGGCTCGGGCGAGCAGGTCGTCCAGACCGGGATTCGGTTTCATGACCTGGGCACCATTGGCTTCGTCGGCCAGTCCCTTGTCGGTCTTCAGGAAGGGGACGACGCCACGCTCGCTCCACAGATACTCGGCCGAACCCTTGCCTTCGATCTGCCGGTCCATCGTCTGTTCGAAGAGAATCGCTCCGAGGATCTTGTCGCCGGTGAACGCCGGGCTGGTGATGATCCTGGTCCTCATCTGATGGATCAGATCGAACATCTCGTCTTCGTTGCCGTACTCCGACTCGGCCACACCGTATTGAGCGAGTGCTTTGGGGGTGCTGCCCCCACTCTGGTCGAGTGCGGCCACGAATCCGTCGGCCGTGCGAACCTTCTCCAGCTGTTCTGCGTTCATCTCGTCTGATCAAGCCTTCCGTGTCGGCACCAGTGCACGTTCAACCTATCGCCCACCGGCGCAATTCTGCCGGTCGGACCACCGCCGAACACGACGGGCGTGCACACCCCGCCGGCGCTACAGACCGGCAGCTCGTTCAGCGGCATCACCGAAGCCGGGATCGGCATTCGCGATGTCGGTGAAGAGTCGACGCGCCCGTGAGTTGTCGCCGGCTCGTTCGTAGAGATCGGCGGTTGCGTACCAGCGACGCAGGTGGTGGACGCCCGGGCGTCCCTTGACCTTTGGAGCCCGTTCGAGGAAGCGGATGGCATCGGCCACCCGACCACGATCGGCCATGGAGCCGGCGTACACGATCCGGCCCTCCTCGATCAGCTCCGGCTCAGGCGACGCCTCGCCGAGTTCGAGCCACAGCTGTTCGACCTTCGACCAATTGCGCATCGCCCGATAGCAGTCGGCCAGAACCGGATGCTGCTCCACTGAGCGGGTGAGAGCATGGAATCGCTCCAGCTCATCGATCGCCCGCCGCCACTGACCCAGCCGGTAGCGGGTCAACCCGAGCAGCTCGTGGACCTCGGCGACATCGGGGGCGAGTCGCTGGATCGAAACCAGCAGGCGTTCGGCCTCGGTGAACCGTTCGGCCTCGAACGCCACCGCGGCGTCCGCCAATCGGGAACGCAACTTGGCCGACGTCGCCGTGCCCACCTGCCCCATATCGATATCGTCGACGTTGACGCGAGCTCGACTTCGACGTCGTTGGTTTCGTCGCCTCGACTTCGACGAGCCGGCGGAACGGCCGGATTCGCCCTCGGCTGCGTCGACCCGTTCGATGATCATCTCTTCCCGCTCGAAGGACTGCACCTCGCTCCCGGCAAGCGGACGCTCCTTCGGTGGAGGCGGTATTCGCCCGCCGCTCGAGGATCCTTCGGCCCCTGTCGCACCACCTGACGATCGCCTGCGGGGAGGGCGCCCCTTTCCGCTCTGTCCACCGTGGTTCGAGCGTCGATCGCCCTGCGACCGCCCCGTCGACGAACCGCCCTTTGAAGGGCCGCCTTTCGACGAACGGCCGGACCCCGGCCCCCGTCCGTCCTGTCGACCGTCGCCTGACCTCTTGGGCCCACCGCTACGGCCCTTACCCCCACCGGAACGCGAACGCCCCCGGGATCTGTCTGAGTTCGGACCTGAGCCTGTCATCGTCTCAACGCTACCTTGCCGCCCGAAGCGTCGGGCCGTCGCTTTCGATCGCCGCCGACGGTTCGTCCCAATCTCGACACCGACCGACAAACGCGAATGAGAGGCCCCGTGAAGGGCCTCTCACTCTTGAGAAATCCGGCGGCGTCCTACTCTCCCAGGTCGTCTCCAACCAAGTACCATCGGCGCAGGAGGGCTTAACTTCCGTGTTCGGGATGGGAACGGGTGTGACCCCTCCGCAATAGCCACCGAAACCTTGCACACAGGCCGGGCACGAGGCCGGGCACTGCTATGTCTAAAACTTCTCTTCCTGAGAACTGAATAGCGAGAACGAACATCGTTGTAGCTGTAAGAACTTGTGTGTAGCAATAACAATGACATAACACAAGCCCTCGGCCTATTAGTACCGGTCAGCTGAACACATTACTGTGCTTACACATCCGGCCTATCAACCTGGTGGTCTACCAGGGGCCTTACCCGCATATGCGGTGAGAGATCTCATCTTGGAACGGGTTTCCCACTTAGATGCTTTCAGCGGTTATCCCTTCCGCAGGTAGCCAACCAGCCATGCTCCTGGCGGAACAACTGGCACACCAGAGCTGCGTCCATCCCGGTCCTCTCGTACTAGGGACAGACTTCCTCAAATCTCTTTCGGCTGCAGAGGATAGGGACCGAACTGTCTCACGACGTTCTAAACCCAGCTCGCGTACCGCTTTAATGGGCGAACAGCCCAACCCTTGGGACCTGCTTCAGCCCCAGGATGCGATGAGCCGACATCGAGGTGCCAAACCTTCCCGTCGATATGGACTCTTGGGGAAGATAAGCCTGTTATCCCCGGGGTACCTTTTATCCGTTTGCGATGACCCTTCCATACGGCGTCATCGGATCACTATGCCCTGCTTTCGCACCTGCTCGACTTGTAGGTCTCGCAGTCAAGCTCCCTTGTGCCATTGCACTCGACGACTGATGGCCGACCAGTCTGAGGGAACCTTTGGGCGCCTCCGTTACAGTTTGGGAGGCGACCGCCCCAGTCAAACTACCCACCTGGCACTGTTCCCGAACCCGATAAGGGTCCTAGGTTAGATGTCCAACATGAACAGGGTGGTATTTCAACGATGACTCCACCAATGCTGGCGCACCGGCTTCCTAGTCTCCCACCTATCCTACACAATCCAGATCAAACACCAATACCAAGCTGTAGTAAAGGTCCACGGGGTCTTTCCGTCCTTCTGCAGCTAACGAGCATCTTTACTCGTACTTCAATTTCGCTGGGCCTGTGGTTGAGACAGTAGGGAAGTCGTTACGCCATTCGTGCAGGTCAGAACTTACCTGACAAGGAATTTCGCTACCTTAGGACGGTTATAGTTACCGCCGCCGTTTACTGGGGCTTAAGTTCGCAGCTTCGTCCGAAGACTAACCGCTCCCCGTAACCTTCCAGCACCGGGCAGGCGTCAGAGCGTATACAGCGCCTTACGGCTTCGCACGCTCCTGTGTTTTTAGTAAACAGTCGCTTCCCTCTGGTTTGTGCCACCTCTTCAAGCTCGGGGAGCAAGTCCCGTCACCATAGAGGCCCTCTTTATCCCGAAGTTACAGAGGTAATTTGCCGAGTTCCTTAACCACAGTTCACCCACTCGCCTTAGTCTTCTCGACTTGTCCACCTGTGTCGGTTTTGGGGTACGGGTACTACAAGAACTGACTAGAGGCTTTTCTTGGCAGCATAGGATCAATGACTTCGCCTGTTGTGGCTCGGTTTAACGTCTCAGGCTTCGTGAGAGTCGGATTTGCCTAACTCTCGCCCTACACGCTTACCCCAGGTCAACCAACGCCTGGGTTCATCTACCTTCCTGCGTCACCCCATCGCTAGCCGCCTCCATGTGGGTCGTTTCGTTCACCCGAAGGTGAACAGCCACTTAGCAACAAAGAATTGGCTGGGACGTGCTTGTAGTAGTACCGGAATATCAACCGGTTGTGCATCGACTACGCCTCTCGGCCTCGCCTTAGCTCCCGACTAACCCTGGGAGGACGAACCTTCCCCAGGAACCCTTGGACATCCGGCGGAGGAGATTCTCACTCCTCTTTCGCTACTCATGCCAACATTCGCACTCGACCACGCTCCACGTTGGGTTACCCCTTACGCTTCACTGCAAGATCGACGCTCCGCTACCACTCCATGAACTCCGTAGAGAACATGGAATCCGCGACTTCGGCTCTGGACTTGAGCCCCGTTACATTGTCCGCGCGAGATCACTCGACCAGTGAGCTATTACGCACTCTTTAAAGGGTGGCTGCTTCTAAGCCAACCTCCTGGCTGTCTGAGCAATCTCACATCGTTTACCACTTAGTCCAGAATTAGGGGCCTTAGTCGGCGGTCTGGGCTGTTTCCCTTTCGACCACTGAAGCTCATCCCCCAGGGTCTCACTGCTGCGCTGTGGAGCCATGGCATTCGGAGTTTGGTTGGGGTTGGTAAGCGTGTAGGCCCCCTTACCCATCCAGTAGCTCTACCTCCATGGCTGAACACGCAACGCTGCACCTAAATGCATTTCGCGGAGAACCAGCTATCACCGAGTTTGTTTGGCCTTTCACCCCTAACCACAGGTCATCCCCCCAGTTTTCAGCCTAGGTGGGTTCGCGCGTCCACGGGGTCTTACCCCCGCTTCCCACTGCCCATGGCTAGATCACTCGGCTTCGGGTCTACAGCACGCGACTGAACGCCCTGTTCAGACTCGCTTTCGCTCCGGCTTCCCCTCACGGGTTAACCTCGCCACGTACCATAACTCGTTGGCTCATTCTTCAAAAGGCACGCTGTCGCAGTTACGGGCCGCAAGCGGCTCGCACTGCTTCAACTGATTGTAGACCAACGGTTTCAGGTACTATTTCACTCCCCTCCCGGGGTACTTTTCACCTTTCCCTCACGGTACTCGTTCGCTATCGGTCACCTACGGATACTTAGCCTTACGAGATGGTCCTCGCAGATTCACACCGGGTTTCACGGGCCCGGTGATACTCGGGTGCCTACTCAGAGGTGATCAGGTTTCGTGTACGGGACTCTTACCCCCTACGGTGCGCCTTTCCAGAACGCTTCCACTACCCAAACACTTGCTAACTCTGTGACACTTCTAGCGCAGTGTCGTGTAGGTCCCACAACCCCGGAACAGCAACGCCGCTAGGCTTTCCACTGTTTCGGTTTAGGCTCTTCCCATTTCGCTCGCCGCTACTCAGGGAGTCGTTGTTACTTTCCGTTCCTCGCGGTACTTAGATGTTTCAATTCCCGCAGTTCCCTCTACCCACCCTATGTGTTCAGGTGGGAGTGACACCCCATGTCGGGTGCCGGGTTTCCCCATTCAGACATCCTCGGATCAATGCTTAGTCGGCAGCTCCCCGAGGCTTATCGCAGCCACTCACGTCTTTCATCGGTCGTAGGTGCCAAGGCATCCACCGTTGGCCCTTAGTAGCTTGTGGATTGTCATTACTACTTTGAAGTAACTAAGGTCGCCGCGCCCGAAGGCCCGACGATTAGTTGTTGTGAACTACAATCTTCGCTCGCTCCGGCTCCTGGTAAGGGCCGGCTCGAGCTAGATGCTCGTGCTCGCTATTCAATTCTCAAGAATCTGTGTCAGCGTGTCGATCCGTCTGCGACGGATACGACCTCGGCAATCAAAGATTGCCGCCCACGTCAGTGGGCCGAACGGCTGGAACGCAGAGCGGGCCTACCTGAGTCAGGTGGCCCGGTTACGATCGGTCGGGTTTCCCCGACACTACCAGCTCGCTTCAAAACGAAAGAGAGAAAGACGGGAGGCTTTCAAGAAAGACTCCAACACAGGTCCGAAGATCCGTGTCCGCGTGTGTCAACTAGGTCGGTTCGCCCTCGGCATCGGACGTTTGCCAATGCTCGAGTTCGAACACTCCTTAGAAAGGAGGTGATCCAGCCGCACCTTCCGGTACGGCTACCTTGTTACGACTTCACCCCAATCGCCAACCCCACCTTCGAACGCTCTCTCCCAAAGGGTTGAGCCACGTGCTTCGGGTGTTGTCGACTTTCGTGGTGTGACGGGCGGTGTGTACAAGGCCCGGGAACGTATTCACCCCGGCGTTGCTGATCCGGGATTACTAGCGACTCCAGCTTCACGAAGTCGAGTTGCAGACTTCGATCCGAACTGAGACCGGCTTTAAGGGATTCGCTTCACCTCTCGATGTCGCTGCCCGTTGTACCGGCCATTGTAGCATGTTTGCAGCCCTGGGCATAAGGGGCATGATGACTTGACTTCATCCCCACCTTCCTCCGAGTTGACCCCGGTAGTCTCCTGCGAGTCCCCAACATAACTTGCTGGCAACACAGGACGAGGGTTGCGCTCGTTGCGGGACTTAACCCAACATCTCACGACACGAGCTGACGACAGCCATGCACCACCTGTGTACCGCCCCGAAGGACACCATATCTCTATGGCTTTTCGGTACATGTCAAACCCAGGTAAGGTTCTTCGCGTTGCCTCGAATTAAGCAACATGCTCCGCCGCTTGTGCGGGCCCCCGTCAATTCCTTTGAGTTTTAGCCTTGCGGCCGTACTCCCCAGGCGGGGCACTTAATGCGTTAGCTTCGGCACGGAAACCGTTGAAAGTCCCCACACCTAGTGCCCACCGTTTACGGCATGGACTACCAGGGTATCTAATCCTGTTTGCTACCCATGCTTTCGCTCCTCAGCGTCAATACCAGCCCAGAGTGCTGCCTTCGCCATAGGTGTTCCTCCTGATATCTGCGCATTTCACCGCTACACCAGGAATTCCACACTCCCCTACTGGATTCAAGTCACCGCAGTATCGGATGGCGTCTCAGAGTTGAGCCCTGAGTTTTCACATCCGACTTACGGAACCGCCTACGAGCTCTTTACGCCCAATGATTCCGGACAACGCTCGCCCCCTACGTCTTACCGCGGCTGCTGGCACGTAGTTGGCCGGAGCTTCTTCTGTAGGTACCGTCATTTTCGTCCCTACTGAAAGGGGTTTACGACCCTAGGGCCTTCATCCCCCACGCGGCGTCGCTGCATCAGGCTTTCGCCCATTGTGCAAGATTCCCCACTGCTGCCTCCCGTAGGAGTCTGGGCCGTGTCTCAGTCCCAGTGTGGCTGATCGTCCTCTCAGACCAGCTACCCGTCGATGCCTTGGTGAGCCGTTACCTCACCAACAAGCTGATAGGCCGCGAGACCCTCCCAAAGCGATAAATCTTTCCTCATCAGACCATTCGATCCGAAGAGGGCATTTGGTATTAGCTCGAATTTCTTCGGGTTATTCCAAACTTTGGGGCAGGTTTCTCACGTGTTACTCACCCGTTCGCCACTCACTCATGTGACCCGAAGGTCGAGTTCGTTCGACTTGCATGTGTTAAGCACGCCGCCAGCGTTCGTCCTGAGCCAGGATCAAACTCTCCGTTAGAAGAATCTGCCACTCACCCGGGAAGGTGGTGACGTAGATCCGTGTTGCCGGATCGTGGCTGCCAAGCCACACCCGGCGGTCTCAGTGGTAGGAAACCCACCGAGACCAGGCTTTAGAGTTGGAAGGCTTGGGAGCCTTCCTTGTGACGGGACGTCTCTGCCGAACCTCGGACCCGAAGGTCGTTGGAACGTGGCTGCAGAAACATTCCGCACACGCTGCGTACATTCCTCTCTTCCGTTTTCAAGGAGCTGGTGAACCGGCACAACGAAGTCGTGCGATTCGATTCCCACTCGAGCCGGAGGTTCGGATGAGCCGGTGGTTGCACTGCACTGGTTGCACTGCACTGATCAGCTCTGCGAACCGGATGACCGGCTTGCCGGGGGCGGTGCCTCAGAGCGGTTCCGGCTGAGCGGCCCTTGGAGCTGAAGCTCCGGGAAGACTCTGCCGTGCCGTTGAGGCGAAGATCTACGTTAACCAGAATCGCGCACGGGAACAACCCTGCGCCACTGCTTTTCGTCGATTTTCTTGAATTTCGGCTCGAACGCGGCTAGCCGACCCCGAAGTCGACCAGATGGACCGACTTCTTGCCCTTCCGAACCAGCAGGTAGCGGTCGTGTTGGAGGTCGCGACGGCCCACGGCGGTGGCCGATCCGACCTTGGAGCCGTTCACCGAGACACCGTTCTGCTTCAACAAACGGCTTGCTTCGCCGTTCGATGACGTGATGCCCGCCTTCACCAGCATCGGCACCAGGTTGTCGTCGTCGTCGAGCAGGTCGCGTGACAGAGCCGAGGTCTCGATCTCGGCCGCCAGAACCTCGAAGGTGGACTCGGGAAGCTCGGCGACGTCGCCACCGCCGAACAGCACGTCGGTTGCCTGCTCGGCACCCGACGTGGCTTCGGGGCCGTGCACGATCGTGGTCAACTCCCGGGCCAGCCGCTTCTGCCCCACCCGACGGTTCGGCGCCTCGTCGTGGTCGGCGACGATCTCGTCGATCTCGTCGATCGTCAGGAACGTCAGCCATTTCAGCAGCTTCGACAGTTCGCCGTCTTCGGCCTGGACCCACGCCTGGTAGAAGCGATACGGGCTCATCCGGTCCGCGTTCAGCCAGACGGTTTCGCCGCCGGCGGTCTTGCCGTATTTCGTGCCGTCGGCCTGTAGGAGCAACGGCCAGGTGAGCGCGTGCGCCTTCTGGCCGGTTCGCCGCCGGATGAGATCCACACCGAGGGAGATGTTGCCCCACTGGTCGGAGCCGCCGATCTGCATCTCGCAGCCCTCGTTCTCGTAGAGCCAGAGGAAGTCCTGAGCCTGAAGCAGCATGTAGGTGAACTCGGTGAACGAGATCCCCTCGTCGCCGGCCATCCGGTTCCTGACCGATTCCTTCGCCACCATCTGATTGACGGTGACGTGTTTGCCGACATCACGGAGGAAGTCGAGCAGCGGTAGTCCGACGGTCCACGCCCGGTTGTCGAGCAGCTTCGCCGGGTTGGGTTCGGCTTCGAAATCGACGAACTGGCGGAGGACGGGAACGATACCGGCGAGATTTTCAGCCAGGGCGTCGTCGTCGAGGAGGTTCCGCTCCGATGACTTGCCGGACGGGTCGCCGATCATGCCGGTCGCCCCGCCGGCCAGAGGCAGCGGCTTGTGCCCGGCCCGCTGAAACCTCGCCAGCACCAACAGACCGATCAGGTTGCCGACATGCAGACTCGGGGCGGTCGGATCAACCCCGTAGTAGACGGTCACCGGCTCCTTCAAACGGTCGGCCAGGGTGTCAGGGTCGGTTGTGTCCTGAACGAGGCCGCGGGCACGTAGGTCCTGCAGGAGGTTGGGATCCGTCGACATAGCGCCTACCAGCTTAGTTTCCCGGCGTCGATCCCGCTCCGGGAATCGGCGACCGCGGATCGACGAGGTGAATCTGTACAGTCGATACAGTGATCGGCCGGGTCGTCAAACTCGCTGCAATCTCGACGCTGCTTGCCAGCTTCGGTGTCTGGGTGTACGCCTACTCCGGTCTGGCCGACCGCGATCCTCCCGATCAGCTGCAGGATCCATCGTGGGCGGAGGCCGCGGAACAGATCTGCTCCACGGCGGTGTCCGATGTTGCCGCCATGCCGGGTGCGCTGGCTGCTCCCGATCCCGAGCAGCGGTCCGAACAGGTGCTGACCACCACGGCTCGATTCGAGACCATGGTCGATCAGCTCGACGAGCTCGATGCCACCACGGCGTTCGACCGTGAGGTCACTGCGGCCTGGCTGGACGACTGGAGGCTGCTGCTCGACGATCGGCGACGCTACGCCGATGCGGTTGTCGAGGACCCGGCCGCGTTCTTCACCATCAGTGCCGTCGGACCGGGCATACGCCTCGACAAACGGATCACCCGGTTCGCCACCGTCAACGCGATGCCGTCATGTTCGACCCCGACCGACGTATGAGGCCGCCGGCTGAGATGCTCTAGTTGCCGGACGGCTCCTCCGACTCGGCCACAGTGGCGATGATGGCACTGACGTTCTTGCGGAACTCATCGCCGTCTCCGTCGCCGACGAGCGCCCCGGAGAGCAAATCCTCGAACAGAACCCACCCCAGCTGAGCAGCGGCCCACACGGCGGCACGGGCCTGAACATCGGGATCGTCGGTCGTCGAGCCGAGTTGGTCGGCCATGACCGCAAGTTCTCGACGCAGGATCGGAAAGTCCTCGTCACGCTCGATGATGCCGCTGGGACTGAGCTCGGCGAAGGCGACGGCCCGCACCAACCGCGTCGGCAGCTCGAGAATCGGCGCCAGCCGATCGCCGTCTTCGGACTCGACGTACTGGGTGATGAAGTCGGCCCGGAGACGGGCCAGCGCCGCATTGAGGATGACGGACTTCGGCCCGAAGTAATGATGGAGCAGACCGTAGTTGACTCCCGCTCGCTTGGCGATGTCCCGACCGGAGATGGCATCGGGACCACGTTCGGCCATCAGATCGGCCGCCGCTTCGAGCAGGGCCTCCTCGACCTCGGTCCGGCCAACCGGCTGCTTGCGTTCGTCCGACACCCGCCCTTTCGGCGGTCGTTGCTCCATGTGATGCCTTCGTCCCAATGGGTCCCGGCGGCGATGAGCCACCGGTATCGACGCCCGATCTACTTCTCGAGCTCTACTGCGAATTCCGGGCAGTTGTCCCGGGCCAACTTGGCCTTGTCCTCCAAGTCGGGGGGGACCGTGCCGTCCCCGCGGGCAAAGGCCGCTCCGTAGTCATCGATGTCGAACAGTTCGGGAGCCAGCGCATAACACCGGTTGTGCCCCTGGCAGTTCTCGCTGTTGACGTGTACCTTCACGAAATCGACCTCTCGTTCACTGCGTTTGTCCGGTGGGCTCGTTCTGTCCGGCACTTGACGGTTACGGTGTCCGTAGCGTGGCTCTCGTCGTAGCCGGCCATTGGCCGACTGGCTAAGCGTAGGAAGCCTCGAGGTCGTCCGTCAAGTCCGACTCCCGTGGTTCGAAGCCGATTCCACGGCCAGGAAACGGCTCAATTCGAGGGCCCGACTGGCGGCGATCCTGACGTCGTCGACCGCACCGAACCGCGGGTCCGGAGGGCCGACCCAGGCCGCGCCCCTCGTCTCATCGATGTTGACCCGGAGTTCGCTGTCGGTCGCACCATTCGGTACGACGGCCAGAAACCGCAGATCGAGATGCAGGTGTTCGGGCTCGCCGGGCCGGGCCGGGATGGGATGGATGTTCAGATCGAAGGCCGGTAGAACCCACCGCAGCTCGCTGAGACCGATCTCCTCCTCCACCTCGGTCCGGGCGACCAGAGCCAGGTTGCCCTCGCCATCGGCGTGCCCGCCCGGTTGCAGCCACAGGTCCAACTTGCGGTGGTGGATCAGGGCCACCGACTCGTTCACCGGTTCGACGACGAAGGCGGATGCCGTCAGATGGCCATCAAGGCAGCTGCGATGGAGGGCGTCGGGATGTTCGGCACAGAACTCGATGACCCGGTCCCGGTGGGCCTCCTGCGCAGCCGGCAGGACCGCAGTTTCCAGATAGGAGATGGCGGTTCCAAGGTTGTCGGCGTCGGAGGTGAACACCGGGGAGGTGTCGTCGACGACAACAAATCCGGCTTCACGGAGTCCGCTGTCAGAGAGCACGCCTCAGTCTAGGTCCGCCCCGGAGGCCGTTCGGCGGTTTGGGGTCACCGGAAACGTCGGGACAGATGCGGGCTGGCGGCCAGGCCGAATCGCCACGGCCGTTCGACCGCTTTGGTGATCCCGACTCTGGGCCCGACGGCGATCTCGGAATCGTCGCCTCGATCAGGGCCCTCGGCGGCAAGCAAACGGACCGGAGAGCTCGGATCGAGCATATCGACACCGTTGTGTTCGTCGTTGATCCCCAGCGCCGCACACAGCTTTCCCGGCCCTGACCCGAGATCGCGCTCACGTCGCGCTGCCGGCCGGTCGGCCCACATGGCATCGATGCCGGTGACCGGCTCCACCGCCCGGAGGAGCACCGCTCCGGCGACTCCTTCGGGGTGGCAGACGACGTTGGCGCACCAGTGCACGCCGTAGCTGAGGTACACGTACAGCCGTCCCGGCGGTCCGAACATGACCTCGGTACGGGGCGTTGGGCCCCGGAAGGCGTGGCTGGCGGGATCGTCGATGCCCTCGTAGGCCTCGACTTCGACGATCACCCCCGATCGGTTCCCAACCGAAATCGTGAGGCCGAGCAACCGCGGCGCAACCACCGAGGCCCGATCGGCGAGCAGAGAGGCCAGATCCAGAGCCGAAGGAGGGTTCGCGGCCGGCTCTCCGACATGTGGATCGACAGCCACCTCCTGGCCGCTAGGTGCCGGGCTCCAGCGATGCCGCGATGGTGCGCAGACGGGACGCCGAGCGTTCCATGTCGGACTCGATCTGCTTGAACTGGGCCGCCACCGGGGCAAGACCCGCACCTCCGGGGCTGGCCCGTCGCGACACCGCCGCCCCCGAGGCGAAGAGAAACGCCACCGAGTCGGGAAAGGCGGGGTGACCGCCGACCAGGTCGGACAGTGGGACGTTGCGGTCGAGCGAATCCCGAACCAGGCCGCCCACCACGGCATGAGCCTCCCGGAAGGGTAGGCCCTGCTCGACGAGCATCTCGGCCAGATCCGTCGCCAGTGACGTCTGATCGTCAGCGGCCTCGGCCATGGCCACCGTGTTGAACGTCGCCGTCTCGACCATGCCACCGAAAGCGACCAGGGCGAGACGGATCTGATCATAGGAGTCGAACAGCGGTTCCTTGTCCTCCTGCAGATCGCGGTTGTAGGCCAGCGGCAGGCCCTTCAAGGTCACCAGCAGCGAGGTCAGGTTGCCGATCAGCCGACCGGTCTTGCCGCGGGTCAGCTCGGCGATGTCGGGGTTCTTCTTCTGGGGCATCATCGACGAACCGGTGGCGTAACCGTCGTCGAGGGTCACGAACCCGAACTCCTGCGACGACCAGAGGACGAACTCCTCGCCCATCCGGGAGAGGTGGATGCCCACCATGGAGAGCGTGAACAGGGCTTCGGCCACGAAGTCCCGGTCGCTGGTGACGTCGAGGGAGTTGGTGAAGGGACGGTCGAAACCGAGGTCGGCGGCGGTCGACGCCGGGTCGAGCGGCAGTGACGACCCGGCGAGCGCGCCGGCACCGAGCGGCGACACATTGAGCCGCTTCGCGGTGGCCAGCAGGCGGTCGACGTCTCGACCGAGGGCCCAGGCGTGAGCGAGGAGGTGGTGGGCCAGCGGCACCGGCTGTGCCCGCTGGAGATGGGTGTAGCCGGGCAGGTAGGACTCACCGGCCAGCTTGGCCTTGTCGACCAGGGTCTGTTGAAACGTCATCGTCAGACCGGCGATGTCGAGCATGGCCTCCTTGGTCCAGAGCCGGAACGCGGTGGCCACCTGATCGTTGCGGCTTCGTCCGGTGTGCAACTTCCCGCCCGCTTCGGGAGCCAGCTCGGTGACCCGGCGTTCGATGGCGGTGTGGACGTCCTCGTCGCCGTCGGTGAACGTGAACGATCCCTCCGACAGCTCCGTTCCGGTTCGGGCGAGCGCGTCGAGTACCGCCGCCTCCTCCTCGGCGGTGAGGAGACCAATGCGGGTCAGGCCGCGCACGTGGGCCGTCGACCCGCGGATATCGCATGCCGCGAGCCTCACGTCGAACGGCAGGCTGGCGGTGAAGTCCATCAGGGCCTTGGCCGGGCCGCCTTCGAACCGGCCGTGCCACAGGGTCTGCCCGGCCGATTCGGTGGTGCCGCCGACATCGGATCCCGGTCCCGAGGCGCTCATCGTCTGTCGTCTTTCGGCTTGCCGAGGTCCGCGCAACCGACGGCGCCGGGCCCCCGCGTGGCGGTGAGGGTACGAAGACGCAGGGCGTTGAGCTTGATGAATCCTTCGGCGTCGGCCTGGTTGTACGCCCCTTCGTCGTCTTCGAACGTGGCGATGTTGGCGTCGAACAGCGAATCGTCGGACCGTCGTCCGACGACGTCGATGTTGCCCTTGTAGAGCTTGATCCGAACCGTGCCGTTCACGGCCTGCTGGCTCCAGTCGATCGCGGTCTGCAGCATCTGCCGCTCGGGGCTCCACCAGTAGCCGTTGTAGATCAGCGAGGCGTAGCGGGGCATGAGCTCGTCCTTGAGGTGGGCCACCTCCCGGTCGAGCGTGATCGATTCGATGGCCCGGTGGGCCCGCAACATGATCGATCCACCCGGTGTCTCATAGGCTCCCCTGCTCTTGATACCGACGTAGCGGTTCTCGGCGATGTCGATGCGACCCACGCCGTTCGCCCCGCCGATCCGGTTGAGATGGCTGAGGACCTGGGCCGGTGTCATCTCAACGCCGTCGATGGCCACGATGTCACCCGCCCGGTAGTCCAGTTCGAGGTAGGTCGGTTCGTTGGGGGCCTGTTCAGGGGTCACCGACCAGCGCCACATCTCGGCCGGTGGCTCGGTCCAGGGGTCTTCGAGCGGCCCGCCCTCATACGAGATGTGCAACATGTTGGCGTCCATCGAGAACGGTGACTTGGCCCCTCGGGACATCTCGATCGGGATGTCGTGTTCGGCCGCATAGGCCAGCAGCCGCTCCCGACTCATCAGATCCCACTCTCGCCAGGGGGCGATGATCCTGATGTCGGGGTTCAAGGCGTAGGCGCCGAGCTCGAAACGCACCTGGTCGTTGCCCTTGCCGGTGGCCCCATGGCTGACGGCGTCGGCGTTCTGCTCGGCGGCGATCTCGACCAGTCGTTTGGCGATGAGCGGCCGGGCGATCGAGGTGCCGAGCAGGTACTCACCCTCGTAGACGGTGTTGGCCCGGAACATCGGGTAGACGAAGTCACGCACGAACTCCTCGCGAAGATCGTCGATGTAGATCGCCGACTCGGGGATGCCCATGGCCAGTGCCTTGGTGCGCGCCGGTTCCAACTCTTCGCCTTGACCGAGATCGGCGGTGAACGTGACCACCTCGCAGTCGTAGACCTCCTGCAACCAGCGAAGGATCACCGAGGTGTCGAGGCCTCCGGAATAGGCCAGCACGACCTTCTTGACGTCGTTCGTTGAACCGGTGGATGCGGGCTGTGTGGTTGTCATCGTGTCCTCGTGGGTGTCCTCTGGGGGTTGCGCTTTCGATGTCGCCGTCGGGTGCGGCGGTTGGGATCAGTCGATACCGGCGATGTCGGCCAGCCGGGTGGCCAGATGTTTGCCTCGGCCCTCGGCGGCGATGGCCAGCAGCGTGTCGTCGCCGGCGACGGTGCCGACCATGTCGTCGATACCGGACCGGTCGAGGGCGGAGGCGACGACGTGAGCCGAGCCGGGAGGGGTGCGAAGCACCACCAGGTCGCCGGAGCGGGTCACGTCGGCCAGCCACTCCCCCAGCACCCGGCGCAGGTGCTCGTGGGGCGCAAGCTGTTCGGTCGGGTGTTCGGGAATGGCGTAGACGGTTGCCCCTCCCGGCACTCGCACCTTGACCGCACCGAGCTCGTCGAGGTCACGGCTGACGGTGGCCTGGGTGGCGGCCACGTTGTCGGCGGCGAGGAGTTCGACGAGTTGGACCTGGCTGGTGACCACGTTGTCGGACAGCAGCCGGGCGATGCGGTGTTGACGATGGGTCTTGCCGCCCGACATCAGACGCCGCCTTCGGTGTTGACCTCGAGCAGCCACTGCAGCACAGCTCGTACGGCCGGCAGGCGGTTGGCGGCCTGGGCCCAGATTCTGCTCTGTGAGCCGTCGAGCACAGCGTCAGTGGCCTCCTCGTTGCGGTGGGCCGGCAGGCAGTGGAGGAAGACCGCGTCGGGGTTGCGGGCCATCATGGCATCGTCGACCCGATACCCCTCGAAGGTGCGGAGCAGCTGATCCCGCTCGCCCTCCTGGCCCATCGACACCCAGGTGTCGGTGTAGACGACGTCGCCGCCGCTGACGACCTCCGGGCGGTCACCGTAGGTGAAGGGGGCACCGGCGGCGGAGAGCCGGTCGGTGTCGACCTCGTTGAAGCGGCGATCGGGCGGAGCGACGACGGTGACCTTGCCGCCCAGCGCACCCACCGCGAGAACAAGCGATCGGGCGACGTTGTTGGCGTCGCCGACGTAGATGATGTTCTGGTCGGCCACCGGACCCCGTTCGGATTCGATGGTGAGGACATCGGCGATGGCCTGCAGCGGGTGACCACCGTCGGACAGCAGGTTGACGACGGGAACCACGTCGAGTGCCGCCATCCGCTCCAGCAGTTCGTGCTCGAAGACCCGAGCACAGATGGCCCGGTGGTAGCAGGCCAGCGTGCGGGTGACGTCCTCCGCCGACTCGCGCCGATCGATGCCGACCTCGTCGGCCGTTATGTAGACGGGGTGGCCGCCGAGCTGAACGACGGCCATCTCGGTCGAGTTGCGGGTTCGGGCCGACGGCTTGGCGAAATAGCATGCCACCCCCTGGCCGGCCAGCAGCGGTGGGACCTCGTTGGCCGGCTGGCGGGCCAGGTCCAGAATCCGTTCGAGTTCACCGACGCGGAGGTCGTCGATCTCCAGGACGTGTCGCATGGTTGATCTCCCTCCGGGCGGTCAGCCGTCGACCGAGGCTTCGGCTCGTTCGGCGACCGTGTCGAGCGAGCTGGACAGCTTGTTGATCGCGGCTGCGATGTGGCTCTCCTCGATGATCAACGGCGGGGCGAGTCGGAGGGCGCTCGGGGTGACGGCGTTGACGACAAGACCCTCCCGCAGACACTCGGCGGCAACCTCGCGGGCGTCGAGACCGTCGAGCTCGGCCGCGATCAGCAGTCCCAGCCCACGCACCTCCTTGACGTGCGGGAGTCGGGACAGCGCGGTGGTGAGGGCCTCACCCATCTCGGTGGCCCGGTCGGGGGCGCCGATGGCCTGCATGGTGGCCAGAACGGCCCGGGCTGCGGCGGTGGCCAACGGCTGACCGCCGAACGTGGTGGCGTGGTCACCGGGACGAAAGGCGGTGGCCACCGACGCTTTGGCCCAGCAAGCCCCGATCGGCATGCCGTTGCCGAGGGCCTTGGCCATGGTGACGACGTCGGGATCGATCCCGAAGTGCTGGAAGCCGAACCACTGCCCGGTCCGACCGAAGCCGGTCTGCACCTCGTCGACCATGAAGAGGATGTCGCGCTCCCGGCATTGCTCCTGTACGCCCCGGAAGTACTCGACGGTGGCGGCGTTCACGCCACCTTCGCCCTGCACAGGCTCCAGCAGGACGGCGGCCACGGTCTCATCCAAGGTGTTCGCCAGCTCGTCGAGGTCGTTCCACACGACGTGGCGGAAGCCCTCGGGCAGGGGTTGGAAGGCTTCCCACTTGTTGGGTTGGCCGGTGGCGGCCAGCGTGGAGAGGGTCCGGCCGTGAAAGCTCTGGTAGGCGCAGACCACGACATGACGGCCATGACCGCCGTAGCGGCGGGCCAGTTTGATGGCGGCCTCGTTCGCCTCGGCTCCGGAGTTGCAGAAGAACACCTGACCGCCGGCCGGTTCACCGTCGCCCACGAGCCGGTCGATGGTGGCGGCGACATCACCGTTGTGTTCGGTGGCGTACAGGTTCGACACGTGCATGAGCCGTTTGGCCTGCTCGGCCACCGCCGCCGCAACCGCCGGGTGGCTGTGGCCGAGGCTGGTGACGGCCAGCCCGGAGAGGAAGTCGAGGTAGTTCACGTCGTTCGAGTCCCAGAGGTAGGGTCCCTCACCTCGCACGAACTGCACCGTCGGCGGTCCATAGGTCGGCATCAACGGACACCGTTCGAGCCCGTCCGGGGCGTGAACCGCCGCTCGGTGCCGGGCCTGGGTGCTGTCGGCCGGCGCGTCGGTCGTCGATTCCGTTGTCACGAGGTTGGCTCCTGGTTGCGTTGGCGGTGGGTGGCTGTGGGCGCGTCGTCGGCGTCGGGTGTGGCGGTGATCATCGTGCCGATGCCGGCGTCGGTGAACAGTTCGAGCAGCAGGACGTGAGGCACCCGACCGTCGAGCAGGTGAGCCGCCTTGGCCCCGGCCCGGATGGCGTGGATGCACGACTCGACCTTCGGGACCATACCTCCGGAAATGCGTCCTGCGGTGATGCCGTCGGTCAGCTCGTCGACGGTGGCCCGGGCCACGAGGCTCGCCGGATCGTCGAGGTCGACCAGGAGTCCCGAGACGTCGGTGAGGTAGACCACCTTCTCCGCTTCCAGGGCACCGCCGAGGGCGCCGGCCACGGTGTCGGCGTTGATGTTGAGCGACTGGCCGGCGGTGTCGACGCCGATCGATGAGACGACCGGGATGAGGTCCTCGGCCAGCAGACGTTCCACCATCTGCGGGTTCACCGACTCGATCCGGCCGACCAGGCCCAGGCCCGGGTCGTGCTGGCTGGCCACGATCAGGCGGCCGTCCTCCCCCGACATACCGACCGCGTAGGCTCCGTGCCGGTTGATGTGGCCGATGATGTCCCGACCGACCTTGCCGACCAGCACCATGCGGGCGACGTCGAGCGTTTCGGCGTCGGTGACCCGCAGGCCGTTGCGGAACTCGGTCTCCTTGCCCAGCCGGCTGAGGAGATCACCGATCTGGGGTCCACCGCCGTGGACGACGACCGGCTTGAGACCGACCGACCGCAGCATCACGATGTCGGTGGCGAAGGTCCGCATCACCTCGTCGTCGACGATGGCGTTGCCGCCGAGCTTGACAACGACGACGGCTCCCCGGAACTGCTGCAGATAGGGCAGGGCCTCGATCAGCGCATTGGCCCGCTGCTCCGGCGAGTAGCCCCGATCGACACCGGCCTCCGGCACGGCGGCGGTCATACCCGAACCCTCCGAACGGCCGGGATCAACACCTGCTCCGCAGGCACGGCGGCGGTCATACGCTAAACCTCCGAACCCACACGAACCACTCCAGCGGACGACGTTTCGCCACCAGGCGAAACTCGGTTAGCCGGGCCTCCGGCACGGCGGCGGTCATCATGGGTACAGCCCAACGGTCGACAATCCGGTGGTCTCGGGGAGGCCGACCGCGATGTTGGCGCACTGAACCGCCATGCCGGAGGCCCCCTTCATCAGGTTGTCGAGCACGCCGACACCCATCACCAGTCCGGTTCTGGGGTCGACCCGGCCGGTGAGATGCACGGCGTTGGAGCCGGCGACGGCCTTGGTCGACGGGCTGCGGTGGTCGACGACCACGAAGGGCTCGTCACGGTAGTAGTCGGCCATTGCTTCGAGCACCTCCCCGGTCTGCGGCGGCCGGCCCGAGTGGCTGGTCGGGCGACCGTAGCAGCTGGCCAGGATACCCCGATTGAGCGGCGCCAGGTGAGGGGTGAACAGCACGGACACGTCGTGGCCGGTGGAGACCGAGAGGGCCTGCTCGATCTCGGGCGTGTGCCGATGGGTGAGCAGTCCGTAGGCGGTCAGGTTCTCGTCGACGGTGCAGAAGGTGGTGTTCTCCTTCGGCGGTCTCCCGGCTCCGCTGACACCCGTGATCAGGTTGATCACGATGCCGTCGGGTTCGATCAATCCGGCCGCGAGAAGGGGGGCCAGCGTGAGGGTGGCGGTTGCGGCATTGCAGCCGGTGGCGGCGATGAGCCGGGCTTCCGCGATGTCGGAGCGGAACAGCTCCGGCAGCCCGTAGGCGGCCTCGGGCAGGTACTCGGGGGCCGAGTGCTCGGCGCCGTACCAGTCGGGGTAGAGCCGGGGATCTTTCAGTCGGAAGTCGGAGCCCAGATCGACGACGACGCCGACGTTGTCGATGATTTCGGGGATGACGCCCATGCTCACACCATGGGGTAGTCCGCAGAAGACCACGTCGAGACCCTCGACCACCTCGGGTACGTAGGCCTCGAACAGACGGCCTCGATAGGCAAGTGCGAGGCTCGGATAGAGGTCGGCCACGGCGGTGCCGGCTTTGGAGTCGCCGGTCATCACGTCGAGTTCGAAATTCGGATGGCCCGCCAGCAGGCGCATCAGCTCGGCGCCGGTGTAGCCGGAGGCGCCGACGATGCCGACGCGATAGGTTGGGCCACCGGCAGGATGACCTGAGGTTTGGACGGGCGTGGACACCCTGATCACCCTACTGACCCAACATTCAGAAGTCTACATATTTATTCAGTCTTGACCAATCCCAGGGTGCCGGAGAGCCGGGCCGGCTCGGTTGTCGCGATCGGTCAGGTGTGCAGTGCCGGGCCGCGATGGGTGGGGAGATCGACGGCGAGCCGACCACCGGGTGGGCCCTCGATGCGAATCGAGCCGCCGTGGGCTTCGACGAGGCCTTTGGCGATGGCCAGGCCGAGCCCTGCTCCGCCCTTGGATCGATTGCGGCTTTCGTCCGCCCGGGCGAACCGGTCGAACGCCCGAGCGCGGAAGTCCTCGGGGAAACCCGGACCGGCGTCGATGACCTTGACCGATGCCGGATTGCCGGGCTCGACGATCATCGTCACCTCCGAGCCGTCGGGCGTGTGCCGGATGGCGTTGTCGAGCAGGTTGCGCAGCACCCGCCCGAGCGCGGCGGCGTTGCCCCACACCGGGACGGCCTCGTCCGACCGCAACCGGATGACCACACCACGAATGTCGGCGACGGGAGCGAGGGCCTCCGCCGCCTCGTCGGCCAGCTCGGCGAGGTCAACCGGTTCGGGCTGGATGTCGAGCAGCCCGGCCTCCAACTGCGACAGCAGAAACAGATCGTCGACCAGCACCGACAACGCCTCGAGGTCGTGACTCATCGAACGCAGATAACGCTGTGGATCGGGAGCGATTCCATCCCGCAGGGCCTCGACCGCCGCCCGCAACGCTCCGATCGGCGTGCGAAGATCGTGGCTGATGCTGGAGATCAGAAAGCGTCGCTCGGCGTCGATGCGGGCCCGGTCCCGCTCGATCTCGGCTCGCCGAGCCTCCAGGGCCTCCAGCTCGGCACCGAGTTGGTCCAGCGACCGGGCAACCTGACCGAACTCGTCGGAGCGCTGCAAGGAGGCCCGCGCCCCGTGATCGCCCTGCTCCAAGCTGTTGAGCGTGGCCTCGATCCGAGTTGCGGCGGCCCGGAGCGGCTTGGTGGCCACGATCACCAGGGCGATCACGAACGGGACGATCAATGCCAGCACCGCCAGCACGGCACCGAGGGCGTCGTCGCCGAGAACCATCAACCGTCCGAGGCTCACTGCGGCGATGACCCCGATGGCCAGCGCGGCAAGGGCGATCACCAGCACCTGGGTCCGCAGCGACGGGAGCCGGGAGGCGCACCGCTGCAGGAACACGCCGGAAAGGGCGGTCAGAGCGGTCAATGCCAATCCCACCGCGGCGATGAGCCACGGATCGGCCATGTCGAACTTCAACGCCATCGAAGGGGACTCCCGACCATCTCTAGGGCTCGAACCGGTAGCCGACGCCCCGGGCGGTGGTTATCCACCGGGGGTTGCCGGGATCGGATTCGATCTTCTGTCTGAGACGACCGACGTGCACGGTGACCGTGGCCGGGTCCTGGTACTCCGGCGCCGACTCCCAAACCAGCTCCAGCAGTTGACGACGGCTGAACACCTGGCGGGGCGACTGGGCCAGCACCGCCAGCAGGTCGAACTCCTTCGGCGTCAACTCGACGACGCCGTCCCCGACCCTGACCTCACGGGCACCGACGTCGATGATGAGGCCGTCGAACTCGAGTGGCCCCTGACCGCTGTCCGAAACCGAGCTTCGCCGCAATACGTTGCGGACCCGGGCCACCAGCTCCCGGGGCGAGAACGGTTTGACCACATAGTCGTCGGCCCCCAGCTCGAGGCCGACCACCCGGTCGGTCTCATCGGCCCGGGCCGTCAACATGATGACCGGAACGTCCCAGCGGGATCGGATGTAGCGAAGAACGTGAAAGCCGTCGACGTTGGGAAGCATCACGTCGAGCACGACGAGATCGGGCCGGTTGGCCTCGAGCCACTCGAGGGCCTCGGCGCCGTCGGCCTTCTCGACGACGCGATAGCTCTCCACCTGCAGGTAGCGGACGACCACTTCTCGGACCATCGGTTCGTCGTCGACGACGAGGATCGTGCTTGTTCCGACCGGGGACATCACCTGCATAACGCTACTCGCAACCTTCGTGCTCACTTGATCAACGTAGAAAGGAACACTGACGGGAGCCGTACGGATTCCTAACGAAAGACGAAACCCTGCCCGTACCGGGCGACCGTGCCGGACCCTTGGAGCAAACTGCGTTCGCCAGGACATTCCGGTCGGCGCTAAAATGTGTCTCCCGTGGACGAGGTTTCAGGCAGCACGATCATCGGCGTCTGCGGCGGGAGCGGATCAGGAAAGACGACGCTCGCTCGCGAGCTGGCCCGGGAGCTCGGATCGCATCGGACGCGCATCCTCAGCTTCGACTCCTACTACCACGATCTCGCCCACATGAGCACCGACGAGCGGGCTGCCGTCAACTTCGACGCCCCCGACTCGCTCGACGTCAAGCTGCTGACCGAACACCTCGACATGCTGCGGCGGGGTGGTGAGATCGCCGTTCCGGTGTACGACTTCGCCAACCACACCCGCTCCAAAGATGTCGACCTCATCGAGGCGACGGACTACATTGTGATCGAGGGCATCCTGCTGTTCGCCTTCGCCAAAATCCGTGATCTGATCGACTATCGGGTGTTTCTCGACTGCCCGGGTGACATTCGCTACCAACGCCGCCTCGTCCGAGACGTCAACGAGCGGGGCCGGACGCGGGACTCGGTGGCCGAGCAATGGGAGACGACGGTCGCACCGATGCACGCCCTCCACGTCGAGCCCTTCGCCCCGCACGCCCACTTCCTGGCCACCTACGGGCCCCCGGCGGTGGAGATTGCGGCCAAAGTGGCCCGGGACCTGCGCGAGACGTTGACGGACCGTTCCAACTCCCACGAGTACCGCACGACACCCTGATCCCGACAAGGGTCGGCCTCTCCGACACCGGAAGCTTTTCGCGCTCAACGCCCCGTTTGGGGGACGTAAACACAGCAATGTTCGGGCTTCCCGGGGTGCCAGCTTCCAAAAGTTCGACAGAGGATCGACCGGCGAGGTTCCTTTTGTGGGCGGTCAGCCGATACACCCTGATCCCGAAGGGATCAGCCAATACACTGACGGGCATGAGGATCGGAGAACTGGCCGAGACGGCCGGCGTTTCCACCAAGACCATCCGCTACTACGAGTCGATCGGTCTTCTACCGGAACCGTCTCGCACCGACAGCGGTTACCGAGCCTACGACAGGGCCGGCGCCGAACGTCTCGCCTTCATCCGGGACGCCCAGGCGTCGGGGCTGTCGCTGGCCGAGATCGCGTCGGTCCTCGAGCTCAAGGAGGCCGGCACCACATCGTGCCGGCACACCCGATCGCTGCTCGAGCGTCACATCGCCGAGGTCGAGGCCCAGATCGACCGCCTCCGCCAGACGCAGGCCACACTCGTGGCCATGGCCGACCGGGCGGCGGCGCTCGATCCGAGCACGTGTACCGATCCCAATCGGTGCCAGGTCATCGCCCCGGTCGAGGGTTGATCGACACCGTGTCAACCGGCAGCGCTTGACCTTCCAGTCAACTGGAAGCTGTACGATTGAGTCCGTGACTTCCCCTCTGACATCCGTGCCGCCCGTCGGCGATCGGGACGCCGCCGCGGCGGACGTGGTTCGCTCCGATCTCCTGATCGACGGTATGACCTGTGCCGCCTGTTCCAATCGAATCCAACGCAAGCTCACCCGTCTCGACGGTGTGACCGAGGCCAACGTCAACTTCGCCACCGGTCGGGCCATGGTTCGCCACGCCGACTCGGTCGGCGGCCCCCAGTTCCGGGAGGCGATCGAAGGTCTCGGCTATCACCTGATCGACGACGGGACCGCCGACGAGGCGGCCCAGCGCCGCCAACGTGACCTGTTCAACCGGCTCGTGGTGGCCGCCGTCCTCGCCGTGCCCATCATGGCCATCTCGATGATCCCGGCGCTGCGTTTTGCCGGCTGGGAGTGGCTCGTCGGGGCCCTGACCACGCCGGTGGTGTTCTGGTCGGGCTGGCCGTTCCATCAGGCCGCAGCGAAGAACATCCGCCACCTGAGCACCACGATGGACACCCTCGTGTCCATGGGAACCCTGTCGGCCTGGACGTGGTCGACCGTGGTCATCGTCCGCCGACTGGCGGACGGCTCGTGGACCGGCATGGCCGGAGAGCACGGAGCGGTCTACTTCGAGACCGCAGCGGTCATCGTGGCCCTGATCCTGCTGGGCAAGTGGCTCGAACACCGGGCGAAACGGCGCTCCGGCGACGCCATCCGGGCCCTGGCCGAACTGGGCGCCAACACCGCCCGCCTGGAAGACGGGCGGGAGATTCCGCTCGAGGACCTCGCCGTGGGCATGCGGTTCGTGGTCCGTCCCGGCGAGAAGATCGCCACCGACGGGGTGATCGTCGAGGGAACATCGGCGGTCGACACCTCCATGGTCACCGGGGAACCGGTTCCAGTCGACGTCGGTGTCGGCGACGAGGTCGTCGGGGCCACGGTCAACGCCAACGGTTCGCTGGTGGTCGAGGCCAGCCGGGTCGGCGGCGACACCGCCCTGTCCCAGATCATCCGTCTCGTCGATCAGGCCCAGGGTTCACGGGCCGAAGTGCAACGCCTGGCCGACCGGGTGGCATCGATCTTCGTACCGGTGGCCATCGCCATTGCCTTGTTCACGCTCGTCGTCCGACTCGTTCTCGGTCACGATCTCGACACCGCTTTCACCGCCGCCGTGGCGGTGCTGATCATCGCCTGCCCCTGCGCGCTCGGACTGGCCACGCCGCTCGGCATCATGGTCGGCACCGGCCGCGGCGCCCAACTGGGCGTGATAATCAAAGGCGGCGAGGTACTGGAAGACACCCGCACGGTCGACGTCGCCGTGGTCGACAAGACCGGCACCGTGACCGCCGGACGCATGGTCGTCACCGACTTCGAGACGGTCGACGGCCGACCGGACGACGAGTTGCGCCGGGCCGCCGCCTCGGTCGAATCGCGGTCGGAACACCCGATCGCCCAGGCGATCGCGAGCGCCGCTGTCGGCGCCGACGAGCGTGGGGACCACCAGCCGGTCGATGGTTTCACCAACCGGCCGGGGTACGGGGTCTCAGGCACCGTCGATGACATCGACTACCGGGTCGGACGGCGAAGCCATTTCGATTCGGTGCCCGACGAACTGGAGGCGAAAGCGGCGGCAGCCGAATCAAAGGGTTCCACGGTGGTGTTCGCCGGGCGACGAACCGATGAGACGTTCGGAGCGCAAGCCGTCTTCGTGGTGGCCGACGAGATCAAGGCGACGTCGGCCGAGGCGATCGCAGCCCTGCACGATCTGGGACTGAGCGTGACCCTGCTCACCGGCGACAACGCCACAACTGCGGCCGCAGTGGCCGACCAGGTCGGCATCGACCGTGTCATCGCCGAGGTCCTCCCGGATCAGAAGGCGGCGGAGATCGAACGTCTACAGGCCGAGGGAAAGCGGGTCGCCATGGTCGGTGACGGCATCAACGACGCCCCGGCTCTGGCCCAAGCCGATCTCGGGATCGCCATCGGCACCGGCACCGACGTGGCCATCGAGGCGTCCGATCTCACCGTCGTCTCCGGTGACCTCCGGGCGGTGGCCGACGCGATCGCCCTGGCCCGACGAACGCTGTCCACCATCAAGGGCAACCTGTTCTGGGCGTTCGCGTACAACGTCGCCGCCATCCCGCTCGCCGCCCTCGGCATCCTGAACCCGATGATCGCCGCCGGAGCCATGGGCATGTCGTCGCTGTTCGTGGTTTCCAATAGCCTGCGGCTGCGAGGCTTCAGCGGCTACCGCCGCTCCCCCAACGGAAAGGCCCACTCATGACCGACATCGCTTCCCAGCCTTCGGTGCAGACGTTCAGCGTTTTCGCCATCTCATGTGGCCACTGTGTCGACGCCATCACGGCCGAGGTGACGCCGATCGACGGTGTGACCGCCGTCGACGTGGACCTCGACACCAAGACCGTGACCGTCACCGGCGGCGACCGGTCGGCGATCGTGGCCGCCATCGACGAGGCCGGCTACGACGTCGCCGGCTAGCAGGTCGGGGCCACCGCCCCGACCCCTGCCCGTCGAGCGGACACGGCCAGATCAGTCGTCGAGCGTGCGCAGGAGTTCGCCGACGGTGTGATTCGACTCAAGCGGATGCCGTAGCGGGAGCTGCGGATTGACCCGATAGTGGTTCCGGCGTCCGACGCGCTCCCGTTCCAGGTAGCCGCCGCGTTCGAGTTCGACGATGATCTTCTGCACGGCCCCGATCGTGACCCCGACGGCATCGGCGATGTCACGCTGGCGGACGTCGGGATCCCGATCGATGGCGATCAAGACGTGAGCATGGTTGGTCAGGAAGGTCCAGGAATGACCGACGTCACGATTGTCTGCCAAAGCCATGGCACCATCGTACCCGTTTCGATATGTCCGATCCGGTTCGCTGGTCTGTGCAACGTCGACGGCCTGTGCAGCTTCGGCGGCCTGTGCAGCTTCGACGGCCTGTGTAACGTCGGTGGTCTGTTCGACGGTTCGCATGATCTACACTCCCACGGGCTGAGGCTCGAGTTCGGCGCCGTCCTCGGTCGTCTCGCCAGGCTCGACGGCCGGCGGTGTGGCCGGCGCTTCGGTCACGGACGGTTCAGGCACGAACACGGCGACGACCGTGCAGTCGATCGAACGCAGCACCGCCGGAATCGTCTGTCCGAGTGACAGCTTCCCGGCATTGGTCCGACTACGGCCGGAGACCACGACGACGTCGACGTCGAGTTCGGCGGCTGAGGCGGCAATCTGAACACCGGGATTGTCGGCGTGTTCGACCACTGCGCTGAAATTCGCTCCTGCGGTGGTGGCCAGGGCCGCCGCCTCGTGCAACACATTGCGGGCCTGACGGTCATGGGGGCTGTGGTCGCCGAGCACGGACTCCACGACGTTCACTGGCGCAGCGGAAACGTGCAGGAAGTTGAGCCTGGTTCCGATCCGCCCGCTGATGTAGCCGGCGATCTCCTGGGCCGGCCGCGACGACCGGGCTCCGTTGACCGGCACGAGAGCCCGGGCGAACGCCCATGGCAGGCCGGCGCTGCGGCGCGGAGGTCGCACCACCACAACCGGAATCGGACAGCGACGAAGGACATCGGTGACGAGCGGACCGAAGCCGCCTTCGGCATCGGTCCCGGCGCCGATGACGACGGCGTCGTAGTGCAGCATGGCCTCCTCGACGATCGCATCGACCGGATTGTCGGACGGACGATGCTGGACGTCGACCGATCGTTCACCGAGGACGTCGACCAACGGGCCGAGGTCGGTGGTCGAGTCCTCGCCGGTCGTGAGAACCGTGACCTCGGCCCGCGATGGCCAGGCCAGATCGGCGACCTGGGCCGCCACCAGCGACGTGAGCCCACCCCGGGTGGGAACCAGGATCCGTCCACCGACAACGACCTCGTTCTCGGCCAGCTGATTCTCGAGGTCGAGCCGCTGCCGTTCCTCGGCCGAGCCCTCCCAGTCACGCAGGACACGGCGCAGTACCGGCGGAGCCAGCATCGATGTGGCCATCGCCATGAGCACGATCACCGTGTAGGACTGGTTGTTCAACACGCCGAGCGACAGACCGACGGCGGCGATCACGATCTCGAGCGCCCCACGGGCGTTGAGTCCGACACCGAGGGCGGCACCCTCTCGGACCGGCAGCTTCGACAGGTGTGCACCGATGAGCGATCCGAAGAACTTCGACGCCGATGCGGCGACGAGCACCACAACCGCCCAGATGGCGGTCTCCATGTCGGCCAGCAGCCACAGATCGACCCGTAGGCCGGCCGTGGCGAAGAAGATCGGGGCGAACACCGCTGCGGTCATCGACTCGAGCGGCGCGATCAGCTCGTGGTCCGAGAATCGGGACCGGGCCAGAATGACACCGGCAACGAAGGCACCGAGCACGGCCTCGACATGGAGCCACTGGGTCACGACCCCGAAGCTCAACGCGGTGACGAGCACGATCGTCAGGCCCGTCATCGGATTGTTGCCACTCGCCCGCATGCGCTGCAACGACTGGTCCACCAGACGCTGCCCGATGGTGAAGGCGATCAGGAAGAACACGACCAGGCCGCCGACGGTGATGGCCAGCTTGTCCCACTTGAAGCCCCCGGCCTGGGCCAGACCGGCGATCAGGCCCAGCGCGATCCAGCCGACCACGTCATTGGCCATGCCGGCGGCCAGCGTGACCTGGCCGAAGTTGCGGCGCATGAAGCCCATCTCGGACAGAATCTTGGCGATCACCGGAAGCGACGAGATCGACAGGGCGGCGGCGATGAACAGAGCGAAGATGTAGGGTTCGGTATCGTCGCCGATGAAGGCCGCCGGGATCATCCACCCCACCGCAAGGCCGGCCGCCGCCGGTACCAGCAGCGAACCGGTCGACACGTACGCCGCGGCCCGTCCCAGGCGCCGTATCAGACCGAGGTCGGTCTCGTAGCCGGTGACGACCAGCAACAGGAGCACGCCGATCCAGCCGATCGTGAACAGCATGGCGGTCTGGGCGTCGTCGGCGGGAAAGAGCCAGTCGGTGACGCCCGGCGCCAGCCGCCCGAGGATCGACGGCCCGAGAACGAGGCCGGCGGCGAGTTCGCCGACGACGGCCGGTTGCCCGATCCGTTGCATCAGGTAGCCGAAGAGGCGGGCGGTCACCAGGATGACGAGTAGCGACACCCAGAACACCAGCAGCTGGCTCTCGGTGGGGGGATTGAGGTTCATCAGGAAACTCCCGGTTGGAGATTGAGGGACGAGCTCGGCTCGGGCCTGCGGGCCCGGGCCTCGGTAGTGGTCTGTTCGTCGGCCACCTGCACGACGGGGCAGTTGACCACGGCCCCAAGGCGCCGACCAAGGCTGCGGCTGCGTCGGAACCGTCGACGTGACGGCCCCAGGTAGACCACCGAGGCGTCGAGGCAGTAGCGGGCCAGGACGATCATCGGATCACCGGGCTCGACGATGGTTCGAGTGCGTTCCGGTATCGCGCCCCGCTGCATGGCGGTTGTGTAGACCATGGCCCATGCCGGCTCGCCCATGGCCCGGGCGATCTCGGTCGAGGGACCGTCGTAGACCATGACCGGCGACGACGAGGCGTGGACAACAACGAGCCGGATGTCATCGTCGGCTCTGGCGTGAGCGATTGCCTTGTCCAGTGCCGTCATGGAGGCGGGGTCCTCGGCGTCGTAGCCGACAACGACATCACGGGCCGACGTTGCCGTCGTGCTCTCGTTGTCCGTCTCGATCTGCGTCTCGTTTCCTGTCGTGAGGTCCATGGTGGTCGTCATGACGCCAGCCTCCAGCCACCACCGTTGGCGGTGGTCCCCGACGGGACCCGTGCCGACCGCTCCGACTCCGGCCAGAGCCTCGTCAAGTCGTCCAGAGCCCGACAGCATCGGTCGAACTCATCCACGGCGATCCGGCTCGGTGCCGACCCACGGCAGGTCAACAGCAGCCGCTCGACCGCCATGTCGAGACGGAGGAGCCGGCTCAACGTCTGTTCACGCTCAGCCCGGGCGATACCCGAGTCGCGCTCCCAGTAGTGCCGGATCTCGGCGCGGAGGGACTCGAGTTGTTCCTTGAAGGCCGCATGAGAAGCAGCGGGTTGTAGTGCGACGGTGCGCATGACGGAACCTCCTTTGGTCCTGAACGGTTGATGGCGACGAAGTGGGTACGAGCGGGGCGGGACCGACCGGGGCCGGTGGTGGGCGAGTCGACATCGGCCGGAGTCTTGGGCGGTCCCGGGCGATCGCCGTCTCGCCTTCGACCACGAATCGTGATGGTGGCCACCGTCAACGCCGTGAGCGGGAGGACGAACCACACGATGGCGGCCACGAAGGTCCCGGTGGCGCCGTGGTTGGTCGCCGTGAGCACCAGGAAGCAGGTGTAGGCGGCGTAGTAGCCCAGGAAGACGAAGCCCTCCCACCGATCGAGCTTGTGGTCCCAGAACAGCAGCGGCAGACAGGCGACGGCGACTGCGACCATGATCGGCAGATCGACGGCGATGACGTCGCTCGAGATGTCGATTCCGGGACCGGCGAAGAGCCCGGAAAGTCCGATCACGAAGAAGATGTTGAAGATGTTCGAGCCGATGGCGTTGCCGACGGCGAGTTCACGTTCACCACGAAGCGCGGCGACGATGGACGTGACGATCTCGGGTGCCGAGGTGCCCAGGGCGACCACCGTCAACCCGACGATCAGCTCGGGAACCCCGAGATCGATGGCGATCTGTTCCGCACTGCTGACCACATAGGTCGCAGCCGCCATGAGGCCGACGGCGCCTCCCGCGACCAGCGTCAAGCCTCTGACGAGGCGGGGGCCTTGGTTGATCGGCGCCGGGGCGGCGCCCGACTGCCGCTCGGCCGTCGGATCCTTGTCACCATCCGTCTGGAGGGCGGCATCGGTGCGGCTCGATCGAACGGTGAAGGTGATGAAGAGCACCACGCCGGCGGCCAGCACGGCCGCCTCGAGCCGACCGATGAACCCGTCGGTGGCGAACAGCAGGAGGAGAAGTGACGCCCCGATCATCACCGGCACATCGATGCGAACCACTCTGCTCGACAGCCGAACGGCTCCCAGTGCGGCCACCAGGCCGAGGACGAGGAGGATGTTGGCGATATTCGAGCCGACCACGCTCCCGACGGCCAGTTCGGTGTCGTTGACATTGATCGCTTGAGCGAAGACGGCCAACTCGGGTGCCGATGTACCGGCGGCCACGATGGTGAGGCCGATGACGGTCGCCGTCAGGCCGAAGCGCCGTCCGATCAATACCGCACCGCTCACCAGGAGATGGCCTGCCACCAGAAGCCCACCGAGAGCGCTGATGAAGATCAGATAGGGGGACAACGACACGAGTGCTGGCTCCTGGCAAGTGGAAGAGGGGCTGTTACTGGTCCGACGGTTGCGAACCACTTGCCACTACCGTAATACACATAATCTAATATGTCAATTACGTTTGCCGTAACACTAAAGCTGTATGTTCTTACAAGTGTCCGTTGGGAGCGACCGAGCGCCCCAGCCCGATCCGTTCGAGCGCGCCAAAAAGGTCTGCGCGCTCCTGCGTCGTCACGACCCGTTCTCGCGCAAACAGTGACTATGGGTGGTGGACCTCCGGCAGGAGGCCACGGCACCAGGGAACGCCGCTAGATCACACCGGCCGAGGTGGCAGCCTCTTCGGCCCTGCCCAGTTGAGCATCGACGATGTCGAGTCCGGCCACCCAGAACGTCGGATCGGTGAGATCACAGTCGACGATCGCCCCGAGATCCTCCGGCGACATCGAACCGCCGGCTCGCAACAGATCGAGATAGGCGGGAACGAACCCCTCGCCCTGCTCCTCGTAGCGCGCGTACACCGAGAGCGCCAGCAGCTGCCCGTAGGCGTATGCGTACACATACCCGGGGCTGCCGATGAAGTGCGGAATGTAGGACCACCACGAGGCGTAGTCGTCGGTCAGCTCGACCGAATCACCCATCATGTCGGCCTGGGAGGCGATCCAGAGTTCACCGAAGCGCTCGACCGACAGCTCCCCTGCCGTCCGCCGCTCGGTGTGGCAGGAATCCTCGAAGCGGTTCATGGCCACCTGGCGGAAGACCGTGGCCACCGAGTCGTCGACCACCGACGCCAACAGGGCGAACCGCTCCGCCGGGTCGTCGATCATGCCCAGGAGCCGGTTGTTGGTGACCGTCTCCCCGAACACCGACGCCGTCTCGGCCAGCGTCAACGGCGTCGATTGGTGGAAGATCCCCTGCTCACGGGCCAGGTAGCCGTGGAGGCCGTGGCCCAGCTCGTGGGCCAGGGTCAGAACGTCACGTGTCTTCGACGCCCAGTTGAGCAGCACATAGGGGTGATGGCTCGGCACCGAGTAGGCGCAGAACGCGCCGGGCTGCTTGCCGGGGCGGATCGGGGCGTCGATCCACTGTTCGTCGATGAACCGGTCGACGATGTCGGCCAGCTCCGGCGAGAACGATCGGTATGAATCACGCACGATGGCGGTTGCCTCGGCCCATCCGACCTCCTGGGTGGTGTCGGCCATCGGCGCCATCCGGTCGTAGTCGGCGAGCTTGTCGACGCCCATGGCCTTCGCCTTGAGCCGGTACCAGCGCTGAGGGATGTCGTAGCGGCTGACCACCGCCTGGACCAGCGCGTCGACCGACTCGTCGCTCGCCTCATTGGACACGTTGCGGCTCGTGATCCACGTCGGGTAACTGCGCAGGCGGTCACGGATCGACTTGTCGAGCAGCAGTGTGTTGTAGACGAAGGCTCGGGTCTTCAAACCGGGAGCCAGGCCCTCGGTCACGGCCCGGGCCGCCTGGGCCCGGGTCTCGCGGGTCGGGTGCTGCAGCATCGACAGGCCCTGTTCGAGACCGACGGTCGGGATCTCGCCGTCGTCACCGGGATCCCAGCTCGCCGGGACCTCGATCACCGACGTCAGCTCGGAGAACAGGCGCACCCAGGCCGACGGACCCGACACCGACGTTTCGAGCAGGATCGCCTCCTCGGGTTCCGACAGCAGATACGGCCGGTTGCGGCGGGTGTTCTCCAGGTGGTGGCGGCAGAAGGCGAGGCGTTCATCGGCCAGGACGGTCGCCGCATGGTCGTCATCGACCGACGCGAACTCCAACTCGATGAACATCAGCTTGGACCCGATCGCCGTCGAACGCTCCTCCAGCCGTTGCATCACTGCCGCCACCTCGGCGTCCTGTGTGTTCTCGGCGAACTTGAGCCCGCCGTAGTGACCGGCCCGACTCACCAGTTCGGAGATACGGGCCATGGTCGTCATGACCTCGGCCAGCTCACCGGCGGCCATGGTGGCCACCGAACCCCGATGAACCTCGAGCTCGGTGGCCAGGCGATCGGCCTCGTCGAGCAGCACATCGGGCTTGTCGGCGCCGTCGAGCAGGGTCTCGAGGTTCCAGGTGACCCCGGCGGCGGTCAGATCGGCATTCGGCTCAGTGGATGTCGCGGTCATGGGTTCAACGTAGCTGACCGCCGTTGGATTTCGCGACCGCGTCGATGCAGCGCTGCCGGACCTCCGCCACCTCGGCGTCGGTCAACGTGCGATCGTGCGCCTGGAGGCGAAGCCGGTAGGCCAGTGATCGCCGACCCGAGCCCACCTGCTCGGACCGAAACACGTCGAACAGCTCAACGGACTGCAGCAAATCTCCGCCGGCCTTCGTCAGCGTGCGAGCCACCAGGGTCGCCGGCACGTCGTCGTCGACGATGAACGCCAGGTCGATGTCACTCGACGGATACAGCGAAATGGGCCGGTAGGTGGCGACCGAGTCGAGCGCGGCCAGGATCGGATCGATGTTCAGCTCGAACCAGGCCACCCGACCCTCGATCTCGTAGTTGTCGAGCGCCCGAGGATCGACCTCACCGACCGCGCCGATGTCACGGCCCCGGAACCCGACGGTTGCTCCTCTCGTCGGATGCAGGCCCGGCACGTCGGCGTTCGTGATCGAGAGGTTGACCAGACCGAGTTCGGCGGCCAGCCGGTACACGGCCCGCACGGCGGCCCGGGCGGCGCCGCCGTCGGTGTCGAACCCCGATTCGATGCCGGCCACGTGGTCGGACTCCTCCGGCAGCTCGGCGTCGGCCGGGCGGTAGACGTGACCCATCTCGTAGAGCTTCACCGGTCCGCTGCGGTGCGACTGGTTCCGGACAACCGACTTCATCAGGCCGGGCAACAAGGTGGTGCGAAGCACCGATTCCTCGGCCACCAGCGGGTTGGCGAGCGTCAGCGCCGCGTCGTCGATTCCGGCCTGTTGCAGATCGTCGGGGGCGAGGAACGGCATCGGCATCGCCTCGGAATAGCCGGCGCCGAGGAGGGCCCGCCGGATGCGGCGACGGCCGACCTGGGACGACGTCAGTCGACCGGCCTGGGTCGGCACCGGAACCCGCAGACCCGACTTGTCGTAGCCATGGTGGCGTCCGATCTCCTCGATCACATCGATTTCGAGCGATGAGTCCGGGCGCCAGGTCGGGATGGTGACGGTCAGATGGCCGTCGGTGCCCGCCACGAGATTGGACGTGTAGCCGATCGGATCGAGAATCGCCGCGATCTCGGAGGTTGACAGCGAGGTGTTGAGCATGTCGTTGACCCGGTCGGTTCGCACCGTGATCGGCGGTGTGGTCTTGAGGTCGCCCTCGGCGACGACGACGCCGGCCGCCACCTTGGCCCCACAGATCTCGACGGCCAGCTCGGCGAACCGGTCGAGCGCCCGTTCCACACCGTAGGGGTCGACGCCCCGCTCGAATCGGGTTGACGCCTCCGACCGGAGGCCCAGGCGGCGGGAGGTCCGGGCGATCGTCATCCGGTCCCAGACGGCGGCCTCCACCACCACCGAGGTCGTGGCCCCGGTTATCTCGGTCGAGGCTCCGCCCATGACCCCGGCCAGGCCGATCGGTGTGTCGGTGGCGTCGACGATCACGCCGTCCTCGGCGGTGATGGTTCGCTCGACGTCGTCGAGTGTCGTGAGGGTCTCGCCGTCGCGTCCCATGCGCACCCCGAGGTGGCCGTCGGGCACGAGGGCCAGATCATAGGTGTGATTGGGCTGGCCGAGTTCGAGCATCACATAGTTCGAGATGTCGACGATGGAGTTGATCGGCCTCATTCCCGCTGCGGTCAGGCGGGCCGCCATCCACGACGGCGATTCGCCGATGGTGATGTTGTCGAGCACCCGGGCCCCGAAACGCTGACACAGGTCGGGGGCCGCGATGTCGGCGGAGGTCCGCTCGCGGGCCGGGGGGTCGACCTCGGCGATCGCCGACTGCCGGTTGGTGAACGCAACGCCGAGCTTGGCGGCCAGATCCCGGGCCAAACCGGCCACCGACAGCGCATCGGGCCGGTTGCCCTCGACGTCGATGTCGAACAGGACGTCGGTCTCGATACCCAGCGCCTCGGCCAGCGGTTCACCCGGCGTCAGTCCGGCGTCGAGGATGTGGATGCCGTCGGCGTCCTCCGCGACCTCCAACTCCGCGGCCGAACACAGCATGCCGTTCGACCATTCGCCCCGCATCTGGCGGCGGGCGATTTCCAGGCCACCCGGCATCACCGCTCCCAGGGTTGCCAGGGGGACGAGGTCGCCGACCGCCATGTTGAACGCGCCGCAACAGATCTGGAGCGGCTCGCCGTCACCGGCATCGACGTCGACCAGCTGGATTCGATCGGCTTTGGGGTGTGGCCGCAGGTCGAGCACTCTGGCCACCACAATCCCATCCCATGACGGGCCGACGACCGAGACGTCCTCGACAACCAGCCCGATCTCGGTGAAGGCCTCGGCGAGATCCTGCGGGTCACCCTCGATGGGGGCGAACTCCTGCATCCAGGACAGTAGTGCCTTCATGACAGGCGAACTTTCATTTCAAACCTCTGATTACGTTCGTCGCGGTCGGTGGAGTCGTGGTAGGGGCGTGCGCTGTGGCGGCGAGGGCCTAGAACTGGCGCAGGAAACGGACGTCGTTCGAATACATGTCGCGTAGATCATCGACGCCGAACTTGAGTAGGGCCAGCCGGTCGATCCCGAAGCCGAAGGCGAACCCCGACCACTCCTCGGGGTCGATGCCGCCGGCCCGCAACACGTTGGGGTGCACCATCCCGCACCCGCCGAGCTCGAGCCACGAACCGTCAGGGCTCTGCACGTCGAACTCGGCCGACGGTTCGGTGAACGGGAAGTAGTTCGGACGCAGCCGGGAGTTGAACCCCGGGCCGAAATAGCTCTCGGTGAAGGCCTGGATCGTGCCGGCCAGATCGGCCAGCGAGATGCCTTTGTCGACCACCAGCCCTTCGAGCTGGTGGAACACCGGCATGTGGGTGGCGTCCGCCGTGTCACGGCGAAACACCCGACCGGGGGCGACGATGTAGATCGGCGGTTCCTGGGCCAGCATGGTGCGGATCTGCACCGGTGAGGTGTGGGTCCGCAAGAGGGTGGAGCCCGGCTCACCGTGGTTGACGTAGATCGTGTCGAATCCGTCGCGGGCGGGGTGACCGGGCGGGATGTTGAGCGCGTCGAAGTTGTGCCAGTCGGTCTCCACATCGGGGCCCTCGGCGATGTGGTAGCCCATGCCGACGAACACGTCCTCGAGCTCCTCCCAGGCCTGGGTCACGATGTGGGCGTGTCCGACCGAGACGGTGGTCGGCACCTCGGTGAGATCGAGTCGTTCGGCCTGGAGCCGGGCGGCCCGCTCGGCCGACGCCAACTCGTCGCGACGCTCGGCCAGCGCGTTCTCCACCCGTTGCCTGGCCTCGTTGAGCGCCCGTCCCGACGTCTTGCGCTCCTCGACCGGGATGGAGCCGAGATCGCGCTTGAGCATGATCAACGAGCCCGACCTCCCGAGGGCATCGGACTCGACGCGATCGAGGTCGGCGACAGTGGCCGCCTCGGCGATCGCGGCCAGCGAGTCGGATTCGTGTTTGGCGATCAGTTCGAGCATGGCGTGTCCATGAAGGGCCCCTTCTTTGGCGCTTCGATCATCGGCCTCGATGATGACGAGGAGTCTCGGCGACCTGTGTCGCCTCGATCACTTCCTAACTGTTCTAGCGAATCGACGGGGATTTGACAGGCAATTTCGTCGTCGTTTCGGCACTCGCACCGCGTTCATTGCGGCTCCTGCCGCCCCGCTCGCCGGTTTCGTCGTTGACGAGCCACCTCGAATGCCAGCACCGCAGCAGCCGCCCCGACGTTGAGGGACTCGACGCCGGACGCCATCGGGATCGTCACCACGACGTCGGACGCATCGAGTGAAATCGGGTCGAGGCCGTGCGGCTCGTTGCCGAGCAGGATGGCCGACGACGTCAGATCGACCTGGTCATGGGCCGGCGCGTCCGGATCGACGACGGTGGCCACGACCGTCCGACCGGCCGATCGAAGGTCGTTCACCGCTTCGGTCAGTGCCTCGTTCACGACGACCGGCAGGCGGAGTACCGAGCCGGCTGATGAACGGACCACCTTCGGGTTGAGATGGTCGACCGAGTGCCCGACGATCACGACCCCGCCAAGCCCGGCGGCCTCGGCCGTGCGAATCACGGTGCCCAGGTTGCCCGGATCGCGAAGCTCGACGGCCACGAGAACCGGTAGATCCCCGTCGATGTCGGCCACGGTCCACACCGGAGCGGCGACCACGGCCGCCACCGGACGCGGGTTGGCCGTGTCGAGCACCGACGCCAGTACGTCGTCGTCGACGGTGTAGACGGGCGTTGTCCCCACCGACACGCCCCGGAGGTCCCGTTCGGCGGTGAGAAGGTCGAGACCCCGGCCGGATCCGGCGTAGATCGCCTCGACGACGAGCGGCGACGCCAGCGCGTCGACAACCAAGGTCGGTCCTTCAACCACGAAGGCCCGCTCCTGGAAGCGGACCTTCGACTGCCGGACCAAGCGGCGGAGCCGCTTCAGCCGGTCGTTGTGCGAACCAAGCGGAACAGGCTCGAGGTTGGCGTCGGTGCCCGGCCGGTCGGGTGAGGCACCGATCACCGGAACCACCTGGAAACGAACCGCGGACTAGGCGGCCTCGGCCGCATCCTCGGCGAGTTTGACCAGCCCGGCGAAAGCCGTTGGGTCGGACACGGCGAGTTCGGCCAGCATCTTGCGGTCGACGTCGATCTCGGCCGCCTTCAGGCCGCTGATGAAACGGCTGTAGGTGGTGCCGTTCAGGCGGCATGCGGCGTTGATCCGCTGGATCCAGAGCCGGCGGAACTCACCTTTGCGGGCCCGGCGGTCACGGAAGGCGTAGTTGCCCGAATGCATGACCTGCTCGTTGGCGGCCCGGACGCTGCGGCTCTTGTTGCCGTAGTAGCCCTTGGCCTTGGACAGCGTGGACCGACGACGCTTCTTCGAGTGCACAGAGCGCTTGACACGTGCCATCTGATTTCTACTCCTCTTGCAAAATTTCTTGGGGGTTTGCGAACAACCGACCGCTCTCAGGGCCCAATTGGACGGGGCCGGGCGATCGTCGACTCTCAGCTGGACAGAAGCTTCTTGATGCGCGGCGCGTCGGCCGGGCTCACCTCGAAGTCGCCGGTCAGACGGCGCTTGCGGCGGCTCGACTTCTTCTCCAGGAAATGATTCAGGTTCTTGCTTCGGCGGGTCACCTTGCCCGAACCGGTGACCTTGAAGCGCTTCTTCGCACCCTTGTGGGATTTCATCTTCTTCGACATGGGTCTACCTCGTGGATTTCGATCCGCACCTGCCGTCGGCACGCCGGTGACGTGCTGATGGTGACAGGGCTGGATCGGTTCGTGCGTGCGTGGTCCGGTCCCGACCCCATGACGGGGTTCGGGACCGGGCAACTCTTTGTGGACTAGTCGGAACCGGCGGTTTCGGCCGCGACCGGCTCCGGAGCCTCGATGCTGGTGCTTTCCTCCGACGCCTCGGGTGGATCGGCTTCGTTCGCCGCCTGGGCCTCGCGGGCCTCGGCCGCGGCGGCCGCCTTGGCTTCACGGGCCTCCTGGGCCTTGCGAGCCTTCACCTTCTTCGTATCGGGACCGAGCACCATGGTCATGTTCCGCCCGTCGAGCCTCGGGTACGCCTCGATTTTGGCGTAGTCGTCGACCCGTTCGGCGATGTCGTCGAGGATCTTCTTGCCCAGTTCTGGGTGGGTCACCTCACGACCGCGGAACATGATGGTTATCTTGACCTTGTGGCCGTCCTGTAAAAACTTCTCGACTTTGCGCGTCTTGGTGTCAAAGTCACTCTGACCGATCTTTGGTCGGTACTTCATTTCCTTGACGACGATGTTGGTTGCCTTCTTGCGAGATTCCTTGGCCCGCTGGGCCGCCTCGTACTTGTACTTGCCGTAATCCATGATCCGGCAGACGGGCGGGTTGGCCTTGTCGGCCACCTCCACCAGGTCGAGACCCATCTCGCGCGCCATCGACAGCGCCTGCGGGATCGGCTTGACGCCAAGCTGATCTCCGTCGGGCCCGATGACACGAACTTCTCGAGCTCGGATCTTGTCATTGATCCGAGGCTCAGGCGACGCTGCTATTGTCGATCACCCCTCATAGAGCTTCCTCTCTGTAGATTTCTTCGCCGGGGCCGGAGCCCCGAGTGGGTGAAGCAAAGAGGGAAAGGGATCGAGCAGCCTCGGCGACGAGCGCCGGAGGCACTCGAGTCCGATCGGGTACTTCCGACCAGGGGTTGAGACCCGGTCGGAGCGATCGATTGCCGATTGATGATCGATTGTGATTACGACCCAGGCGCACCAACGGGTGGCCGGGTGGGGCGCAACCGCCCTCTTTGTTCAGCACACCAGCCTACCGGACCGGGGGCCACAAGAGCCGACGGCTCGGTTTTTCCTGCATTTTTCCTCCCGGTCGACCCCTGCGGCTTTTTCTTTGCAGTTTTCGCGGCAACGTTTTCACTCGCTCTAGATTTGTTTCCCATGAGTACCCTGTGGACCCCCGACGGCGAACGACCGGTTCCGCCGTCGGGCGGCGACGAAACCGCAACCGACGCCTCCGAAGCAACGACACCGGAGCTGACACCGGAACAGGAGGAGCAGGCCAGGGCGATGGCCAAGGAGTTGGCCGAGGCACGAGCCCGGATTCTGGCCACCGAAGCCTCCACGGTGGTGGCCAACCACGCGTTCGGCATCTACGAGCTCGCCGCCATTCATCTGACCGCCGACGAGCCGAAGCTCCACGAGGCCCAGGTGGCGATCGACGCCCTCGGTGCGCTCGTCAACGGGCTGAAGGGACGTCTCGGCGAGGCCGAGGCGACCCTGACCGACGCCTTGAAGCAGGCCCAACTCCTGTACGTGCAACAGGTCGAGGCGGCCCGGGCGTCGGAAACCGCTCCCGGCACCGAACACGGTGCCGCCGGCGAGGCTGAGGCATCCCGGGACGACGAAGGTGACGAAGGTGAGGCGAGCGAGGAATCCGGAGCCGACGGCGGCTGACCGACGACGGATCGGTCGACGGGTCAGCCCGTCACCGGACTCACGTCGTCACCCACCTTCAGCTGCTCCAGATGACGGTCCATCGTCTCGGGCGGACCGGGGCGCTGATGGAGGAAACCCTGTTGGTACCGGACACCGAGCTGCCGGAGCACGTCGGCCTGCACCGGGTTCTCCACCCCTTCGGCCACGATCGACATGCCGATGGCGTCGGCCACGCCCACGATCGCGGTCACCACACTTCGATCGATCGACTCGTTGACGACCCCCTCGACGAATACCCGATCGATCTTCAAGGTCGACACCATGTCCAGGTCCTGCAGGCGGGCCAGCGACGCCTGGCTGGTACCGAAGTCGTCGACGACCAGACGAACTCCGGCCAACTCCAACTGGCGGATCACGGGCAGGGTCCGATCGAGACGCTCCATGAACAGCTCCTCGGTGATCTCCAGTTCGAGCTGTCGAGCCGGCAGACCACTGTCGGCCAACACCTTGGTCACCGACCCGACGAGACCGGGATCGAGCAGCTGCCGCTCCGCCAGGTTGACACCGACCGAGATCGGCCGCCCGGTTCGCTCGGTCCACTGGACTGCCTGCCGGCAAGCCTCGTTCAGCACGATCGAACCCAGTTCGACGATGAGGTTCGACTCGGACGCAACCGAGAGGAAGTCGGCAGGATGAACCATTCCCCGAACCGGGTGGTTCCAGCGCACGAGAGCCTCGAACCGGTGGGCCCGACCGGTGACGACATCGATGATCGGCTGGTAGTGGACGACAAGTTCGCCGGACTCGACGCCCCGCCGTAGATCCTGCTCCAACTCCAGACGGGCAATGGCGTGGGCTCGGGCCGACGGATCGAACGCGGCGTAGCGACCGCCACCCTCCCGTTTCGCCAGTTGCATGGCGCTGTCGGCGTTGCGAAGAAGCTCGGCGGCGGTTTCGGCCGGAGACGGAAGCCGGGCGTCGGGATCACCGCCGGCCGCCCAGGCGATGCCGACGCTGCCCGACACGATCGGGGTGGCGTCATCGGCGAGCGTGGTGGGGCGACCCAGCACCCCGACGAGCCGGTCGGCCAGCAGTTCCAGGTCCCGTGGCGTTCGCAGACCGCTGGTGGTGACGACGAACTCGTCGCCACCGAACCGGCCGATCGCGTCGTCACGGCGCAACACCCGGCGCAACCGGTCGGCCGCTACCCGCAGCACCTCGTCTCCGGCATCGTGACCGAGCGAGTCGTTGACCACCTTCAACCGGTCGATGTCGCAGAACAGGACGCCGACCAGGGTGTCGTCGGACATCGCCGACAGACGCCGTTCCACGTCGGCCGACAGAGCAGCCCGGTTCATCAGGCCGGTCAGCGGGTCGACGTTCGGGTCGCCGGCAAGATGCCTCAGCTCGTCGTCGAGCAGCTGCATCCGCTCGAGCGCCCGAACCGTGATGCCGATCGCAACGGTCAGCGCGATGCCGAACACGAGCGTGAGCGTCGAACCGATGTGGCGGGCGCCGTCGGCCCGTTCCAATCCGAGGGCGGCCCACCAACCGAGGACGACGACGGCGGCAACGTTGACCGGCGGCAACCACGGCGGAATCCGACCGAGCGCCGACTGCAATGCGGTCAATACCCGGATGGTCCGGTCGGCACCCGGATCCGGGGCCGACGTGGCGATCTCCGCATCGACGGGGACCGCTTCGTACTCGATGTCGATCCCACCGGCATGGAGGTCGTGCTGGAAGTCTCGAGCCGACGATGGTGGTGGAGGTGCGGAAACCACCGGTTTCACGTCGGCCGTTGGCGCCCCGAAGTTACGGTTCGACCACGGATTCGTTTCCAGTGCCCAGGGGTCGCCGTCGACCCCGGTTCTCAGTGGACGATCTTGGCCAGCGGGAGTTCGATGATGTCGGTCGCGCCCGCATCTTTCAGATCGGGGATGAGGATGTTGATCTCCGCCTTGGGCACGACGGTCTCCACCGCGAATCCGGCGCCACCATGGAGTTCGTTCACGGTCGGCGCCTTCATCGAGGGCAGTAGCCCGATGACCTTGTCGAGCGACACCCCGTCGGCCACGTTCAACTTGACCAGCACCTGGGTTCGGGCTTCGAGTGCGCCCTGCAACAGGATCATGAGCTGGTTCATGGCGTGCTGCTTGTCCGGGTCGGCATACGACTCACGGTTCGCCACCACCTCGGTGTAGCTGGTGATGATCGTGTCGATGATCCGCAGGCCGGCCGCCCGTAGCGCCCGACCGGTCTCGGTGAGATCGACCGCCACATCGACGATGTCGGGGACCTTGGCCTCCGTGGCCCCATACGACAGCCGAACGTCGGCGTCGATCCCCCGTGCGGCGAAGAACCGCTTCGTGAGTGCGGGGTATTCGCTCGACACCCGCACCCCGTCGCTCAGTTCGTCCACCGACTGGATGGACGAGTCATTCGGCACGGCCACCACCAGGCGGACCGGATCGGAGGTGGCTTTGGAGTACTTCAGCTCGCCGAGTGAAACCACGTCGCTGCTCGTTTCCTCGACCCAGTCGCGTCCGGTGATGCCGATGTCGAACAGCCCCTCGGCGACGTAGACCGGGATCTCCTGCGGACGAAGGATCCTGACCGAGGCGACCCTGGGGTCCTTGATCGAGGCCGAGTACTGGACCGACGAGCTGCGTCGCACCGACAGATCGGCGGCGTCGAACAGCTCCATCGTCGCCTTTTCGAGTGAGCCTTTGGGCAGGACGAGTCTCAACATGACTTCAACGCTAACGGATCCGAGCGGTGAGCGGCCCGTAGATTACCGACCGGGCGGTGGCGGCCATCATCGAGGGTCAGTGCGGACGACCGCCGCCCAACAGATCGACGGCGTGGGGAACGACGTCGAGCACAGCCTGCAACGTCTCCACCGAACCTTTGGTCGAGCCGGGCGTGTTGAGGATCAGACAGCGGCCGCGTGTGCCGGCCACCGCCCTGCTCAACCGCCCCAGGCCCCGGTCGTTGCACAGCCGCATGGCCTCGGCGATCCCCGGTGCCTCCCGTTCGAGCACCGCCTTGGTGCCCTCGGGGGTGAGATCGCGGGGCCCGAATCCGGTGCCGCCGGTGGTGACCAGCAGTCCGTTGAACCCGTCGCTCATCTCGGTCAAAGCCGCTCCGACGGACTCGACGCCGTCGGCGACCTGACGACGCTCGACCACGGACCACCCGGCGTCGGTGAGTAGTTCGTCGAGCGCCTGGCCGGACGCATCGGTTCGAGTGCCGGCGATGACACCGTCGGACACGGTGAGGATCTTGGCGTTGAGGTTCTGATCGTTGGTACTCGGGGTTTCGACAGGGGCTTCGGTCATGGAACTCAGTGTGCCCGGTGACAAGGCCTGTGCTCACGATTGGACCGCGCCGGCTTGATCTGGACGCGGATGGCGGTGATGTATTACGGTCACAGAAGGCAGGCTCACGCAGGGGGCCGGCCTCCCGCGAGTAGCCAATCCCGCAACGATCCGACCCCGATGCCCGCCTACGGCCGGCCCCGGGCCTCGACACCTGGGAGACCATGATGAGAATCCTGTACGCCGACTCGGTCGATGAACAAGCCGTCGACCGCCTCCGCGAGGCCGGGCACACCGTCGACATCCGGGCCGGCCTGACAGCCGACGATCTCCCGTCGGTTATCGCCGGCTATGAGGTCCTGGTCGTGCGCAGCACCAAGGTCACCGCCGACACCATTGCCGCATCCGACGGTCTGGGCCTCATCGTGAGAGCAGGTGCCGGCACCGACAACATCGACGCAGCAGCGGCATCGGCCCGGGGTATCTACGTCTGCAACGTGCCCGGCCGCAACGCCATCGCGGTGGCTGAACTGGCCATGGGGCTGATCCTGGCACTCGACCGTCGAATTCCCGACAACACCTCCGAGCTGCGGGAAGGCCGCTGGAACAAGACGTCCTACACCAAGGCCGACGGCGTCTTCGGCAAGCAACTGGCCATCATCGGGCTCGGTGACATCGGTCTGGCCGTGGCCGAGCGGGCCAAGGCCTTCGGCATGACGGTGGTGGCCGAACGCAAGCCGAACCGTTCGGCCGACGCCCTCGCCGCCATTCGCAGCATC